>CAYURR010000213.1:0-4569 GCA_964446745.1 uncultured Defluviitaleaceae bacterium | reverse complement strand
AAACGGAACCATCCGTTCGGCTCAGGAGGTCTCGGTCAGCGCATTAAAGGGAGCAATTGTGAAGCAACTGCATGTCAAGGAGGGTAACGCAGTCAAGAAAGGCGACCTTCTGGTGACATTAGACAGAAGCCCTATCGAGGATGAGATATACAAAAATGAGACGGAGCTGCGAAGGCTAGAACTCCAGTATCAACAGGCAGGCATATCGGACGGCTCGAGCTCATCGGACACCCAGAGCAAAATAGAACGGATCAATGCCGATGCGCAAAGTGCGGAACATGACTTCGAGATCGCGTTACAAAGGGCCGATCAGGATCTGAACCTGAGCCATGAGAATATGGAACGAGCCACCTCGCGTCTCGAGGTCGCATCGGAAAAAAATCGGGAAAAGCAGTATAAGGCCGCAAGCGAGGCTTATAAAGCTGCGTTAAAGGCCGATGATGATTTGAAGTACGAGATGGACGGTGCTATTAAAGAAGCGCAGGGTCTGGTGGAGGATGCCAAGCTTGCAATAGAGGATATTGGGAAAAGCACGGAGGTATTGGCCGACGACAAGCTCAGCATGGCCGAGCGGGATTATTATGACACGCTAAATGAATGGGATGTAGAGACCACCAAGAAATATGCTGAGCTTGAATCCATACGTACCTCGTTGCAACATGCAAGGGAGACCGCCGCGCTCGATCCGACCAATACGGATTACATAAAACAGGTACGCGAACTTGAGGAGGCATATACCTCAGCTTCATTGACGCTTACAGATCTGAATGCGCAGAGGGACAAGGCTATAAAGCAAGCGGAAAAGAATCTAAAAAGCGCCGGTACGGACAAGGATATCAACGTTGCGCTCACAAAAGAACAGGCAAACCGTGAGCTCAGTAAGGCCATGGCAAACGCAGAGCGTGTTCGCGCCAACTATGAACGTAGGCTGAAGGATTCCGCTGATGAAATAGGCAAGGCCAAGGAGTTATTGGATAAGGTCGAGCGTGGTGAGATGAACGAGGACGAGCTCGCCGCCTATGAAGATACTTTATATAACCTGAACAGCACATTGCTTGAAAGGGAACGCGCAAAAGAGGATATACTCCGAAATCATGAGCGCAAACGTCTCGATACAGACAGGCAGATCGCGGATCTACGATCAGATCTCCAAGCCGAGCAACAAAAGACCAACGCGCAGGAGAAACGCGACGCAATACAACGCAGCATCATTGCTCTTGATATAGAGGATAAAAAGAGAACAATACAAAAGCTTAAAGACGAATACGCCAAAGGCGATGAGATCACCGCGCCGGATGACGGTGTGGTACTGGCCGTCAACGCCGAAGAGGGGCAGCAAACCGGCACTCAGGCCGTCATGAACCTTACAGGCGGTAGCTTTTGCTTAGAGGCCGAGATCGATGAAGGTGATCTGAAATATCTAGAGATGGACGACAAGGCGAAGGTTTATATGCCCGCCGAATACAGGCCCATCGAGACCGGCAAGGTAACGGGCATAAAGAGGCTGACAGGTGACAGAGCCGGCAGGGTTTTACTGACCGTCACGCTGACCAAAGAAGAATATGAATATGGCATGAACGCAAGGCTTGAGATCGGCAAGTCATCTCAGAAGTATCAAAAGCTTGTACCGCTAAACGCATTGCGCAAGGACGGGGATTCGGATTTTGTACTCGTAGTCGAAAAGCAGCAAACGATCTTGGGCGAGGAACTGGTCGCCTCAAAGAGGCCTGTAACGATCATAGAAAAGGACAGCGGCAACGCAGCGGTATCGGGATTGGCAGACGACGAAAACGGTATCATCATCAGCTCAAACAAGCCTATCGTCGCAGGCGACATTGTACGCCTGATAGCGCCATGAGGGGTTTATATAGGTACATAGGTCTCGCTATATCGCTGTTGCTTATCTGCTTGGGTTATGCGCTTTTTCTGCCGGCGGCTCGTAAGATGCAGAGCGTTAAATACACCATCGATATCCTATATGAGAACACAGATACCGGTACGAACTTTTCGGTGGATGATATCGATGAGATCACGGATAAGCTGCACAAGGGCGCAAGGTTTGACACAGAGATAACGGGACTTACACAGGAAAGCAACCGGAGCATTCAGAACGAGACAAACCTACAGGAAATTCCCATTGATCTGATCACATATTACGGCAATATCAGCAATAGCTTTCCTGTGGAGTTTGTTGTAGGTTCCTTTCCGATACCGGACGGCGGAAATGTCTGTGCGATCGATTCCGACACCGCGTACAAGCTTTGGGGCAGCGTGGATGTGCAAGGCCTTACACTCAAGTACGACGGCGACGAATATACTGTCGCCGGGGTATTTAAGCATCCACGCCACATTATGCTACGCCCGTTCTCTAACGCATTCACGCAAAAAGACGGCAAGCTGTTCAGTCTGTTGAGACTGAGGCTGCCGTCTTACCAAAACACCGGTGAAGCGGGTCGAAATTTTATACAGAGCTATACGGGTGGGCGTGGTAGCATTCGCGATCTGTCGCCACTGTACATGCTCGCTGAGCAATTACTCCTCGTGCCGTTTGTTATCTTATTAGTAGCGGTGGTAATCAAACACGCGAGACGAAGGAAACTGCTATATGCCCTACCATCGCTTTTTATGATCGGTTTGTGCTTTAGCTTTATCAAGATATATGCAGATGTCCCGTTGTACCTGATCCCGACCAAATGGTCGGATTTCGAATTCTGGCCCCGCACAGCGGAGTTCATAAAGCAAAGCTATTACGCTCTCGTGGATGCGCCGTCACTGCATATATTTACCATGCAGATTACTTCTATAAGAAAAATGCTCTTATCCGGTTCGTGTGCGATTGTCGGGGCGGTGATTACAGCTATCTATTATATTCGGTCGTATAACCGTAATGCATAGTGAAGATGGTCTCTATGCCTTCTATCTGCAATATCTTTGCAATACTCCTTTGCTGCTCCGCATCGTCCATGTTGAACACGGAGTTAAACAAGCTGATCTTTCCACCCTTTAGGCTCAGGTTGTCGCCCGCGAACAGGTATTTGCCGTCCGCGAGGAAACAGGCTGAGCCATTTGTATGCCCCGGCGTAAATATGCATTGAATATCGCTGCCGTTTATGTTTATCGTCTCACCGTCCGCCATGGTCTTATAAGCCATGCCCGCGTTTATAAACGCGCGTGAGCGACCCGGCTCCTCCTCGATAAAGGTTTTATTGCTTTCCGCGGTATAGATCTCTGCGTCGTCAAACAGGCTCAACGACCCGACATGGTCGCCATCCGTATGCGTCAGGAATACCGCCACTACATCCTTCGCATCTATTTGCAAATTGTCCAGTTCTTTCTTAGTTGTCGCGGCGTTTACCCCTGCGTCAAACACGATGTATTTCTCACCAACTTCAAGCAGATACAGGTTTACAAACCCGTTAGAGACCGAATAGATACCGGGCATAACCTCTTTCGTGCCAACGGCCTTCATCCCCGCCATCGCGATCACAGATCGTATTGGGCGTGAAAAAACCCCTGCTAAAGCCGCCAATACAAGCAAAATCACGGCAATGATGATATATCTGCGCTTAATCTTTGGTTTCTTCAATGAAATAACACTCCCCTAAATTTCCTCTATCACCGATACGCCCAACGAACTGATATACGCAATCACCTCGTCGTGATCCTTCGCAGACTGCAGCAGCAGCGACAACAGCAACGTCGACACCTTGCCATTCGCGGTCTTCATGCGGTTGATCTCCATCTCGGTGATCTTTACCCCCTTTGACTTCAGTGCGGCGATAAATGCTCCGATATCCTTGTTATCACCCAATTCCAGATAAAGGTTCACTACGCGCGAGGTCGATATCAGGTAGCCGTCTAACTTACTCAACATCGTCATGACAAAGATGATAAACAAGCAGGTCATGAACGCACCCAGATAAAAACCCGCGCCGACCGCGAGCCCCATGCACGCACTCGCCCACAGCCCCGCAGCCGTCGTCAAGCCCTTGACCTGCTTGCGGCCCGTAACGATGATCGTGCCCGCTCCCAGGAAGCCGATCCCGCTGATGACCTGAGCCCCGAACCTCGCGGGGTCGACCCCGGAGCGATTTGTGCTGATGTATTCGTTAACCATCATTACGAGAGTCGCACCGATACACACGAGTATATGGGTCCGAAACCCGGCCGGTCTTCGCTTTTGCTCCCGTTCAAAACCGATAATGCCCCCGCATATCGTCGCGAGAACAAGCTTGATTAATATCTGTACTACATCCATCCGCATCCCACCTTTGCTTTACAGATTACTCTATCGGCTATGAAAAGTGCAAGTGCTATATTCTCGGCTCGCTCATAACATACGGTAGTGAAAAACTAAAAGTGAAAAACTATTTTTATGTCCGAGGGTATGCTTATTATCATCAATTGCAAAGAAGAATTTTTAACCTTCCGAATAATTCTTAGGCAGCTATTTTGGATAAGCTACGCTTCCATACTGCGTTAAAAACCGCTCGCCCGCTTCTGTCCATGTGGCATTGCTGTAATATTTGCCCACCTCGTTTTTGGCTGCCGCGATTTCTCGGACAATAC
>CAYURR010000212.1:0-4583 GCA_964446745.1 uncultured Defluviitaleaceae bacterium | reverse complement strand
TACGAGCGTAACGCGTATAGATATCAAATTCCGTGCGCGACAGCATCTGCAGCTCATCTGCTCCGTCAAATGGATAATCGCCCTGCCATGAGATATTTGAGTATGTCGCGACAACACATGAAATTATTCCTCCCGGTTTGCATACACGAATAAGCTCGCGTAGTCCGGCGACCGGATCGGAAAGGACACCTATGTAGGTATAATTGGTCACAGTGTCGAAGCTATTATCGGGAAACGATAACGCAAAACCGTCGTCGACCTGTAATGATACCTTTTTATCAAGACCGAGCTCGACGAGGCGTCTCTTGCCGTACTCGATGAAGGCCTCGCTGATATCAAATCCTGTAACATGCACATTATCAAATCCACTCGCAAGATATCTCCCGAACACACCCGTCCCGCAGCCCGCATCGAGGATGTGGCTGCCCTCCTGAATCCCGAGCCACTTGTAAAACAGCGGTAGCATATCCTCCCTAAACCTATATGAGCGTAATTCAAACGGCCTGTAATTGTCGCTGTTTTTCCATATCTCATTGCTGCTGGTGTTGACCATCGATACCACTCCTTATACAAAAATTCCGTCGCATCCACAATTCTAATATAAAAAAACAATACCACGGATTTACACGGATTTTTACGGATTCGCACGGATATCAATATAAAATGTTTGTTATCCGTGTGAATCGGTTCTTATCCGTGAAAATCCGTGGTAAGGTGTTTAAAACAGCCCCCATTTATCCGGCGGTTACGATCGCGTATTCTGTAATCTTCCACTGGCCGTTTTGTTTTTCGAGCCTGAAATCCCAGAAAATCGGATCGTCCCCGTTGTAATAATGTGTTACACGTATGATACCTGCATTTGTGCGCCCGTTTTCGTAGACAAATGCGTCCTGCTTTGTGCCGATACAGCGCTTGTTTTGGCTGTAGAGCTTTTCGGTCGCATCCTTTACATTTTTGAGCTGTATATCGAAGGAATTGCGATTTAAGATCTCGTCAGAGAACAGCGTGCGCTGCTTTTCGAGCACCTTTTTGAAGGTCTCGTCGTCGATGATCATCTCACCGTACATGAGCTCAAACAGTTCGTTGTACTTTTCGACCACGAGGTCGGGGGTTTGTGGGTAGATGGCATCGGCTTCTGTGCCTGTATTTGCATCCACATCCATAGCGGAACTATACAACCGCTGCGCAAAGCCCTCTTTTTCTGCGCGAAACACCCTTGGCTTGCCGCCTGAGTTATATGCCGCGTATGCGATCAACGAACCTACGGCAAGCACGGCTATAAATGATAGCATAACCGCGAGCGCAGTATCGTTTCGTTTTTTGACGGCTACGCGTGTCATGACGAAACCAGTTCCGCCAGGCTCTCCTTTGGTACGACGCCCACGGCGCGTTTATATTCCTGCCCATCCTTAAAGCTGATAAAACACGGGATGCCCATTACCCTGTAATTGTTTGTGATGTCCGGGTTCTCGTCCGTGTTTAGCTTGCAGACCTTGTATGCGCCGCTGCTTTCGTCGGAGAGTTGCTCGAGTATCGGAGCCATGCGCTTGCAGGGCTGGCACCAGTCCGCGTAAAAGTCCACGATTACAGGCACCTCGCTCTTTAATACCACTTCATTAAAATCCTCGTTTGTTACCGTTATTACTGCCATGTAATACCCCTTTCGATGTATAAAACTTATTATCTATTATTTGCCACAGTTTACCTTTTATCCGCAAGTGCGCAGAACTGATCTACGGATGCTGCGATGATGTCGAATGAACTCTGCCAGAATTTTATGTCATTGACATCGATATCGAGCAATTTGCCTAGATCGACGAGGTTGTTCTTGCCTGTCGACGCGAGGAAATTATCGTATTTGCCGACGAATGATGCATGATCTGCTGCGTTTAATGCGTAGAGCCCCTTTGCGAACAGCATGCCGTATGCATATGGGAAGTTGTAGTAGTTGTGCGACGGGAAATAGTAGTGCGGCTTGCAGACCCACATGTACGGATGCAGGTAATTGTGGTCGAGTCCCTCACCGTAAGCTTGTTTCTGTGCGTTCAGCATCAGATCCTTGAGCTCGTCGACGGATAGCGAGCCGTTCTCACGCGCCTTGAATACACCGTCCTCGAACAGGAAGCGGCTATAGATGTCTACGATGATCTGTGCGAGACCACCTAAGTCGCTGTCTAACATCAGTAACGCGTCCTCGGGCTTTGCGGTCTTGAGTGCCTCGTCAGCGAGCATCATCTCGCAGAAGGTCGAGGCCGTCTCGGCTATCGGCATCGGGTAACTCGTGTTCAAGTGATGCTCTTCTTTGAGGCAGAAGCTATGGTAGCCATGCCCGAGCTCATGAGCAAAGGTCAGTACATCGTCATATGCGTTGCCAAAGTTTAACATGATACGCGTCTCACGTATGCCGTTTGCATGGGCGCAGAACGCGCCGCCTATCTTACCCTTGCGTGGCAATGCGTCGATCCAGTTGTTTTTATATACCAAACGTGCGAAGTCCGCTAACTTTTCGCTGAAACGTCCGAAGATCGATATGACGTATTCGGCGGCTTCTTCATAGGTGAAGCGCATCTCGGACTCTCCGACGGGCGCGAACAGATCATAAAACGGCAGGCCGTTTTTGTGACCCAATATCTCGGCTTTCTTCCGGAAATATTTCATGAATGTCGGTAGGTTGGCCTTTATAGCCTCGAACATCACATCGAGTGTGCGACGCTCCATGCGCGTTGAATTCAATGTCATATCAAGCGGTGATGTGTAGCCGCGTAGCTTCGAGATTGTTATGACCTCACCCTTTATGGAATTTAGCGCAGCCGCGACGGATTTCTCTACCTCCGGATAGGCGGCGAGCTCGGCCTCGTATGCGGCCTTTCTGAGCGCGGCATCCTTTTCGTGGGCCATGTTGCGGATGACGGTCAGTGGGTGCTCTTCGGTCTTTCCGTCTATGGTCAGCGGAACCATCAACACGCTCGTGAGTTGCTCCTTGAGCTTGCCCCACGCGCTCGAACCTGTTGTGCGCATCTTTGACAGCAGTATCTCTTCGCTCTCGGTGAGCATATGCTTACTCTCATCCTGCTTTTCCTTCAAGATGAACAGATGATCGGAAATCAGTTTTGAGGACTGCGCGAGTGCGTCCAGATCACCGGCCTCGGCAATGAATTTATTGAAGCTTGCCTCGGGACCCTTTAGATCCGATAACGCCGTGTCTAACATATCTGAATACTTCGCGGCTGTTTCGTTTTCGCTCTCGACCGACAGTGTCAGATCGGCGTAGTCCGCGAGCATGTAGAAACGCTCAAAGCCATTTGCAAGCCCTAAATACTCCTCTATGATACGTCGCTTCTGATCGTCCGACATGCCTGCTGAATAGCGTAGGTTGGAATCAGACCATTCGCGGAATTTCTCTATATTTACCTTCATCTGATCAAAATCCCGTCGAAATGCCTCGCATTCGAACGAATCGTACAGTCCGTTTAACCATAAATGTGTTGCAGGATCCATAAATGTTCCTCCTTGTCATATGAATCATTGACATGAACTTTCTTCTTGGTTAATATAGCACATATACATATGAAACGTCATCAATTTTTCTGTTGACGATTCATTTACACACTGCAAACCGGAGGTTATGAATATGATACCTACAATAGATCTCGGTGTGATGATGCGGCTTTTAAATGCGGATCATTATGACCCGCACAGCGTTCTGGGCATGCATAAGGTAGAACATGTGGCAAACAACCCTGACACGAGCAGTCCGGCCGGAAGTAAACAGCGTTTTATGATGACGGTACGTTCTTTCATACCTCAGGCCAACAGTGTGACCGTTATTTCTGAAATCGAGTCAGACGAACACAAGCGATATCCAATGAAGCGGATACATACGGACGGTATCTTCGAGACCGTCATGGAGGATCGCCACGACTTCTTTCCGTACAGCCTCGAGATCACATTCCACAACGGCGACACCCAGGTTACGCGTGATCCATACTCATTTTTACCTGTTATCTCCGAGATGGACAGATATCTGTTCGGGCAGGGGACACATTACGAGATATTTGAAAAGCTCGGCGCACATCCAATGCAGATAGACGGCGTGGACGGTGTGCTGTTCGCCGTATGGGCACCGAATGCCGCACGCGTGAGCGTGATCGGCAGCTTTAACAACTGGGACGGCAGACGGCATATGATGCATGTGCTGGATCGCTCCGGCATATGGGAGATATTTGTGCCGGGTGTCTCGCAGCTCGATAAATACAAGTTTGAGATACGTGCTCGCGATGGCAGGGTATTCGAAAAGGCCGATCCGTATGCGAATTTCTTTGAGTTGCGTCCGTCTACATCAGCGCTCGTATATGATTTGAGTTGCTATCAGTGGGACGACGCGGACTGGATGAAACGCAGGGATCAGGAGCATCCGCATGACGGCCCAATGAACATCTATGAGGTGCATATGGGTTCGTGGAAACGCAAGACCGACGACGGCGACCGTTTCATGAGCTATCTCGAATTGGCCGACGAGCTCATACCCTATGTAAAGGAAATGGGCTTTACACATATCGAGATGCTGCCCGTAGAGGAGCACC
>CAYURR010000211.1:0-4648 GCA_964446745.1 uncultured Defluviitaleaceae bacterium | reverse complement strand
ATTATTTGTCAGCCGAGGTGGTTTTATCCAAGGATGTAAATGCTTCCTTTATCTCGTCCATGTTTTTGAAGCCGAAATGCACGAGGCATTCGTCTGTCAGGCAAAACAAAATCGGCTTGCCCGGTGTGGTGCCACGCCCGGCCTCGGTTACCAAGCCCCACTGCATAAGCCTGTTGACGGCATGGTCGGCACTCACGCCGCGTATCTCTTCTATTTCGGATTTGGTGACGGGCTGCCTGACCGCCACGATCGCAAGCGTCTCGAGCATAGCCGGTGTCAGCTTGCGTTTCGGGGGCAGGTCGAACATGCGCCGAAGCGCCGATGTATAACGTGGATTTGTGCACATACGAAAGCTGTTGCCGACCTCTACGATGCGCAAGCCCCTGTTTTGCTCTGTGTATTCATCCGAGAGCATACGCAATATCTCGCGTGCACTGTCGCAATCCGTTTCAAGTGCGGACGCGAGCCGATCGAGCTCGACGGCCTCACCGGATGCAAACAGTATCGCCTCTGCTATCGATAATGCCCTTCTGTCCATTATCCTGCAACCTCCAGCACAATCTCACCGAATACCTTGTCCTGAATCACATTAATACTGCGTTGCTTGAGCATTTCCAATAGCGCAAGAAAGCTTGCGATCGTTTCGCTGCGGCATGTGCATACACGCGCGAGCTCCGAAAAGGTCAGGCGGCCACGCGCGGAAAGCAAGCGGTGTATTGTATGTATCTGACGTTCTATCGTGTATATGTCCGGTTCGACGTTTCCGTAGCCTATGCGCATCTTGTCTACGCGCATATCGCGTCGGATCATGAGCTCATCGTAAAGCGACTTTAGCATAGCCGCTTGCAGATCATTTAAGAGCTCGGAAAGATTTGAATCTTGCTCGGGCTTGTGTGCCTGTATCAACGCTGCATCGGGCTCCCTGTAGAGGGACACGCCGCTTTGCTCGTCGATATCCGCAAGTTGTTCTGAAAAGTCCTTGAACTGCTTATATAGCAATAATCGGTTCGCGAGCTCTTCGCGCGGATCTGCTTCGTCCTGCGGTTCGGAGACCTTTTTAGGCAACAGCATCTTTGACTTGATCTCGAGCAGCGTGGCGGCCATCAGTGCAAACGCGCTCAGTGATTCGAGATCGGGGGGCAGTAATGCCATTTCGTCGAGGTACTGCTGTGTGAGGTATGCGATGGGGATATCGAGTATATCGAGTTTGTTGCGCTCGATCAACGCGAGCAGCATGTCCAACGGGCCGCTGTACACACCGATATCCACGACAAAGCCGTTCATAACGCGACACTGAGCAGCAAGCCCACGATAGGATCAAGTACCCTGCCCACAAGACCCATCGTCAGCAACAGCACCAGGATGATCTGGAATATCTTTTCATAGCTCGAGAGCTTTACGGCATTGTTAGGGGACAGGCAGACAGACAAGATCCTGTTCGCATCCATCGGATAAACCGGTATAAGGTTGAAAAGCGCGACCGCGAGGTTATAGCGAGCGGTGAAAAACAGGATGTAGTAGATAACGCGAAACACTGCTATAGGAATCATGCTCGCAGAGGGCATACCGGCAGCCAAGCTCGACAGCATAGCCAGGCATACGAATACAAATGCGGTCAGCACATTCACAAGCGAAGGCACTAGGTATGTAACTAGCACGCCGCGTTTTCTGTCCTTGTAATACGCGATGCTCGTATCCACGGGCTTGCCCCAACCATAGCCGAATATCAATAATAGAACAAAGCCGATGGGCTCTAAATGCCGCAACGGGTTCAGGCTCAAAAATCCGCGCAGCTTCGGCACGGGATCACCGAGCCGCGCGCTGCATACTGCCTGCACATATCCGTGCACGGTCAATGCGATGATGATGCCGGGCACAGCAGCGAGATATTCAATCAGACTCTTTAAGTACATAACGACCTCCCTTCCTTGATCGATTCAGTATATCATGTTATGTGGATAATAAAAAGAGGATGCAACAAAAGCAAAACAATAGGTTAGTTTAATATGCGCATCTTTTTCACTAACTTTACGACTTCGTACCATAGCACGGCGATAACGGCTATCACGACCGCGCTCAAAGCCTGCGACGCAGAGAGCGGCGATAGCTTCAAGAATCCGTTTATCGGTGAATATAGGATCAGCGCCAAGCCAATTATCGTAACGATGTTTACGGCCCACATGACCTTATCGCGAGCTAAACGTTTAACGGAGCGGTAGGCGTAGTCGTGGTCTGAGCTATTGACCTGTACAAGCAGCAGGTTTGAGATCATCAGAACGGCGAGGCTCATTGAACGCGCGATCGCCGCGTTTGAAAGTAAATCGCCACCGTTTCCGTATAGGTTAAACAGATATATACCGAACGATGCGGCAAAGATCACAAGGCCTTGCAAAACGCTTTTGGCGAGTAAGCGGGTGCTGAGCATGGGCTCCTTAGGATTACGCGGCGGTCTGTCCATGATATCGCTTTCGGCGGGTTGGCGTTCGAGTACTATCGAGCATGTCGGATCGATAATAAGCTCAAGCAACACGACATGCAGCGGCAGCAACAGTAATGCACCGGGCGGGATGCCGATCATCGGAGCGAGTAGTGAAGCGAGTGCGATCGGGATATGTATGGTAAACACATATCCGACGGCCTTGCGGATGTTGTCGTAGATCCGGCGCCCGTCCTTCACTGTCTCCACGATCGTAGTGAAATTATCGTCCAGCAAAATCAAGTCGGCGGCCTCACGCGATACATCACTGCCGCGTTTACCCATCGCGATACCGATGTCGGCGTATTTAAGCGCGGGCGCGTCGTTTACGCCGTCCCCGGTCATGCCGACGATCTCGCCGTTGTCCTTGAATGCCTTGACGATACGCATCTTATGCTCGGGCACGACGCGTGAAAAGATGCTCACATCCTTCACATGCTCGCGTAGCTCTTCGTCGGTCATCTCGTTCAACATATCACCCGTTATGATGTGGTCCGAATGCGGCATACCTATCTTTCGTGCGATAGAGGAGGCTGTGATACCGTTGTCACCGGTGATCATCACGACGCGGATACCGGCCTTGTTACATATCTCTATATCCTTTTTGACGCTCTCGCGCGGCGGATCAGCCAGACCTACAAAACCTAACGGCACAAGTGTAAGCCCTGTTATCTCGTCGGGCAGCTCGGATACATCGGTGATATCGGCTGTGGCTACCGCTATAACCCTCAAGCCCTCGGACGACATATCAGACACCGTTTGCTCGAGTGCCTTTCTTTCTATATCCGATACCCCGCATATACCCAAAACCCTCTCGGGCGAACCCTTTACAGCCACGGTGATCACGCTGTCGTGTTGCCAGACATGCCCCATCATCTTTAACTCGTTTGTAAACGCATATTCTTTAACGAGCTCCCCGCCAAACAATTCATCTTTAGAAAGCCCCTTACCCTCACAATACGATAGCATAGCCTTTTCCATCGGATCGTACGCGTCCGTTTCACAGCCCATGCCCATGATCTGTGTGAGCCTGCGTTTGTCGCCGTCCAACGCGCGTACATCCTCGACAGTCATGCGGTTTAATGTGATCGTACCGGTTTTATCCACGCAGAGCACCGATATCGCGCCGAGGGTCTCCACAGACGGCAGCTTTCGTACAAGTGAGTGCTTGCGTGCGAGCCGCCAAGCGCCCATTGACAGAAACACGGTCAAAATAACCGGAAATTCCTCGGGGATCATCGCCATAGCGAGTGTGATGCCCGCAAGTATACTCTCGACGATCCTATCCATATTCTCATGATCCGGTATGTTTATATAAGTGAAGATCGCAACGAGCAGAGATAATACGGCTGCTATCCCCGCGCAGAGCTTTACCAGATGACCGGTCTGTTTCTGCAGCGGTGTGGGTTCGTCGGGTGCGGATGCGACATTTCGACCGATCTTGCCATATTCGGTTGATAGCCCGATCTTTTCGACCACGACGACAGCCGTGCCCTGCGTGACGAGCGTACCCGCATAGCAATAGTCCTTTTTCCAGTAATCTGCTTGCTCGGCTGACGTAATTTGGGAAACACTCTCTCGCGAGACCTTCCATACCCCTTCGGCCTCGCCGGTCAAAGAGGATTCGTCCACACATAGATCGTTGCAGCGCAAAACATAACCGTCTGCGGGTATCTTTACGCCCTCATAAAGTTTCATCAGATCGCCCGGTACGAGGTCCGCACTGGCTATGACCGTTTCGTTGCCGTCACGTATGACCTTGATATGCGGCGCTGACAGATCCTTTAGCGCACTGAGGGTCTTGTCTGTCTTCCACTCCTGTATGACATCGATGCTTATGATACCCACCACAAATACCAGCATGATAAGCCCATCCCGTGGTTCACCGAGCAAAAAATAGATAAATGCAGCTATCAACAGCAACAGAAACATCGGCTCGGTTATGATGTGGATTATCTTGTGTATAATGTTTTCCTTCTTCTGTGGTTGCAGCTCGTTCTTACCGTGTTCGGCCTGTAAGCTCTTGGCCTGTGCAGTCGTCAGGCCGTGTACTAATGTGTTGTCCATAACTTCCCCCTTTTCAATAATCTACGCCTTAATAATAAAAAGAATACGCAAAAAAAGGCACACCAATGGAACATTAACTGTCCCACAGATGTGCCTTGAGCTTCG
>CAYURR010000210.1:0-4692 GCA_964446745.1 uncultured Defluviitaleaceae bacterium | reverse complement strand
GCTACTATGACTATTACCAGCCCGAGGCATATGTCCCCTCTACGGATACCTATATAGAAAAGGACTCGTCCATTAACGATGAGATAGACAAGCTACGCCACTCGGCCACGGCCGCGCTGTTTGAGCGGCGTGATGTGCTGATCGTTGCGAGCGTCTCGTGCATCTACGGCCTCGGTGACCCGATTGACTACAACGCGCTCGTGTTGTCGTTGCGTCCGGGCATGACCAAGGAACGCGACGATGTACTCAGAAAGCTCGTCGAGATCCAATACGACAGAAACGACATGAACTTTACGCGTGGCACGTTTCGCGCGCGTGGTGATGTCGTAGAGATATTCCCGGCATATTCGTCGGAATTGGCATACCGCGTGGAGTTCTATGGCGACGAGATCGAGCGCATATCTGAATTTCGAGCGCTCACGGGTGAGGTGCTCGGCCTTAGAAATCACATCACAGTCTTCCCGGCTTCACATTACGTTACCACAGGCGAGAAGATGGAGGTCGCTGTAAAGGCAATCGAAAAGGAGCTCGACGAACGGATCGAGGAGCTCAAGGCCGAGGACAAGCTCTTAGAGGCCCAGAGGCTTTTGCAGCGCACACGCTACGATATCGAGATGATGCGTGAGATGGGATTCTGCTCGGGTATCGAAAACTACTCGAGGCATCTGTCCGCGCGCGAACCGGGCAGCACACCCCATACGCTGATCGATTACTTCCCGGACGATTTTCTGATCATTGCCGACGAATCCCATGTGAGCATCCCGCAGATACGAGGCATGTACGAGGGCGACCGCTCGCGTAAGACCGTGCTCGTAGACTTCGGTTTCCGATTGCCGTCCGCGATGGACAACAGGCCGCTCAAGTTCGGTGAGTTCGAGGACAAGATCAAGCAGATACTGTTTGTCTCGGCTACGCCGTCCGTATACGAAAAAACACACTCGGAGCAAACCGCCGAGCAGATCATACGCCCGACTGGTCTATTGGATCCCGAGATCATCGTTAGGCCCATCGCGGGTCAGATAGACGACCTGATATCCGAGATCAATACGACCACCGCACGTTCGCAAAAGGTACTCGTGACCACACTCACAAAGAAGATGGCCGAAGATTTGACCACCTACCTGAGGGATGCGGGTATTCGCGTGCGTTACCTGCACTCGGACATCGACACACTCGAGCGGTTGGAGATCATACGTGACCTGCGTATGGGGGTATTCGACGTACTCGTGGGTATCAACCTGCTGCGTGAGGGCTTAGATATACCGGAGGTTTCGTTAGTAGCAATACTCGATGCGGACAAGGAGGGCTTCCTGCGTTCGGAGACCTCGTTGATACAGACGATTGGACGCGCCGCTCGTAACGTAGACGGGCATGTCGTGATGTATGCTGACGTGATCACGGATTCCATGCAACGCGCGATTAACGAGACAAACCGCCGCCGCGGCATCCAAGAGGCCTACAACAAGGCCAACAACATCGTGCCACAGTCGATTAACAAGAAGGTGCGTGATTTGATCCGCGCCACGATGGAGGATAACGATACCGACGATGCAGATAGCATGGCGGGCGTCGGCACCGGCAGCGCAGTAGCGAAACGCGCAGCGAAGGGACAGAAGTCCATCAAGGCCTTAAAGAGCGCCGCGAGCTCAGGTATAGAAAAGGATCCGGAATCGATGAGCAAGGACGAGCTGCTGAGCGTAATAAAGAAGCTCGACAAGGAAATGAGACAGGCCGCGGGGGATTTGCAGTTTGAGTATGCAGCTGCGATTAGAGACGAGATATTAGAGTTAAAAAAATATATACAATAAGTATATAAATAGGGGAAAACGACTTGGAAAATACAATAAGGATTAAAGGTGCAAGGGAGAACAATTTAAAGAATATAGACCTTGAGATACCACGCAATCAGTTTGTGGTATTCACGGGCTTGAGCGGATCGGGCAAGTCATCGCTCGCGTTTGATACGATCTACGCCGAGGGGCAGCGGCGTTATGTAGAGTCCCTGTCCTCGTATGCAAGGCAGTTCTTGGGGCAGATGGAAAAGCCCGACGTGGATTTTATCGAGGGCCTATCGCCCGCGATCTCGATCGACCAGAAATCCACAAACCACAACCCGCGTTCAACGGTAGGCACGGTGACCGAGATATATGACTATCTGCGTCTGCTTTTCGCGCGGATCGGTGTACCGCATTGCCCGAAATGTGGTAAGGAGATACGTAAGCAGACCGTCGATCAGATAGTCGATGTATTGATGGTATATCCGGAGCGTACACGTATGCAAATCATGGCTCCGGTCGTACGCGAGCGAAAGGGAGAGCATACAAAGCTCCTCGAGGATGCCGCCAAGAGCGGATATGTGCGTGTACGCATAGACGGTGAGATGCATGAAATAACCGACGATATCAAGATCACAAAGAATAAAAAGCATACAATAGAGATCGTAATAGACCGTCTGACTATAAAGGAAGGCGTGCAGTCCCGTCTTACGGAATCCTTGGAGGCCGCGATGCGTCTGACCGGCGGGATCGCCACAGTGCTTGCAAATGACGATGAGCATATCATATTCAGTCAGAATTTTTCGTGTCCGGACTGCGGTATCAGCATCGAGGAGGTCGAGCCAAGGTTATTTTCGTTTAATAACCCTGCCGGCGCGTGCTCGGAGTGTACGGGGCTTGGCATGAAGCTCATCATAGACCCGGAGCTTGTCGTACCGAACCAGAGCCTTTCGCTCAGCGAGGGTGCCATCACCGCAAGCGGTTGGAATTCTATCGGCTCCGAGACCAGTTCGTCAAATACATTTGTACGCGCGATCGGCAAGCAATACGGCTTTGACTTAGACACCCCGTACAAGGACCTGTCCGAGGAGGCGAAGCATGTGTTGCTGTATGGTACGGACGGCAAAAAGGTAGACGTGACCTATTCAAACAACTCGGTTTCGCACACCTACAGCTATGCGTTTGAGGGTATCATACCGGGCATGATGCGCCGCTACAAAGAAACAAACTCCGATTACATGAAGCAGGAATACGAAGGCTTTATGACCAACATCCCATGCCCGACTTGTGCGGGAAAACGTTTAAAGCCTGAGGTCTTGGCCGTCACGATAAACGACAAGAGTATCTTCGATGTCTCAAACATGACCGCCGCAGGCATACAGGCATTCTTCAAAAATGTAACGCTCACAGACATGCAAAAGATGATCGCGGAGCAGATCTTGAAGGAGATCTTTGCGCGCACGGGATTCTTGGTGGATGTCGGGCTTGATTACCTGACGCTGAGCCGCAACGCGAGCACACTGTCCGGCGGCGAGGCACAGCGTATACGCTTGGCAACGCAGATCGGCTCAGGGCTCGTGGGTGTTGTGTATATTCTGGATGAGCCCAGTATCGGCCTGCATCAGCGTGACAACGACAAGCTGTTAAAGACCTTAAAGCACCTGAAGGACATCGGCAACACGCTGATCGTCGTCGAGCACGATGAGGATACGATGCGCGCGTCGGATTTCATCGTGGATATCGGGCCCGCTGCGGGCAGTCACGGCGGCGAGGTCATATATGCGGGACCCGTCGACGGTATCATGGACTGTGAGCGCTCGGAAACCGGGAACTACCTGAGCGGTCGCAAACGCATCACGGTCCCCAAGACACGCCGTGAACCCAATGGCAAGATGCTTCAGATAATCGGTGCATCAGAAAACAATCTCAAGAATGTGAGCGTCTCTATACCGCTTGGGGTGTTTACCTGCGTGACGGGTGTGTCGGGCTCGGGCAAGAGCTCACTGATCAACGAGATACTATATAAACGCCTCGCCCGCGATCTGAACCGCGCGAAGATCAAATCCGGCAAGCACGCGGATATGTTGGGCATCGAGCATCTGGACAAGGTCATAAACATCGACCAGTCCCCTATCGGCCGCACACCGCGCTCAAACCCCGCCACCTATACGGGGCTGTTCGACATGATCCGCGACCTGTTTACGGCTACCCCGGAGGCCAAGATGCGCGGCTATCAGAAAGGCCGCTTCAGCTTCAACGTCAAGGGCGGCCGCTGCGAGGCATGCTCGGGCGATGGTATCATCAAGATCGAGATGCATTTCCTGCCCGACATCTACGTCCCATGCGAGGTATGTCACGGTACGCGCTATAACCGCGAGACCCTCGAGGTCAAGTACAAGGGCAAGTCGATAGCAGACATCCTGAACATGACCGTCGAGGAGGCACTCACATTCTTTGAAAACCTACCGCGCTTGAAGGACAAGCTCCAGACCATCTATGACGTGGGACTCTCGTATATTCGGCTCGGTCAGTCCTCGACCACGCTGTCCGGCGGTGAGGCGCAGCGCGTAAAGCTCGCGACCGAGCTCTCGCGCCGCAACACGGGCAAGACGATGTATGTGCTCGACGAGCCGACTACGGGCTTACATGCGTACGATGTGCACAAGCTGATCGGTATTTTGCAACGGCTCTCGGACGGCGGGAATTCCGTTGTCGTGATCGAACACAACCTCGACGTGATCAAGACCGCCGACTACATCATCGACCTCGGCCCCGAGGGCGGCGACAAGGGCGGCACGATCGTCGTGCAGGGTTCACCCGAACAGGTCGCTAAATGCAAAGCGTCGTATACCGGGAAGTATCTGAAGGGGATGTTGAAATCTTGATCACAATTCCGCAGTTGAAGAAGACTTTAAGG
>CAYURR010000209.1:0-4694 GCA_964446745.1 uncultured Defluviitaleaceae bacterium | reverse complement strand
GATTACTGGGAGGATTGGACAGAGACACCGCTGCGCGTTTCTCGTTCCTGCTGTCGATACCTATCATACTGGGCGCGTCGGTATTTACCGCTTTTGATATCTACAAGCAGCCAGGCGGCTTCTCTGCGATAGGCATCGGCACCGTGCCGCTTATACTGGGTTTTGTATCGTCTGCACTCGCGGGTTGTTTATCCGTGAGCTTTATGCTTGCACTCGTTAAAAAGGCTAAGCTTACATACTTCGCAATCTATGTGTTTGCGCTCGCGGTCGTCGTGATGTTGTTTATGCGCTAATGTCCGTGAGCCCGAACAGGTTCACGGGATTGTCCCAGAATAACATCTTCGCGATGCGCTTTGCATCATCTACTCCGAACACATTTTGCTCGACCTTGGTGGCGAGTGACATGCTGACATTTCGGCGGGCCATGACCGAATGCCCATATACACCATCGACGAGGCTATAGTCCCCGCCGAACGCCGATATCTTGTTCGCAGGCACGGCATCTAGCCATTCGATCAACGCATTTACGGCAGCGGTCGGGGATATGATATGTCCCCAGCACATGTCGATAAACACATTTGGGAACAACTTCGCTAAAGCCGAAAGCTCCTGCTGATACGGATAACCCATATGGAAGATGTCAAACTTGATATCCGGGTACTCGATAAACAGGTTCGATAAATGCATTGGGTTGCTGTTGGCTATATAGTTACCGTTACCCTCCTGTATGCCCGTATGTATCTGCGCCACGACCCCGCGCTTTGATAGCTGTCTCAGAATGAAGTGGATCATGTAATCCTGATATGCTTTCGACGGAAATATCCGCTTCTCATCCCAGTTCGGCAGGTACATCACCTTAAAGAACTCGTTAAAGCATGTCTCGGCTTCATTATAGGTCGGACGGCCCACCGCAAGCGAGCGTTCATAAGCCATTCCGGTCTTAAACGCGATCGCGCCTTTTGAAAGCGCGTCGTCTATAGCCGCCTCACAGGCCTCCAGGATATCGTCAAAGCAGCAGATCGAACGCTTAATAAATATCTTTGCATAATCAAGCTGTTCGATATTTTGCGGCATAATAAATGGGCTGAGCCTAAACACACTCCTGAAATAACGCTGATCACAGTTCAAATCCCAATCCAAGATGCTTATGGCTATCTTGGATTTTTCTTTGAGGATCTTTTCATATTGCCCTTTGCCGTAGCCGACCATAAAGGCTTTGTTGAGTGGTTCGATTGTATTTCGGTCGATACGATCGTATCCGTAGATGTCTTTCGCGGCAATATCAAGCGCACGCCCATAACCGGTATACCGTGCACTCTCCCAGTACGGCTCCGCGAGCAAGAACCGCTCGAGTATCGGGCGCTTGGTATCCCTGATCGTGTCCAAATCTGAGGGCTTCATACCCGCCGAGATCAAGTCCCGGACAAAATAATGTTGCAGGTATTCGTTGAGTATGTCCCAATGCTGTGCCTGAGCCGCGCAACACTCCTCACGCCCGTGCAGATGCTCATGGGTATCAATGATCGTTAGACTGTCCACATATTCGCGTATCTGATCGTAATGCTTCACACCATCACCATCTTTCTGTTCACGAAGACGACTTCTCTCATACCAAAAGCCTCGGCAAGCAGCTTGGCCTCCGCGTTACCGGATGTGAGGTCGCATACCCTGTGCGCGTCCGATCCGATCGTCACAAACTCGCCGCCGGCCTCTTTGTAAATCTTTAAAAGCTCCGGCCCCGGCATCGGGTCTGCTAAGCCTTTTCTTAACGATGACGTGTTGATCTCTATGATAATATTGTTCTCCACGAGTTTTTTGCAGATATCGTAGATCCTTGACGGCTCGTATACGAGCTCCCCGTAATAGCGCTTCGGGAAGTCCAGATGTCCGAGACAATCTATACCACCGATCGACGCGGCCTTGTACACCTCCTCCCAGAAGGTATCAAAGCAACGCTGCGCGGATATACCGCTCGCGGCCATCTGACTCGGAAACAAGTCGCCAAGCCAGAAGTGTATGCTGCCCATGATAAAGTCATAGGGCATTTTTTTGTATTCATCGAGTTTATCCTGATACATATGCGGCTCCGAGAACTCTATACCGCAGAGTATCTGCAAGCCTCCCGGGGTTTGATATTCGGCCCTGTTTTTAGCAAGCTCGGCAAAATACTCGTCCGCATCGTAGTATTCGTATCCCGTGTCGTGGGGATTGAAATCGATGTGATCTGTAAAGCACAGGTAACCCATGCCGAGACGCACAGCTTTTTTACAGTGCGCCGACATGGGTGCCTCCGAATCGCTCGAAAAGTCCGTATGGACATGCATATCATTTATCACTGAATAACATCCTCTTTACTGCTATAAGCGCTTCATCCGCCTTAGTCGCGTCCTTGCCGCCGGCCTGTGCACTATTGGGCTTGCCGCCACCTCCGCCGCCCGTTATGGCAGTGGCTGCTTTTACCATCTTACCTGCGTCGACACCGGCCCTTACCGCCTCGTCGCATACATATGCTAAGAAGTTAACCTTATCGTCCGATATACCGCAGAGTATTAATACCGGTTTTGTGAGCTTATCTTTTATCCGATCCGCTATTGTACGCAAGCCGTTCATATCCATACCAACGAGTTTTTCGGATACATACTCAAATCCGTTTAAATCCTCAGCGCGTTTGAGCATCTCGTCTACAGCGCTGCCGGCCTTCTGCGCGTTCATCTTCTCAATTTGCTTACCGAGCTGTCTGTTGTCATCCAATAGCCCTTGAACCTTTGTAACCAGATTATCGGGGGTTGCCTTGAGCATGGCGGTTACGGACTTCAGCTTACCTTCTGTTTCCTTGAAATACGCAAGCGCCTTTCTGCCTGTGAGACCCTCGATGCGCCTTACGCCCGCAGCGACACTGTTCTCCGACAGCAGCTTAAATAGGCCAATCTCCATCGTATTGCGCACATGAGTACCGCCGCAGAGCTCAATCGAATACGCGCCCATGTCTACGACACGCACGCTGTCCCCATATTTCTCACCGAACAACGCCATGGCGCCCTTCTTGCGGGCTTCCTCGATGCTCTGCTCGCTGACATCGACCGCAAGCCCGGCCATGATCTGCTCGTTCACACGATCCTCTATGCGCTGAAGTTCCTCGGGCGTGAGCGCCGTAAAGTGTGTAAAGTCAAAACGCAGTCTATCCGCGGTCACATATGAACCGGCCTGCTCGATATGAGTCCCGGCCACCTCACGCAGCGCCTTTTGAAGCAAGTGCGTAGCGGAGTGGTTACGTGCCGAATCCATACGTAAGGCCATGTCGATCTCAACGCTTACGTTATCGCCGACCTTGAATGACCCACTTTCAACCTTACCCGCGTGTACCACCTTGCCGAGTGGGGTCTTTATACAGTCGAGTACCGTGAACACGCCATTAGCTGTCTTGATTGCACCCTTGTCGCCCTTTTGCCCGCCGGACTCCGCATAGCAAACGGTCTTATCGAGCACGATATATGCCATCTCAGCAGAGGCCTCACCATCCGCCGCCTCAGCCTTATCCGTGATCTTTCCACCCGCTATGATCGCGAGTATTTTTGCTTGCTCTATTGCATTGCTGTTATATCCAAGGAATTCCGTCTGTATATCGGCAGGCAACTCGTCAAACACGGTCTTCTCTGCGCCCATGTAGTTTGTCTCTTCCCTCGCATCACGCGCACGTTGACGTTGACGCTGCATGCACGCGTCGAAACCGTCCTTGTCGACGCTCATCCCATGCTCGGCGATGATCTCTTCCATGAGCTCTAACGGGAAACCAAAGGTATCATAGAGCTTGAACGCAGTCTCTCCATCTAAGATTTTCGCCGATTTTTCTGCATTTAATCCACCAATAGCCTCACGCAGTACCGACAGCCCTGTGTCTAAGGTCTCATAGAAGCGGTTTTCCTCTACGGAGAGGATCTTGTATATATAATCGGACTTTTCAATCAGCTCCGGATAGGCATCCTTGGACATCTCAACGACCGTCCTACACAGCTCGGACAGGAATGGTTCATCGATGCCGATGAGCTTGCCGTGGCGAGCGGCGCGACGCAGCAATCTGCGCAGCACATAACCTCTGCCTTCATTGGATGGTATGATGCCGTCGGCGGCCATGAACGTAACCGAACGGATATGATCGGATATAATGCGTTCGGAACGCTCGGTCTTTTCGTTTGATTCGGTTTGCTTGCGCAACGACTTTACCTTATTACGCAACAGCTTGAACGTGTCGATATCCGTGACGGTTTCTACATCCTGCATGACAACAGCCATACGCTCGAGGCCCATGCCCGTGTCTATGTTCTTTTGTGCGAGTTCTGAATATGTGCCGTCTTCATTCTTGTTAAACTGTGTGAATACCAGGTTCCATATCTCAATAAAGCGATCACAATCGCAACCGACCGCACAGCCGGGCTTACCGCAGCCGTATTTCTCTCCGCGATCAAAATATATCTCAGAGCATGGCCCACAGGGACCTAAGCCGACCTCCCAGAAATTGTCATCCTTTCCGAGACGGTAGATGCGGTCCGCCGGTATGCCGACATTTTTGTTCCATATTTCAAAGGCCTCATCGTCCTCCTGATAAACGGAGATATACAGCCTGTCGGGCGATATGCCCATAGCCTCGGTTACAAACTCCCAAGCCCACGGGATAACCTCGTGCTTAAAATAGTCTC
>CAYURR010000208.1:4472-4699 GCA_964446745.1 uncultured Defluviitaleaceae bacterium | reverse complement strand
TCGCTACATCTCGGTGGATGAGTATCAGGATACAAACACTGCGCAATACAGACTCGTACAATACCTCTCGGCAAAATATCGAAACCTATGTGTAGTCGGCGACGACGACCAGAGCATATACGGCTGGCGTGGAGCGAATATAAAGAACATATTGGATTTTCAAAAGGATTTTCCGGATGCAACAGTCATAAAGCTTGAGCAGAACTATCGCAGCACAAAGAATATAT
>CAYURR010000208.1:0-4462 GCA_964446745.1 uncultured Defluviitaleaceae bacterium | reverse complement strand
GCCGCGAACGCGGTCATCGAACGCAACAAAAGCCGCAAACGCAAGAAACTCTGGACCGAAAACGATACGGGTAAGACCCTCGAGGTATACAAAGCCGAGGACGAGCGCTTAGAGGCCGCGTACATAGCGCACCGAATCAAAGAGGGTGTCAGAAATGGCCGCAACTATCACGAATATGCGGTGTTATTTCGAAATAACGCGCAGTCGCGTTCGCTCGAGGACGAGATGGTCAGGCGATCCATACCGTATAGGCTCTTTGGCGGCGTGCGATTCTACGAGCGTATGGAGATTAAGGACATCTTGGCATATCTGAAGGCATTGTATAACCCTAATGACGATATCTCATATATGCGTATCATCAATACGCCGCGCCGTGGCATCGGTAATACGACGATAGGCAAGATATCGGAGATCGCATCGGATGAGCAGATACCCTTTTCAGCTGCGATGCGCAAATCGGACAACAAGCGTGTCGCGGAGTTTGCAACGCTCATGGACGGACTGAGTGCGTACGCAAAGGAAAACAAGGTAACAGATATCATTAACAAGGTCATAGAGGAAACGGAATACAACATAGCGCTATATAAAGAAGGTTCGGAGCAAGCCATGAACCGCATAGACAACATCAACCAGCTGATCGCGAAGGCCGTCGAATACGAAAACAACAGTGTGAATATTGTCAGGGAAGAGGACAATGGCTTCGCTGATGAAGACGCCTCTAATGATCGCGCGGTGAGCGGTAGCCTGGCTGGGTTTTTAGAGGATGTCGCGCTCGTGGCCGATATCGACAATTATGTCGAGGGTGAGGACAGCGTCCTGATGATGACGATGCACAGTGCGAAGGGTCTTGAGTTCCCGTGTGTGTTCATAGCGGGGATGGAGGACGGGTTGTTTCCAGGGTATAGAGCGATCACAAGCACCTCGCCGAAGGATATGGAGGAGGAGCGTCGCCTCTGTTATGTGGGGATCACACGCGCTGAGGAAGAGGTTGTACTCACACATGCCGGCTCGCGGATACTATACGGCTCACGCAACTATAACAGCCCGTCACGTTTCTTAAAGGAGATACCGAGGGAATTGATAGACTGACATAAGGGGACAAACATTCATGGAGAATAAATCAATCAGCAAGATCGCATTGGGTATCGATACGGGAGGCACATACACAGACGCGGTCATATACGACTTTGCCGCGAGGGAAATATTAGCGGTATCCAAGGCGCTCACGACCAAGGCTGACCTCTCGGTGGGGATATTGGAAGCGCTCGATGCGCTACCCGAGGAATTGCTATGTAAGACACAACTCATTTCGCTCTCGACGACACTCGCGACGAACGCATGCGTAGAGGATCGCGGGGGCAATGCAAAGCTTGTGTTCTTTGGCGGTGACGCAAAGGTCATCAACGAAGCGGGTCATAAATACGGCTTGCCGCCAGCCGATCAGATATACATTCAAGAAAGCTTTACGGAGTTTTCCGGAAAGTCGAATCGAGAGCCGGACTGGGACGTGTTTGAGGCTGCGGTCAAAACGGAGTTCGAGGGCTTGGACGGAGCGGGCATTATTGAGATGAACGCGATGAAGAACAGTGCGAATGTCGAAAAGAAGGCGAAGCAGATATTTGAGCTTTATCATGACATCCCTGTGATATGCGGGCACGAGTTGTCGAGTGAGCTGAACTGCCTGCAACGCGGTGCGAGTACGTTATTAAATGCGCGTCTGTTCCCGGTAATAAAGGAATTCGTAGCCGCTATAAAAACCGCTCTCAGTAAACGCGGCATCAGCGCCGAGGTCGTCATCGTACGTAGTGACGGTACGTTGATGTCCGAGGACTTTGCAATGCTGAGGCCTGTCGAGACATTACTGTGCGGGCCCGCTGCGAGCGTAATCGGTGGTGCGTGGCTCACTGCTGAAATGGAGTCAAAATCATGTGCGCATAACGCTGTTGTGGTCGACATGGGAGGCACGACGACGGATATAGCGATCATTTCAAACGATGAACCCGTGCGGGTCACAGACGGCGTGAGCATCGGCAAATGGAAGACTTTTGTAAACGGGCTATATATCAAGACTGTGGGTCTGGGTGGCGACAGCGCAGTGCATTATGCGGACAGGCAACTCATTTTAGAAGACTATCGGGTGATGCCTCTGTGTATAGCGGCGCAGAAGCACCCGTATATCGTTGATAACCTGAAGCGGCTCAATGAACAGGTGTCCGCGCATACGAAATTCCTACATGAGCATTTTATACTTATAAAAGATATAACGGCGGATGAACGTATAGCGGCGCGTTACACCGAGGATGAACGAGCGCTGTGTGCAGCACTTAAAGATGGCCCGTTGATACTACGTGATGCTGCTGCTGCTGTAAAGGGTAGGGACATCTATAACTTGAATGTCACACGCCTTATAAAGGAAGGTATTATTCAGGTATGCGGACTGACGCCAACGGACATTATGCATATCAAAGGGGATTTCTCACGATATAGCTCTGAGGCCTCTAATTTGGCGGCACGCTTTGTCGCAGTGAACCTCGGCTTGACCATGGATGAACTCTGCGATCAAATCTATGACGAGATAAAAAAGCGTCTGTATAGGACGATCGTTATTGCCTTGCTTGAGAATAAGGTAGAGCGATACAAACGCAATGGGATATCACAGGAGGTCACGCAGTTTATCGATGAGGCTTATGAGGCATCAAAGTCCGGATCGCAAGATGCGGGTGGGATACTATCGATGATGTTTGCAACCGAGTTTACACTTGTGGGCATCGGCGCGCCGATACATATTTTTCTAAAAGATGTTGCAAATATGCTTGGCACAGAGGCCGTGATCCCGAAATATTTCGCGGTTGCAAACGCGCTCGGAGCTGTGGTTGGTAACGTGACGGTCGAATACACAGTCGTGATCGAGCCCGAGACAAATGCGGGCGGTATAACGGGATACACCGTATTCGGATATACACTGACGCGGATATTTGAATCACTGGGTGAGGCGACGTGCTTTGCGGAAGAGGAAGCGAAGCTCGGTGCGTTAGAGGAGGCCAAGCGGCGTGGTGCGACCGGTGAGATCGGCGTCACATGCAAATCAAATGACAATACAGCGCAATCGAGGGACGGCAATATATACATGGGCACACGCGTGATAGCCAAGGCTATAGCCGCGTTATGAATAGAGGGATCAAATGAACCTGGATGAGGTAAGGGCTGTATTTCAAAATGATCGCTACGCTACGGAGGTAACGGGGATAAACATAGAAGAGGCCGCACCGAATTATGCACGGTGCAGCCTCAAGATAACAGAGAAACATCTAAATGCGATGAGTGCCGTGATGGGCGGTGCCATCTTTACGCTTGCGGACTTCACATTCGCAGTCGCATCGAATGTAGATAACATGTCGACCGTGGGCTTGACGAGCCAGATTACATATCACGCAACCGCAAAGGGCCAAAACCTCTACGCGGAAGCTGAATGCGTAAAATCTGGGCGCAGCACCTGTTTCTTTATCATACGTGTAAGCGACGATCTCGATACGCTTGTCGCGACCGCAACGATGACGGGGTTTAGGAAGGGCTGATGCGGGAGAATAACTATCTCATCCCTGCGGCTTCCTCATATGTAATCATCTGTATGTCGAAATCATTTAACGCCTTGTCGATGTCCGGATCGAACATGATCTGATATTCCCATACGCGTTTTTGCCAGGTATCTGTTACGCATTTGATCTCGTCTGAATCTATTGCCGGATGTATAAAGGTTTCGTAGATATAACCTTCATCGAGACGGGAGAGCTTATCAATCAGCATGGCCTTGAAGTCCTCGTAGGATTCGCCGGATTTATCGGAAAAATCATGATAGAGCAGGTAGTCCGGAATAAAGATGTTGTTCTTCGCGCAAAATTCCTTCACTCCATCGGGCATCGGAGCAACAGAGGGCTGACCGGGGTATTCGCAGTATGCTATTTTTGGCAGCCTGAAGCCCAAGCCTCGCTTTATGCACTCTTCAAAAACATAAGGCAACAGCATACGACCTGTCGTAAGCCCGTATATACTGCCCATGTGGTTATCCACATGGGATATTTTGTGTCCGTCGTTCTCGAGTTTTGCGAACTGGGCCTTTATCTCGGCTATGACCTCGTCATCCGTGGCATTTTTCTCAAACGTTGCGATATCCTTAGGCATCGTGCTACCCGGTTCGGTGTCTATCGAGGCAGCATTTGTGAGTGAACCCCAGCGGTAGGCCGGATCAGACCACTCGCTCGTAAAAGTCAGGTGCAACCCCACATGATACTCCGGATGAGAGACCGCCCACTCGATCGCCTGTCTGTAAGCCGGTGCGGTCGGTATCAATGTTGTAGATGATACCTTGCGTTCGGTCAAAAGATGGATGATTGCGTCGTTGTGCGACTTAGAGCTTATCCCTGAATAAAATATTGCACAAAACAGCCAAAACCCTATAATAAAG
>CAYURR010000207.1:3730-4821 GCA_964446745.1 uncultured Defluviitaleaceae bacterium | reverse complement strand
GCGAAGGAACTGCGGATATTTAAGCTGCGCGATCGCTTCTTGCGCGCTTGGAGTGATACATACAAGGGCTTCGCCAACGGCAAATATCGTTTTGAAAACAAGGCCGCGGTGTTGTCCGCTATCCCCGATGCATTGCGCCTGGTGTTAACCGCCTCACTAACGCTATACCTACTGTATCAGGTAAGTAAGGGGGATCTGACCGTTGGCAACTTTACATTTCTGAATGGCATCATATGGTCATTGTCATGGGGCATAGGCAATATCATTGACATCCTGAGCCGCGAACTCGCCGAAAACTACAAATATGCCGAGAAATATGAAGACTTCACAGGCTCGGTAGATGGCGCGTCGTTTAAGCGTGTAACCGACTACGCGCTACCAAAGAATGGATTATCAGAAGGTACGTTTGAGCAGATCGAGTTAAGTGGCGTAAGTTATACCTACCCGAATCAATCAGGTCATGCCGTAGAGGACTTGAGCCTTACGATCAAAAAGGGTGAGATCGTAAGCCTGCTCGGATACAACGGCAGCGGCAAGAGCACTTTGTCAAAGCTCATCTGTGGGCTACTCGAGGATTATACGGGTGACATCAAATTAAATCGCACAGACATCAAGCATATAGCGAGAGAAGAGCTATACCGATACTTCGGTGTGGGCTTTCAGGACTTTTCGCGTTACAGCCTCACACTCGCCGAGAATGTGGGCTTCGGTATGATCGAGCTGATGAACGACCCGACAGAGCTACAAAAGGCCATGGACAAAGGCAATCTACGAGAGATCACGGAGCGTCTGCCACAAGGTGCGGACACGATCATCGGCAAGGAATATGACAGTGAGGGCCAAGAGCTTTCAGGTGGGCAGTGGCAGCGCGTGATCCTATCGCGTGCATATATGGGTGAGCCCGAGTTTCTGATACTCGACGAGCCAACAGCCTCCATAGACCCACTCGAGGAGATGCGTATGCTTGAGCATTTCAAGGACATCGTCAGGGGCAAAACCGCTCTTTTGATCTCGCACCGTATAGGCTTTGCGAGGCTGTCCGACCGCATATGCGTGATGCAAAACGGTAGGATCATCGAGGATGGCAGCCA
>CAYURR010000207.1:1798-3630 GCA_964446745.1 uncultured Defluviitaleaceae bacterium | reverse complement strand
TGTCCGACCGCATATGCGTGATGCAAAACGGTAGGATCATCGAGGATGGCAGCCACGATGAGCTGATAGCACGCCGCGGACATTATTATGAGCTGTTTACATCCCAGCAAGCACTCTATACAAAGGAGGCTGAGGCAGTATGAAGCATCCCATTAAGAACACCGTCAGGGCATTAAAAACCGTCACAGCGCTGGCCTTTTCAGCCAATAAGGCGGCCTTTTCAATCTATATATTGCTAAACATTTTGACCGCCGCAAATGCATTTGTCAGGCTTGCGAGTACCGAATACACGATCAACCGCGCCTATCGCTTGTTTATGGGCACCGAGGATTTTCGCTCGGTAGCGGTTGGGATTTTGTTATTCGCGCTCGCGTCTCTTTCGTTTATGCTTCTCGATCTGGGCAAGCGTATAACCGAAAACAAGCTGATGCTCGATGTGACATATTATTTCGAGCATAACCTAAACGGGAAGCTCGGGGTTATAAAATGGGACTACTATGAGAGCCATGACACCTACGCCTCCATACATGAGGTGCGTACACGCACATTGGAAACAATAAAAAAGATGATACGCAGCATCATGACCTACATAACGGCCATTCCGCTTATTATCATCTTCGCGTACTATCTCGCGCAGATAAATATCTACGCAGTCATAATTTATGCCGTCGCGGTCGTATTGTTTAACCGCGCTGCAGGCAAGATGTTCGGTAGCATTTCTGAGCTTTGGGATAAGATTAAACCCTTTACACAGAGGCAGAACTACTTCCTGAGCCTCTGCGGCGACAAAAACACACATCAGGAATACATTTTTAACAGGCTGTACGGCTACGCGTCCGCAAAATGGGAATCCCTCTACGACAGCGAATACAAGCTGAGATTGAAGATTTTCGGCAAGCACGAGATAACGCTACAAACCGCACGTATCGTTTTTAATATCCCGTATATCGCCATGCTCATCTTCGTTGCGTATGAGACGGCTATGGGCATTCACGAGATCGGATTTTTGCTGATGGCAAACCAGCTGTTCAACTTTGTCATCGACACCTTTGTGTCTGTGCAGGATAATATCGCAAACAACGTTGCCGACAGCCGCTTTATAAAAGCGTATAAGGATATCCTCGAGCTGGAGGAAGCGGATGCAGAAACAGCAGATTCAAATATATCTCATGTAACTGCAGCCATGACGCACTCGATTACCCTATCCGATATCACTTATACCTATCCGCAGTCCGAGTACAAGGCGTTGGATGGCCTTGATCTGGCGATCAAAGCCGGTGAAAAGCTTGCGGTCGTGGGCGTAAACGGTAGCGGGAAGACCACCTGCACGAACCTTATTATGTCATTGACAGATCGCTTTGAGGGGCGCATGACCATAGACAGAGACGTGAGTGGTGACGGGCACGGCGATCTCCATGGACACGGCGTACTGGTGTCGTGTATATTACAGGACTTCGCGCAATATCAGCTCTCGGTGCGCGAGAATATCGAGGTTGGTAAAGTGGGTTCCGCTTGTATGTCCGATGCAGAGATACTGCACATACTCGAACAGGTAGGCTTACGCGAGGTCGTTGAGACCTTGCCCAACGGTATTAATACCCGGCTCGGCCAGTTAGACAAGGGTGTTGAACTCTCAAAGGGGCAATGGCAGCGCCTTGCGATAGCGCGGCTTTTGGCAAACCCGGACGCGGATATATGGATACTCGATGAGCCGACTGCCTATCTGGATCCACTGTCGGAGATAGACATCTATGACATGATATATAATCTTGCCGGTCATCGCACCGTTTTGTTCATCTCGCATCGCCTCGGCTTTGCAAAACGAGCCGACC
>CAYURR010000207.1:0-1698 GCA_964446745.1 uncultured Defluviitaleaceae bacterium | reverse complement strand
CATCGCACCGTTTTGTTCATCTCGCATCGCCTCGGCTTTGCAAAACGAGCCGACCGCATCGTATTGTTTGACCACGGTCGTATCGCCGAACAGGGTACGCATGATCAACTCATGGTCATGGATGGTGTGTATGCGAATATGTATCGGAATCAAGAGAGCTGGTACGCGGCGTGAACATGAGAGCATCCGATATAGCGCTCCCTAAGACTTCATCTCAACAGCATTTTATTTACATAACCAATCGTAAAGTCGATACCTTTTTCACCGAGCTCACCTTGCCACACCATGCTGTGGGGCTCGATGGAAAAACCGCCGCTATATTTGTGCGCATACATGATGCCAAAAATCTGTGGCCAATCGAGAGCGTCTAATCCGGCCGGTGGATCATCCAAATGCTTTCCACCCAGATTGATTGAGCCTTTGATATGCATATGGGCAACCTTGTCTGCCCATTCGTTCAGCTCACTCAGATAATCTGTGCCGCGATTATACGAATGTGAACAGTCATATTTTATTTTTACATCAGTTAGCTCACCGAGAACGATCTTCCACATCTGTGAGTTATGCACAAAATTATTCCATTCGCAATTGTACACAGCTAATTGGACATTTTTTGACCTTGCATGTTCTGACAGCCTACCGATGTATTCGACAGCAAAGCTCAGATTTCTATAAAGGGATATGCTTTCATCATAATTGACTCCACACACAAACACCGGCGCACCGATATAACCCACAGTGTCTATACTCCGACACAGGCTCTCAAACAGATCATCATCAACCTTTCCGGCTTTGTTTGGCTCGGCTCCCCAGCGACCAACCGACTGCACGGTAATACCAGTCCGTATAATCTCTTCTTTAATATGATTCGCAGAGGCATTAAAGTCTTTTGTCTCGTCATCTGTATTACAACATATTTCAATAAAATCCAGACCTTTATTCTTTGCATAATCAAAGCCTGCACTGTCATATTTCCGAATAATACCTAATTTCATCCAATCAATCCTCCTTAAATTTTCATATCCATTCTGGAAATTGTCGTTTAATGGACGTGCGTAGGTCGATGATGTTGTCGTCCGTTGCAAATCTGCCGACACCGTATGTATGCAGATACGCAATCATTTCCGCCGGTCCGCCGTTTACAACAATGTTTCGCACAGTCGCATCAATTTCCTCGCGCGTCCTACCCTCAAAGGTTTCAGGATTGACAATATATGTACACATTGCTTTGGGGTGATACCTCCGTAGATTGGCATAATCACTACCACCGCCCACATCAAGGCTGTTCGGAGTCAGTGCGGTATATAACTCGGCGTAATTGTCAAATATTCCACAATGGTGGATGCCAAAATCCTTAAACTGACTGCGAACCCATAAATCCACAGGCAAAATCACTTCGCGATATAACTGCGGTGAAAACATTATAGCCGGACAGTTACCGATGCCATAGCTCTGTATGTCGATACGCTTTGGCGGCTCAATAACTTGGGTAAATTCGTAATTCAAGCGTATCATCGTCTTGGCAAATATCATGAGCACATGCTGTGCAATCTCGGGTTCGGCTGCACAACATGCGATAAAATCCTCACCAAAGGTAGACACAGCCGCGTTCAACGGGCTTCCCGTATTGATGCCTCCGTAGACAAAGCCATATTTCTCACGCATACGCCGTGCGTCGTCCATGGCTTTTTTAATCAC
>CAYURR010000206.1:0-4832 GCA_964446745.1 uncultured Defluviitaleaceae bacterium | reverse complement strand
AGGATAAAGGAGATCGTTCTTACGCACGGGCACTTTGACCATGTACTGACTGCGCTCACCGTACAGTCGTGGTCGGGTGCCCTTATTTCATGTCACGCAGATGAAAAAACACTGCTGACGGACCCGGGGCTGAACCTTTCGCGCATGGGAATCGGACAGAGCCTGAGCATTGAACCGGATGTGCTCTACAAGGACGGTGATGTTATACAGATCGGCGAACATAGGCTGACTGTCATCCATACACCCGGGCATACATCCGGCAGCATGTGCCTGTATGATGTGGACAGCCATATTATGTTTACGGGCGATACGCTGTTTGATGAGGCCTATGGCAGAACGGATTTCCCTACGGGTGATACACAAACCCTGATGGCATCCCTGAATAGATTGTTTGCACTACCCGGTGAAACGATCATATATCCGGGTCATGGCGGGCACAGCGATATTGCACATCAGTGCGCGTATTTCAAAGGTATCTGACGATGTATTGCATATTGGACAATCATCGCTATGAATACGATCTGCAAACGATCACGCAGGTGTTCTTCCCGAACGAGGGCTTTTTGATTACAGACGAAATAAGACTCGAAGGGCTTACGTTGCGCAGTGCTTTGGAGGGCAGCGACTGTATTTCGGAGGTTTACCTAGACGGGGTATTGAAGTGCCGTGTGATCTGCCGCGCCGAACATGATGATGATCAAAAGCGGATTCTGATTATATCTATGTATAGGGCCTGCGTGATGTACACAGGATATAAACCGCCATGGGGCGCGATGACGGGCATACGACCGTCAAAGCTCGTGCGCATGCTGGCTGATCAAGGCATGGACAAGTCCGAGATCAGGACCTACCTGCATAACCGCTTTCTGACACCGCAGGACAAGATCGAGCTCGCGATATCCGTAGAGGAGGCCGAGCGGCGCATTGTGGATAGTAGATACAATGACGGGGTTTCACTATATATAAACATACCGTTTTGCATGAGCCGATGCCTGTATTGCTCGTTCACAGCGTATCCGCTCGCGAAGCATCACGGGTTAAAGGATGCGTATTTCGAGGCGCTGTTTAAAGAGCTTGAGGCCGTGATGCGGATCATAGCGGGCAGACCGGTCGAGAGCATCTATATAGGCGGTGGTACACCAACCTCTGTTGACGCGCGTGATCTTGAAAACCTGCTCGGCTTTGTCCGAAAAAACGTAATCGAACTCAATCCGCGCAGTGTAAAAGAATTCTGTGTAGAGGCCGGGCGTCCTGACACGATGGACGCGCAAAAGCTAGGCTTACTCAAGGACTACGGTGTGACCAGGATATCTGTAAACCCGCAGACCATGAATGACAGAACACTTGAGCGTATCGGCAGGCATCATACCGCGCAGGGCTTTACGGAGGCGTTTATGCTCGCACGCGAGCTTGGCCATGACAATATTAACTGCGACGTAATCATGGGTCTACCCGGTGAGGGCTTATCCGATGCGGAGCATACGATGAATGCATTAAAGCCGCTCGCGCCCGAGAATATAACCGTGCACACCTTGGCTGTGAAGAAAGCTTCACAGCTAAAGGAAGGGCTTGCGACGATGCAGGAGATGACCGCCGCAAAGACCGTGCAGCAGATGCTCGGGATATGCGCCGAGTCATGTACGGAAATGGGTATGCACCCATATTATATGTACAGGCAAAAGAACATGCTCGGTAACCTCGAAAATGTCGCGTATTGCCGCGAAGGAAAGGGCTCCGTATATAATGTGCTGATTATGGAGGAGGTACAGGACATCTACGCGGTCGGCACGGGTGCGATTACAAAGCTGATGTTTGAAAACAACCGTATTGAAAGGGTATTTAACGTAAAGAATTTAGAGGAATACATAAAACGTATAGATGAGATGATTGAAAGGAAAATGAAGCATGGGTCAAAAGGCATATTCAGCCCCGAGGGGAACGAATGATATCTATGGAAAGGAAATAAAGCTCTGGCAGAGACTTGAACGCGTGATCGATAAGATATGCGCGGATTTCTGCTTTGAGGAGATACGAACGCCGATATTTGAACACACGGAGCTGTTCCTGCGTGGGGTCGGTGAGACGACCGACGTCGTTCAAAAGGAGATGTACACATTCACGGACAAGGGTGACCGCAGCTGCACGCTGAGACCGGAGGTAACAGCGGGCGTGGCGCGTGCGTTCGTCGAGCACAAGCTCTATGGCGGTGTGATGCCGTTGAAGTTTTATTATACGGGCCCAAACTTCCGTTACGAAAAGCCCGGTCAGGGACGATATAGACAGTTTCACCAGTTTGGCTGTGAGGTATTCGGTTCGGGCGGTGCGTTTGCGGAGACCGAGGCCATGATGCTCGCGTATGAGGTCATCAAAGGTGTGGGCATAGAGGATTTTACTTTGCGTATAAACAGCCTCGGATGTCCGAGTTGTCGCGCTGTTTATAACGAACGCCTGACTACGTTTTTGCGTGAGCGCTACGATGGGCTCTGCGCGACCTGTAAGACGCGTTTGGAGAAGAATCCGCTGCGTATCCTTGACTGCAAGGAAGAGAAGTGCCAGGCACTGCTGACCGATGCACCGTCTGTATTGGATGCTCTTGACGAGGAATGCAGCAAGCACTTTGAACAGGTAAAGGCCGCGCTCGGGTCGGTAACTGTTGGAACAGGTCTCCGTGTGGAGGTGGACCCGCGTATTGTACGCGGCTTGGACTATTATACGCGTACGGTGTTTGAGTTCGTGGATGAAAAGACCGGTCTTACCATATGCGGCGGCGGGCGATATGACAACCTGATCGAGGAATGCGGTGGACCTGCCACATCGGCTGTAGGCTTCGGGATGGGCATGGAGCGTATCGTCATGCTGATGGGTGATGCAAACGAGGATGCGGATGCGCCGGATATCTATATAGGTGGTGCGGGCTCGGCGGGGGTGCATGCAGCATGGAGCCTTATATACGCGTTACGGCGCGAGGGTATAAAGGCAGAGGGAGATATCTCGGGCCGTAGCATCAAGGCGCAGATGAAATACGCGGATAAGCTCAAGGCACGGTACTCGGCCATAATAGGCGATAACGAGATCACAGACGGCTCGTTGCATATCAAGAACATGTCCACAGGCGAGGAGGTAACAGCGGGACTAAGTGCGTCCGTTGTCGCTATGATAGTTCGCCGTTAGCGATTTTAATTAATATATTTGAAACATACTCAGGGTCCTTATATAAGTGATGTGTTCTGTTGAATATATCCTCGTATAAGGACTTAAACATTTCTACCGATGCGACATGCTCGTTGAATAAAACCTTGCTCTTGCCCGAATGCTTGTCTGTATGTACGGCGAAGAACCATAGCTTATCCTTGAACCATACGATATTGGGATCGGGGTTTGAGCCGTGGTTTAAGATGATTCTGTAATGCGGGTTGCGTCGTATGAGTTCTGCGGTCTCAAGTAAATGCCGTTGTATCTGATCCCTGCGTATACGGACGGCCTTGTGTGAGACCACAGACAAAGAGTTGATTGTCGAATACTCCTGTTTGAGGGGTTGTATGATATCGTCCATATAAAGGTAATATCCGCCATAGGAGTCTGTGAGTGAGTTATCAACATTTAACCTAAACACCTGATAAAAGTCCATAATCCTCTGCTTCTCGGCCGGGGATAGCATATTGTCGGCAATGATCTCGTTTACGAGTGCCTCGCTCATAGTCGTATAGCTCAGCCCATTACCTGAGTGGAAGACCGCCTCCCTTTTATATGCGCTATGATAAAAACTGTTGAATATCATATCCACCTCGGATGGTTTGCTTGTAACGAGCATATGATATGCGGATTGTTTGATCTTTTGTGCCATTGAGAAATAGAGCCCGCATACCAGTTTGTCCTTGTAAGCACAGCAGACGATGCCTGAAGCCTTTTGTGACGTATTGTGGCATATAATCGCAAGGCGATCCTTTATCACAAAAATATCTATCTTTTCGACAAATCGTGACTGTACAGTGTATATAGTCATGTTTGGGTGGAAGCTGAAGCGCATGGTGGCCTTGTGCACCTCGAGATTGCCCTTGTAGTCATCACTGAGGCATATGATCAGCTCGATTTTATGGCCTACATCGAGCACATGCATCAGGCGCTGCTCGAGCAAGCGAAAGAAATCCATGTAGCTGGATGCCCAGGTGTGTTGGAAATGCTCGATAATAGTGATGATGCTCGGTTCGCTCAGCGCCTCCGCGACGTTTAGCATGTATATGAGCGCGTTTTGCTTACCCTCGGCTGCTCTGTATATAGTAAAGCTTGATGAATATAAGCTGCCCTGAGTTTCGGCTATCTGATTGTTCATGGATCCGATGCCTATATTTAATATATAATTTCGTATGCATTTTTTTAGTATTTCGTCATTCATCGGGCTTGCATTAGTTGGGTTTGCACAAGGGTATATATCGGCAAAAAAGTCCTCGAGTATTTGCCCACCGATGCTGATATTCTTGGCGATAAAGTAGTCGATTATGCCTTCAAAGTAGGGGGTATCCGACGGGAATTTACGAGTGCCGTTTTTCCACTTGCTCACAGATGATCGCTCGACGTTAATCGCTGTCGATAGGTCTGATATAGATATATTTAGTAATTCCATAAGATAACCTAATTTTGTCACATTATTTCCAGTCATACTACCTCTCCCATATGCAAATCTTACATTATTTAATTTTATCAGAACTGAAAAAATCTGTAAATGATTCATAACAAGCATCCGAAACTGTCCTAAACTGTCCTATTTTTTAATAGGGCATTTATTTGCATATATTGAATTAATCCAACAAAAGGTCATATAATACGTGCACAAG
>CAYURR010000205.1:0-4840 GCA_964446745.1 uncultured Defluviitaleaceae bacterium | reverse complement strand
GGCACGTTTTGATTGGAGATTGTTCTGATGAATAAGCAAGGTGGCGGAAAACTGAGCTACGAGTACATTTCTTCGCTATGCATGGAGCTCTATCTCTCAATGAACGCGGGCATTTCCGTCAGCGAGGGATTGCTGCTTGTTTCCGAGGGCGAAAAGGATCCATTCGCCGATAAGCTGATAAAGGATCTCTACGAGGATATCGAAATGGGCTACGGCCTAGCCGATTCGTTTGAAAAGACTGAGGCCTTTCCCGCATACATGATCAACATGCTACGCATCGGTGAACAGACCGGTAAGCATGACGAGATCTTCAAGGCATTGTCCGAATATTACATACGACAAAAGAATATCACCGATACAATCAAAAAGGCCGTATTCTTCCCATCCGTGCTGTTTACGATCATGCTCGTGATCATCGGGGTGCTCCTGATCAAGATACTCCCGATCTTCAACGACGTGTTTACACAGATAGGTAGCAACATGTCTCCACTTGCGATGTTTTTCTTAAACGTCGGCATAGCATTAGGCAAGGGCAAGTACATCATCCTTGCTATTATCGTTTTGCTTATCGCATGCGCGCTCTGCGTGTATTTTATCCCATCCTTAAAGGAACGCTTTACAAAGTTTAAAAATGATTTTACCGGAAAGACCCAGCTCGGCTGTATCATCGGCAGGGCTCGCTTTACCTCTGCGCTCGCGCTCTCGATTGCCAGCGGCGTCGATACAGACACCGCACTCGCTATGGCCGAAAACCTCTGCGAGGGTACCGAGATAGGCCGCCGTGCCGGAGACTGCAGACGATTCCTCGATGAAGGAGAGACCTTGATCAACGCGATTACGAGGGCATCGCTTTTAGAACCCTTGTACTGCCGTATGCTCTCCGTCGGTGTAAAGACGGGTTCGGCGGACGTGGTGATCAGTGAGATAGCAAAGCGCAGCGAAGAGGCCGCAAACGAGAGTATCGATCGCACGATCGGTAAGATCGAGCCGATATTCGTGGTTGTGATGTCTGTGATGATCGGCTTGGTATTATTATCCGTAATGCTGCCGATGATGGGCATAATGTCCTCGATTTGACAAATATCCGGGCTAGACGAAGTGCTGTATGAAGGGTTGTATGAGATGAAGATAGAGAAGTATATACCCCTGCTGTTGTTCGTTGTGATATTCGCATGCTTCTATTTCGGCGTGAACCAAGCCTCCGACGCACAGCGCGCAGAGGCCTTAAAGAATGTTCGCGATAATATAGTTCGAGCCGCTGTGAGCTGCTATGCGATCGAGGGTTTTTATCCGCCTGATGTGGACTATCTGAGGGAGCATTACAATTTATATATAGATGACAAAAAATATGCGGTGTTTTATGAGATATTCTCGTCGAATATATGTCCCGACGTGGATGTAATAGCCAAGAGCAACACCTTGCCCTTTGGCGGCGGACAATGAAGCAGCGTAATATAAAACGGAGGCGTAATGATGGCGCGTTCGCAGTTTGTTGAGGTCTTTTCGGGCCTTATATTATTTTTAGTGTTCACGGTATCCATGTTGTTTGTGCTGTTGTTTGGGGCTACGGCCTACAAAAACATTTCTACCGAGCTGGATAGACAGTATCGCGAGCGCACCGTGTTGAACTATATCGCCGCAAAGGTGCGGTACAACAAGGCCGAGGATAATGTTCAAATGTCTGATATTTCGGGCGTCGCGGCGCTGACCTTTGAGGAAGAGATTGAGGGCGTTTTATATCTTACATATGTCTATTTCTATGACGGGTATCTCAGGGAGCTATATACTCCAAAGGGTACACAGCTGAGCCCCGACAGCGGCGACGAGATCCTGCCGATCGACAATTTGGTCTTTACCCCTGTAGAGGATAAGCTCGTGAAGGTCGTCTGCGAGGTAAATGGTCGTACCGAGGACCTGCTTTTAAACCTGCGTTAAGCCCCCTGAGAATGTCACAATGAAAAGGAACGTTATATGAAGAACTCTTCCAAGACATTGATTTTCTTATTTGAATTAATGTTCATGATGTTTATATTTGCGGCGGCATCGGCGGTATGTATCCGTATCTTTGCACATTCTCATACCCTGTCTGTCCAAAGCCGCGATACGAGCAGTATGATCACCACGATCGAATCCGTTATATCCGCTTACAAATACACGGACGGCGATCTCGCTAAGACCGCTGAATACTTCGCGGGTGGCGCAGCCGAGCGCAATAATAACGGTTTCTCGGTATATTACGACAGCGAATGGCAAGTGTCCTCAAAGGATCAAGCCGTTTACATACTCAAGCTCACATCATCCGACGACGGTGTCGCTCGGATATCCATGGATCGCACAGCCAAGGACGGCTCGGACAGCACGGAGATATATACCGTCTCTGTAACGACTTTGGGGGTGTAGCATGCAGGATATAAAGACAAGTGTAAAAAAGGAACAGTCCTCGGGCATCAGCTTTGGCAGCGTTTCGATCATCGTTATCTTCTCGACCCTGTGCCTGTCCATTTTCTCTGTGCTCTCATACTCGCTTGCACTATCCGAAAAGAGATTTGCTGATAAATCGATAAATGCGTTTTCAAGCTACTATGCCGCAGATCTGGCAGTCACGAAAAAAGCACGCGAGCTGAAGCAGATGTTTAGAGAAGGCATAAATAAAGACGAGCTGAGCATAAAAGCAAGCGAAATGGGGTTCACGGCGTTTTTATATGACGATACAATAAAGCTGTCGATGTCTATGCCTATCGATCAGACACGCGCACTGGAAGTAGAGCTGAGTGTCGCGGATGAATTTAAGGTAGACCGGTGGATGGTGGTTTCGACGACCGACTGGGAGCCTGACGAGAGTATAGAAATTTGGGGTGGAGAATAAATGACTTTAGCTGAAATGCTTGATAAGGCGGTAAAGGCCAATGCCTCCGACATATTTATCGTATCCGGCCAACGCTTCTGCGCAAAAATAGACGGCAACCTCGTTCCTTTGGGCGAGGATATGATATTACCTCCTGTTTCAGAGCAGCTCGTTATGGAGCTGTATAACATGGCAAAACGATCCATAAAGCGCTTGGAGGAAACCGGGGACGACGACCTATCGATATCGGTCAGCGGGCTCGCAAGACTGCGTGTGAGCACATACAAGCAGCGTAACTCTTACGCGGCGGTCATCAGGGTTATATCATTTGGTATCCCGGATTATAAAAAGATGAGGATACCCGAGAGCATCATGTCCCTTTCGGAGACAAAGAAGGGCTTGATATTAGTCACAGGCACAGCCGGCAGCGGCAAATCGACGACCCTGGCCTGTATCATTGACCGAATAAACAGAACACGCAACGGACATATAATCACACTTGAGGACCCTATCGAATACCTATACAAGAATGACAAATGCGTAATAAGCCAACGCGAGGTATCTCTCGATACAGAGAGCTATCTGACCGCATTGCGTGCATGCCTTAGGCAGTCGCCAGATGTGGTGCTACTGGGCGAAATGCGCGACTACGAAACGATAAAGATCGCTTTGACCGCGGCCGAGACCGGGCACTTGGTTTTATCCACATTGCATACGCTCGGTGCTGTCAATACGATAGACCGTATCATTGATATTTTCCCGTCCGAACAGCAGAGCCAGGTACGTATACAGTTGGCGGCACTGCTGCGAACTGTTGTGTCTCAGCAGCTCATACAGACCGTGAACGGTGACATCATGCCAGTCTTCGAGGTCATGAAGGTCAATAATGCTATCAGAAACCTCATACGTGAGGCCAAGGCGCACCAGATAGACAGCTTGATCGCGACCTCCTCCGCAGAGGGGATGATCAGCATGGACAACAGCCTGTTAGACCTATACAAACAAGGCTTGATTTCAGAAGATACAGCAAAATACTCCGCACTGTCGTTTGATATGATTTCGAAGAAGATAGATATGGAGGGGGCTAAACGCCGCTTGTGAAAAACCTGCTTGTAAGTAAAAAGAAGTTATTAACCATTATGCTATTGGCCGTGTGCATATGCGGCTTTGTGCTTTCCTCAGTCCTGTTCGTAGTGACCATGATCGAGGACAAAAAAGGCGAGGATATCTATAACGAGGGACGCGAGGCATTTGCCGGTGAGTATGACAAGATAGAGGTCCAACCCCAACCGACCGAAGCACCTGCCGAGGCTGCATCCAATAGTGCAGATAACGAAGCCCAGACGGAAACCGTTGATGCGTTTACGCCGGATGCTGAGAGCGCTTCGGGTGACACATATCGGCTGCCGAGCTTTAAGATAACTGACAAGCTGCCCGTTATAGATTTCGATAAGCTGATTGCGATCAACCCTGATATCATCGGCTGGATATATCTGCCGGGTACAAAGATCGACTACCCATTACTCAAGAGCAAGGACAACGAGGAATACGTTAAGCTCACCTACAATCTCAAAAAGAGTAAATACGGCAGTATCTTTATGGATATGCGTAACAAGACCGATTTTACAAGCAGAAATACCATCATATACGGGCACAATCTCAAAAACGGCGATATGTTTGCCACGCTAAAGAACTATCAAAATCAAGGCTATATGGATGCTCATCCATATGTCTATATCCTGACGCCGACGAATATCTATGTATATCAAGTAACCTCGAGCTACTATACAAAAAACAACAGCGATACATATAAAACGAAGTTTGCAAGCTATGATACGCTCGACGCATTTCTAAAGGTTATAGACACCGGTACGCGCTCAAGCGTTACTCCCTCTCGCAGGAACAGGATACTCACCCTCTCGACCTGCAAGTCCGGCTCTGTAGACGACAATCGAACCGTCGTGCATTTTATACAACGTGCGCTGTTCAAGCTAT
>CAYURR010000204.1:0-4910 GCA_964446745.1 uncultured Defluviitaleaceae bacterium | reverse complement strand
TTACTGGTTTGCGATATTTTGTTATCCACACAATGTGATACTTGATATCGTAAGTGCAATGTGCCGATTTCCTGTAGTTTTCCATTGAAATCACCTCTTCTGTAGTTTCTCTTTTTTAGTGATTTCAATCCTCAGGTGGTTGACCTAAAGGTTTCGCCTGAAAGGCGAGGGATTTTACCCCATTATACAGACATTAAAAAAGCAATGGATATGAAGTAAAATCACAACCGATGAGATATTAAACACAGTCAGTAAAATTATACAAGCATGAGTTACGCGAGAACTATATATAAAGTTTAGGATGCAGTTGAAAATATGCAGCTAAAGGCAGTTCTAAATGAAATAAAATGGCATCATATGATTGTGGAATACGATAATTAAATACACAACTCCCACATAGCCACAAACCCATATAAAGTGATTACAAAGCCGAACTAAACTGAGAAGGCATCGTTATCAAAGTAGACATCACGGAAGTAATAAAGATATCACCGTTCAAAACAGGATCAGAGTAGCAAAAGAAAATACAATACCACGGATCTACACGGATAAAACATAAATATGTTTCCTATCCGTGTAAATCCTTTTTTAATCCGTGAAAATCCGTGGTAAATGTTTTCTTTGCCTTAGCCTCTCTTACTCCGTCTCACCCACCATCAGCGGCACAAAGCTAAAGGTCGTGCAATCCACGAGCCCACGGTTTGTTAGCCGCAGCTCGGGCAGGCACGCGAGCGGTACCAACGCCATCGTCATAAACGGTGAGGGCAGGTCGCAGCCGATAGATGCCCATGCATGTTCGAGCCCCTCTACGGTCTCGCTCATTTGCGCTGCGGTCTTCTGGTCGTTCATCAGACCCGCCACGGGCAGCTCCACGAGTCCGAGCACCTTACCGTTTTGCACCGTCACCATACCACCGCCGCATTCGATCAACGTATTCGCGGCTAGTGCCATGTCTTCGTCGTTCGTACCGAGTACGAGCAGGTTATGCGCGTCATGCGCGACCGTGCTGGCCATCGCTCCGCATCCTATCTTAAAGCCCTTCACAAAACCCGCGCCATACGTACCCGTAGCGTGGTGCCTCTCAAATACGAACGCCTTAAGCACATCCTGTTCCGTGTCTGCGTTCAGATTCCCGTCTGTTGCCTTCAGTGTGATATGTCGTTCATATGTGCCCACGCGCGCGGGTATTACCTCTATTACCCTCACGGTCGCCTGATCCTTACCATCCGATGATATCGCAAAGGTCTCAGGTGTGATCTTCTGCGAGATATGCATCGAGTGCTTCGCCTCATGCGGATAGTTAAACGGCTTGATCTCAACGCAGAGATCTCCGTTTTCGGCTACGACCGCCCCGTCTATCAATACCCTCGTAATCTCAAAGCCCTCTAAATCCTTTATAAACACGATATCCGCGCATTTGCCCGGCGCTATCGAGCCGAGCTCATGATCCAACTGGAAGCACTGTGCGGTGTTGATCGTCACCATCTGTATAGCCTTAACCGGGTCTATGCCATACGAGATCGCCTTGCGCATGATGTGATCCAGATGTCCATGTGCGATCAGTGTATTCGGATGTGTATCGTCTGAGATCAGGCATGCGTAACGGCTGTCTATCTTGTTTTCGATAATACTGCGCGAAACCTCCTTAAGGTCCTGCCATGCCGAACCCTCACGCAATAATGCGTACATACCCAAACGCATCTTCGCGAGCGCGTCCTCGGCGCGTGTGGATTCGTGGCAACATCGTATGCCCGATGCGATATATGCATTCAAGCCCGCTCCGTTTTCGGGTATCGAGTAATGTCCGGTAGCGATCTTCCCGGCTTTTAGGGTCTCACCCACAATACCGCTTGCGTGATCCGTCGCGTTTAATACTCCCGGGAAATTCATCATCTCGCCCAAGCCCACGACGCTGTCCGATTTCATCTGCTCCGCGATATCCTTCGGACCCACAAACGAACCCGTATCCTCAAACCCTGGCACCGCAGGCACGCAGGACGGGTATGTGACCATGGCCTTTAGCGGTGTACATTTCGATTCGTCGACCATCAATTTCACGCCGTCCGCGCCGAGTACGTTACATATCTCGTGCGGATCCATGAATATACCGACCGAGCCGTGCGAAACCACGGCCTTTGCGTATTCACGCATCGTCAGCATCGATGATTCCACATGGATATGCCCGTCCAGAAAGCCCGGCGCAATATATTGTCCCTGCGCATCTATTACGGTCGTACCCTCGCCGATGCAATGCGACGCATCCCCTATTAGTGCTATACGCCCCTCGGCGATCGCTACATCCGTATCCGGGATTATCTCAGCCGTACATACATTCACGAGCTTTGCGCCGCGAATGACGATCTCGGCGGGCTTTTTGCCACCTGCCACCGCTGCCAGTGTCGGCGCAGCCTTCCACAACGGCGTCTTGCAAAAGTGATTTATCATTTTTATACGCTCCTTTTTTCTATACAGATCCTACAAGTTTATATAACGCGAGCACATATCCGTCCCCGCCCAATCCGCATATCTGCCCCATGCACACCGCTGCCGTCATGGAATGATGCCGGAACTCTTCGCGTTTATGGATGTTTGATAGATGCACCTCTATCGCGGGTATCCCCGCAGCCGCGAGCGCGTCGCGTATCGCTATACTCGTATGCGTATACGCAGCGGGGTTTATGATGATCCCGTCGTATTTGCTCATGCATTGCTGTATGCATGTGACCAGCTCACCCTCTATGTTTGACTGGAAGCAGCTCAATTCCACCCCGAGCCTGTCCGCTTCCTTTTTTACGCGTGCATTGATGCCCTCCATCGTCTCGCTGCCGTATATACCCGGCTCGCGTATCCCGAGCATATTGATGTTCGGGCCGTTTATCAGCATGATCTTCATCGGTTCTCTCCTCAAACATTTCATTGAATCATTTTAAAGAAAGTTCTATGCCAATGCAAGGGAAAATGATATACTGCCATGAATACAATACGATCATTCTATTGATCATATTTCCTTGGAGGAATTAATGAAACCATTTTCAGACAGCTTTATCTCCGAATACACCGCGTACACGCGCGACAGGGAGCCGGACTTCAACAACATCCTATCCGTTCTCAATAAGCAAAAGCCCAACCGCCCTACCCTGTTTGAGTTTTTCCTAAACACCGATCTTTATGTAGAGCTTTCGGGCAGGCAAACCATCCCGTCCGACCCACTCGAATACCGCAAGATGGTTGTCGATGCATTCCGCACAGCAGGTTATGACTATGTGACGATGGAGGCCTCGGGCTTCTATTTGGAAAACAAGGTCTCGGCTCACGGCCAAAAGAGCCTGAACATCGACGAAAGCCCGATGATATCGGATATGGAAAGCTACAAGGCCTATCACTGGAACGAGCCCGAGGATTTTGACGACAGCCACCTCGATCAGATCGCCGCATACCTGCCAGCCGGCATGAAGATCATCTCACAAGGCCCCGGCGGCGTACTCGAAAACGTGATGTCTATAGCCGGATATGAGGGTATATGCTTCTTGAAAAACGACAACCCGGGCTTATTGAAGGAGTTATTCGATCAGGTCGGCTCACGTCTGGTCAGATACTACGAACGCGCGGCCAAGCACAAATGCATCGGTGCGTTTATCTCAAACGACGACTGGGGCTTTGCGACACAGACGATGATCTCCCCGGCCGATATGCGTGAATATGTGTTCCCATGGCATAAGAAGATTGCAGAGGTCGTACATAAGAGCGGTCGCCCCGTGATTTTGCATTCGTGCGGCGAGCTCAAGGAGATCTACGAGGATGTTATCACAGATATCGGCATGGACGCGAAGCACTCGTACGAGGACAAGATCATGCCCGTAGAGGACGTTTACGATCTGTACAAGGGCCGTATGGCTATACTGGGTGGCATAGACGTAGACTTTTTATGCCGTTTCTCCGAGGAAGAGATTTATAAGCGCAGCGTCAATATGTTACTGCGTTCCGAGCGCGACGGCGGCTACGCATTAGGCTCGGGCAACAGCATCCCATACTATGTGCCGAGGGACAAATACCTCGCGATGACCGCCGCAGCCGTTATGAACAACTGGTAAAGTGGAAACAATTTAACTACAACTTCGTTGCCGTTTGTACCGCATACAGTAACACCGTAGCCGCACAGGCCACGTTTAACGATGATGCCGATGAGGTCTCGGCCATCGGAATCGTCACAAGGATATCCGCGCGCTCCTTCAGAGCATGACTCATGCCATCCGTCTCATTGCCTATCATAATAAGGATCGGCGGCGTTAAACACCCGGAGCTCAGATCAAACTCTGCGTGCGCGGATGTCCCGGCTACACAAAAGCTGGGCAGGTTTTGCTTCATCGTTTCGATGTGTTCGTCGAGCTCGGTCAAGGATGGCATGTGCGCAAACGGTACCGAAAAGAACGAACCCATCGACGCGGAGATGACCTCCGGGTCGTATATGTCCACCGCATGCCCCGTGATGATCAGCCCCGCCGCTCCAAATGAGTCACATGAACGCAGCACGGTGCCGAGGTTACCCTTATTGGACGGGCGGTCGAACAGCATGTATATCCCGTTTTGTACGGTCGGTATGCGCTCACGCTTCATGTGTATAATGGCCGCAAGCTCCGAGACATCCTCCTTTTCGCTGATCTCACGCATCAGCTCGGTCGAGGTTTCGTAGTTTTCGTCCGTCTGCACATCCCGAAGCATATCCTGTGCCCAGCGTGAGAGCCCATCTGTCGGCGTGTGTATAAACGACGCTATTTCAAAGCCGTATTTCACGGCGGCGTTGATGTTTCTGACGCCCTCGACGAAGAACATCTTTTGCCTGTGCCGTTTGTTCCTATTTGTCTTTAATGACATGATCCTTTGGAAATCCGCATTGCGGCTGTACATCCTCA
>CAYURR010000203.1:0-4911 GCA_964446745.1 uncultured Defluviitaleaceae bacterium | reverse complement strand
GGAGGAAAAAATATGTCAAACAAAATGTTTTGCTTTCAATGCGAGCAGGTATTAGGAGGAAAGGGTTGTACTGTAAACGGCGTGTGCGGCAAGAGGCATGACACAGCCAACATTCAGGATAAACTCACGGGCAAATTGATCGCGCTTGCAAAGGCCGCGAGCGGAAATCCCACAGAGGATACTGACAAACTCATCATCGACGGTCTGTTTACCACAGTCACCAATGTAAACTTTAATAACGAGACAATTGAGGCATTATGCGAAAAGGTGGATGCGGCGAGGCAAGGATATTCTGCAACTAATACAACGGACTGCGAGGGAATGACCACAAATGAAATGTCCACTAAGGAAATGAACATGGAAGATCTCTGGGGTGATGATGAGGATATCCGCTCGCTTAAGTCGCTTATCCTGTTTGGACTGCGTGGTATGGCGGCTTATGCCCATCATGCTTACACGCTTGGTAAAAGTGACATAACGGTCAACAACTTTTTTTATAAGGCACTGTCTGCGTTGGACGAAAAGCTCTCGATAGATGAACTGCTCGGACTTGTGCTCGATACAGGCAAAGTCAATCTCAAATGTATGGAATTGCTTGACGCTGCAAACACCGGCTCTTATGGCACACCGGCACCGACCACCGTCAGCTGCAGTATTGAAAAGGGTCCGTTTATCGTCGTATCGGGTCACGATCTGCACGATCTGAAATTACTCTTGGAGCAAACCGAGGGCAAAGGCGTAAACGTCTATACCCATGTGGAGATGCTGCCAGCCCATGGTTATCCGGAGTTAAAAAAGTACCCACACCTAAAGGGTAACTTCGGCACGGCTTGGCAGAACCAACAAAAGGAATTTGAAAATATCCCGGCCTCCGTGCTGTTCACCACAAATTGCCTGATGCCACCAAAGTCCAGCTATGCCGACAGGGTATTCACTACATCGGTGGTCTCGTATCCCGGGCTTGTGCATATCGGCGATAATAAGGACTTCACCCCAGTGATTGAAAAGGCATTGGAGCTCGGTGGGTATGCAAACGGGCGTTTGATGACTGGTATTAACGGCGGTGATAAGCTGACAACAGGCTTTGGACACGGCGCGGTGCTCGGAGTGGCCGATACGGTCATTGAAGCTGTCAAGAACGGAGCGATCAAGCACTTCTTCCTTGTGGGTGGTTGTGACGGTGCAGCGCCGGGTCGTAATTACTACACAGAGTTTGTGAAGCAGACCCCGAAGGATACGATCATCCTTACACTCGCCTGCGGCAAATACCGCTTCAATGACCTCGATATCGGAGAGATCGGCGGCCTGCCGCGCATCATGGATATGGGGCAATGCAATGATGCCCACAGCGCTATCAAGGTCGCTGTTGCGTTATCAGAGGCCTTTAACTGCAGCGTGAACGAACTGCCGTTGACCTTAGTGCTCTCGTGGTACGAGCAAAAGGCCGTCTGCATTTTGCTCTCACTGTTGGCACTCGGCATAAAGAACATCTACCTCGGCCCGAGCCTGCCAGCGTTTGTTTCACAAAGCATCCTAAATGTATTGGTTGAGAAATGGGGGCTTACACCTATATCAACGCCGGGGGCTGATCTGAAGAAGATTCTTGGCTAAGCATAGCAAAAAGGGCTGTTGCAAAACAAAACCTTTCCAACGGGTTTTCATGGATAAAAACGGGTTCACACGGATAAACCACTTTTGTATGGTGCTATCCGTGTAAATCCGTAAAAATCTGTGTAAATCCGTGATATGGCTTTATTTTTGCAACAGCCCTTATAGTCTGTGTTTTTAACTGCGCCCCGGGGGAATTGAACCCCCGGCCTTTCGGTTCGGAGCCGAACGCTCTATCCACTGAGCTAGGGGCGCGGATTGGGCATATGCCTATATACTATTTCTTTTCCTCTTTTTTCTGAAAGATATTACCGAATGCTTTGCTGCGCGAGCTTTCAGACACCTTATCCCCGCCATTTTCGGCTGCGACACTACCGTATTGAATATCAGTTATGAAAACCTGAACAACGCCCTCCGCGTTTAAAAACTTTTCAAGGTCTGCTGTCACATTATCCTTGATGTATTTGATATTGTTTTCACCGGACAACTTTTCATAGTCCAATGTTTCGAGCACAGACTTGATCTGATCGCGCAACTCGTAGACACCCGTGTTCTGCTTGACACTCGGATCGATCTCCAATGAGAAATCTATCGTCACCGGATTCTCCGAGCCTGTCGTTACCGAGGTAACCGTACAGTTTATCGTGGGTATGATCCTCTTTGTATTGGACGTACCAAAGTCTTTAATATTTAAAAACACCGCAACGGTGATGGAGACAACGATCAACATGATGACCGTAGCCGTAACGGCGATCGCGTTTTTATTATTATTCTTTCTATGCATGCCGTAACCTCCCGCCATGTCTTTAGCATCATTATAACACATCTATGAACCATTCGTAAAGCTGTACGCGACCACAAAGAAAACGCAAAAGAAAAGAGATGGGAACATCCCATCTCTTATTAATCATTACATCCTAATGCTTAAAGAACATGTCATCATGGAATTTAGTTACTCAAGCCTCCAATAATGCGGCGTTGTACTTCTCTAATACTACCGCTTGAATGCGGCTTCGTGTCGACGATTTTATTGGATGAGCACTGTCTCTGAATTCGCCCTCGGGTGTTTTTTTGCTGGGCATAGCTATAAACAACCCGTTGTCTCCTTCGATTACCTTGATGTCGTGTACCACAAACTCATCATCAAACGTCACCGATACTACTGCCCTCATCTTTCCTTCTTTACTGACTCTTCTAACACGTACATCGGTGATTTCCATATGTAGTCCTCCATTTGTGCAAGCATCAGATGCTGACGGCTACATCACCGTTCCCTTCGAAAGTATAATCGGTTTTTCCGGGGTTCCGATGATCTGCTTGCCGTCGGATAAAACAACTTCCTTGTCTAGTATAACATTCTCAATAACACAGTTGTTGCCGATAAAGCTGCTCTCCATGATGATAGAATTCTTTACATGCGAATGCTCTCCCGTATACACCTTGCGGAATATAACAGAATTCTCTACATTGCCATTTATAATCGCACCGCTGCCCAATAACACGTTTTTAACCGTGGCGGTGTAATTACACTTTGCCGGTGGTTCATCCTTTGGTTTTGTTTCTATATATGGGTATTGATTGGTAAAGATATCTCTGACTTCCTTCTTAAGGAAGTCCATATTGCACGCGTAATATGACTTGACGTCATAGATAGCGCGCCAATACCCGTCAAAACGATAGCCATATATGCGCAAGCGCTTCCTGTAGCGTACGAGCACGTCACGCACGAGGTCATATCGCCCTTCCGCAACCGTTGCCTCCAATAGTTTGATCAACAGCGTACGCTGTATTACATAAACACCCATCGAAATCAGGTTAGACTGTGGCTCAAGCGGCTTTTCCTCAAAGTCTGTAACGCGTCCCTCTGCGTCTATGTCCAGTACGCCATACGAGCTAATATCATCGTCCGGCGAGCAATCCTTGTATACGATAGTAATCTCAGCGTCGTTTGCCACGTGCTGCTTTATGATGTCGTTGTAATCCATTTTGTAGATGCCGTTGCCCGAAGCTATCACGACATACGGCTCGTTACTGCGCTTTAGGTATGTGATGTTCTGATAGATACTGTCCGCCGTGCCCCTGAACCAGTTTTGATTCTTGTTGGTCAGATACGGTGAAAAGATAAACAGTCCGCCATGCTTTCTGCCCAAATCCCACCATTTCGCAGATGTCAAGTGGTCATGCAGCGAACGCGCATTGTATTGGGTGATCACGGCTACCTTGCCGATGCCGGAATTGGACATGTTTGACAATGAAAAGTCTACAGCCCTGTAGCAGCTGCCGACAGGCATAGCCGGGGTTGCCCTCATCTCGGATAATGCCTCGAGACGGTCGTTGTTTCCTCCCGCTAATATAATTCCTATCGCCTTCATACAGCCGCCTCCTGTTCATGCACGATACTCTTGCCGCTTTCGAGGCGACCGTTATCGTACTCCTCATGTTGTGTCTTGCCGAATATCACGCAGTTTTTGCCTATGCTGACCCCATCTGGCACCGATGAAAATTCGCCTATTACCGTGATACCCGTATCGTATATCTTGGGTTTGTCCTCATTCGGGACGTTCTCGCCCTCGCCGATGTGCACATTGTCACCGATCACACCGTTCTCGTCCAATATCGCATGCTCGATAACGGCGTTCTTTCCGATCTTACACTTGCTCATGATGATCGAATCCTTGATCACCGTACCCTCGCCCACATGCACCTCGGAGCCGAGTACAGAATTATAGACCTTGCCATAGATCTCGCAGCCCTCGGACAAAAGCGTCGAACGCACCTCCGAATCCGGCCCCGTATACTGCGGCGGCTGATGGTCCGCATATGTATATATCTGCCAGAAATCCTCGTAGAGATTGAAATCGGGTTGCGTTTTAATAAGATCCATATTCGCATCAAAATACGACTGTACGGTACCTACATCCTTCCAATAATCGCGGAAGCGATACGCAAAGAGCTTCTTGTCATCGCCCAACAGCTTCGGGATGATATGCTTGCCAAAGTCGCTGTCACCATGGACCTTATTGTCCGCTATCAAGGCTTCTTTGAGCACATCCCATGTAAAGATATAGATGCCCATCGATGCAAGATTGGACTTGGGGTTCTTGGGTTTTTCCTCAAACTCGTAGATCTTATCGCCCTCCTCGGTATTCATGATACCGAAGCGGCTGGCCTCTTCGAGCGTTACCTCAAGCACCGCTATTGTAGCATCGGCGTTGTTTTTCTTATGAGCGTCGAGCATCTTGGAATAGTCCATCTTGTAGATATGATCGCCCGAAAGTATAAGCACATAGGTCGGGTTGTAGC
>CAYURR010000202.1:0-5011 GCA_964446745.1 uncultured Defluviitaleaceae bacterium | reverse complement strand
TACAAAACATTCAGATGTAGACAGAAGGAGCAGAGCATTGAGTAAAACTAAAAAGATAATTGCCGCTATAGTGATAGTAGTTGTCGTAGCAGGCTTTGTAGGCTTTGGCATATGGAATGTGCAAAATAACAGCAACCAGTCGGGCATCCCTAAGGATGCGATACCCGTAGAGGCGGAAAACGCACATCGCGAGACGATCATTTCAAAGGTATCAGCGAAGGGTACGGTGGGCTTTGATAAGGTCAATACAGTATTCGCAAGTACCTCGGCAAAGATATTGACATTGAATGTAAAAGAGGGCGACGAGATCAAAGAAGGACAGATGCTCGCGGTCTATGATGCGAAGTCTCTGGAGGATTTACAAGATAAATACAACGAGGCCGAGCTGGCATTAAAAACCGCTCAACTGAACCTTGAGGCTGCTAAGCTGCCCATGTCTAACACGGATCAGCTGCAGTTAGAGAACTCTGTAAACACGGCGAAGAAGGCGTTAAACGACGTACAAGCGCAGATCGAGCAGACTACAGTGTCGATAAATCAGATCGAACGCAACATCGAAACTGCTCAAAAGCACTATGATGATGTAAAGCTTTTGTACAGCAGCGGTGGTATCGCAAAGACAGAGCTGGACACTGCGTCTGAGAGTCTGAACAAGCTGCTGGATCAGAAACTCACGTCCGAGCTAACGCTCGACACTCAAAAGGCATCGACTGCAAACGCAGAGGCTGCGTTGAAGCTTGCACAGGATCAACTAGCATCCGCACGCAACAAGCTGTCGGATCCGAAGGTAAAGAACCAGATATCGACCCTCGAGATAGCTATAGAGCAGTCAAAGATGCGCATGGATCAGATCACAAAGCAAATAGAAGAGTTTGTGCCCGATGAGAAATCTACCTTCTCGGGAACAGTAATAAAGCTCGAAGCAAGTGAGGGTGCATCGGTGCAAAAAGGTATGCCGCTGATGACGGTTGCAGATACGGCGGGCAAAAACCTCGTAATCACCGTAAACGTACCGGAGGCTGATGCATATAGCCTTGCGCTCGGTCAAGAGGCGGAGGTCAAGGCCTCGGCATTGGGAGCGGAGCCTTTAAAGGCGAAGGTCACAAAGATATCGGAATTTGCCAAGCAAGCCATGGTAGGCAATTCGCAGGAGACCGTGCTCGTGGTTGAGCTGACCGCGGATGATCCGGACGGCATGCTCAAATCCGGATACACGATAGATGCAAGCATAACGACAAGCATCCGTGAGAACACGGTCGTCGTGCCGCTGATGTCTACAGTGAGCGAGAGCGGTGGCATGAATTATGTATATGTAATAAAGGACGACTACACAATCGAGAAACGCGAAGTGAAGATAGGCGAGTATTCGGGCGTCTATGTAGAGGTCACAGGCGTAGAGGACGGCGAGAAGATCGTAAACAATCCGAACCCGAGGATCCAAGAGGGCATATATGTTAAGCCCATGTTCAAGGCGGGCTCGCAATGATTATAGAGACAAAGAAACTGACGAAGGTATATAAGACGGGGCGGCTGTCCGTGGCGGCGGTTCGTGAGGTAGACCTCAGTGTGGATGTTGGGGAGTTTGTGGCGATCATGGGCGCATCGGGTTCGGGTAAGTCCACGATGATGAATATCATCGGTTGCTTGGACTCTCTTACGAGCGGCAGTTACTTTCTGGACGGCGACGATGTCTCGACGATCAAGGGCAAGGAACTCGCTAAGATACGTAACAAGAAGATAGGCTTCGTGTTCCAGTCGTTTAACCTGCTGCCCAAACTCAACGCTATCCAAAATGTCGAGCTACCGATGATCTATGCGGGCGTTAGCACAAAGGAGCGCAGACGTATCGCGTCTCAGGTGCTCGAACGCGTGGGGCTGGCGGATCGTATGGATCACAAGCCTGCGGAGCTTTCGGGCGGACAGCGGCAGCGTGTGGCGATAGCGCGTGCGCTGGTAAACGATCCGGCGATCATCCTGGCCGACGAACCCACAGGTAACCTTGATTCGAAGTCCGGCGACGAGATAATGGAAATCTTTAGACAGTTAAACAACGACGGCGCTACAATCGTAATGGTCACACACGAGCACGACATAGCGATACAGACCAAACGCGTCGTAACATTCAAGGACGGCAAGATCATCAGCGACGAATTAGTAGGGGATCGGCGTGGAGGTTAATATATGGCGGATGTATCTGTAGTAATCTGCGATTCCACATTGCGTGACGGTATGCAAGGCGAGGGGATAGCCTATTCCGTAAAGGATAAGCTGCGACTGGTGGGCATAATGGATGAGATCGGCGTGACATATATCGAGGCTGGGAACCCGGCGGCGTATCAAAAGGACGCTGAGTTGTTCGAGCATTTGAAGCACGCACCGAGGCTGAGAAATTCAAAGCTCTGTGTGTTTGGACGCACGCGCAGAAAGGATCTGCGCGTATCAGACGATAAGCAAATGAACCTGCTGAGACGCATACAAGCGGACGCGGTAACGATCGTGGGTAAGAGCCATGTAAGGCATGTTACGGATATACTGACTACGAGCCTTGACGAGAATTTAGCGATGATTAATGAAACGATAGGATATTTAAAGGGATGCTTCGCGGAGGTTTTTTACGACGCGGAGCATTTCTTTGATGGGTTTAAAAATAACGCAGAATACGCCATAAAAACCTTACAGGCCGCAAAAGACGCAGGAGCGAACGGTCTCGTGCTCTGCGATACCAACGGCGGCAGCTTGTATGAAGAGATATTTGAGATTGTAAAACATGTAAAACGCATATTTCCGGATTCACAGATAGGCATACATACGCATAACGACATGGGCATGGCTGTTGCGAATACGATGGCTGCGGTCCATGCGGGTGCACGGCACGTACAGGGCACGATGCTCGGCTTTGGCGAGCGCTGCGGAAATGCATCGCTCGCATCGCTAATACCTACGCTGCAATTCAAGCTCGGCTATAGATGTATCCCAGACGATAGCCTCGGGCAGCTCACCGAGCAATGCACGCGAATAGCGGAGATTTCGAATCTACGGATCAGCAAGAACACTCCATATATCGGGCGCAGCGCATTTGCACACAAGGCCGGTATGCATATGGACGCGGTGTTCAAATCCGCTGATTCGTTTGAGCACATCAGTCCGGAAGCAGTCGGCAATGAGCGAAGGTTCTTGCTTTCGGAGATGTCGGGTCGCACAGCGATATTGACACGGATACAAAGCATAGCACCACATCTTGATAAAAACTCGGCTGAGGTCATAGAGATCGCAAACGATATCAAAGCCATGGAGCATCGCGGTTATCAGTTTGAGGGTGCTGACGCGTCGCTTGAACTATTTGTGCTAAAGAAGCTCGGCAGGTATAAGCCGTTCTTTGAATTGATTAACTACACGATCCTCTGTGAGCATCCGGGCATGCACAATATTGCGGACCGCGCTACGATCAAGATCGCTGTGAACGGTGTAGCCGAGATCACCGCCGCGGAGGGCAATGGTCCCGTAAACGCGATCGACCTAGCGCTGCGAAAAGCGCTCGAGCGCTTTTATCCGCAGCTCAGAGATATGCATCTGATCGACTATAAGGTTCGCGTGTTGGATTCGACGGACGCAACCGCATCTGTGGTTAGGGTGCTTATAGATAGCGGCGACCAGAGCGGTACATGGTCGACTGTAGGGGTCTCGGAGGATATCATACAGGCGAGCTGGATGGCGTTGGTGGATTCAATAGAATATAAACTATATAAGGGGTAGGACATGAAACGGATAATTATGGTTGCTGTGGTTTGTATCTTGTTTGCGCTGACACTCGGTTCACTGTATTGGTATACGACGACCACGAAGAAGGTATCGGGCAACACAATTCAAAGTATGCAACTAACGGATGAACAAAAAAGGATTGTAGATTTGTTGAAATATGACAAGAGTGACATTGAGTTGTTTTCGTATAAATCGGATGAACAATATAAAGAGATCAAGGTATGGGTAGATGTGTATAAGGACGGGGTATTGCAAAGCGACCATGGCGGCGGTCTCACAATAATACCGATGGAAGACAGAAAGACTGAGGGACACCTCGCGATATTGATTAGCAAAGAGCCGGATTTTCGTTGGACGTTTGTATTGGAGGCCGATGAAGGCGGCAAGATAACGACGACGAGCGAGCCGTGTCCGTATTATAGCGACAGCTACGCATACGGCCCGATAAACGAACCGGTAACGATAGAGGCCGGCAAGGAGATCGTACTATATACCGCGCTATTTCAAGGTGACAATAACGGTCTTATGATATTCGGTGACGGACAGGAATTTGTAACTAACCCCGACTTGGTAAAAGACTACGCATATGCGCATATCATAAAGTGCAAGTTTACTGCAAAGAGCGAATAAGCTTGTCTTCGTTGCATGAATGCAATCAAATCAGCTTACGTGACTTGTGCTTATTTAATGCAAGAGTATATGACTCGTTTATTAGCGGAATGAAGCTATCGAAGGTATTGCGTGATGGATTTAAGACGCAGACCCAAGCCATCCACGCATAGACAGGGTGGGGCATTATCTGATCTGTTTGGGTGAAGTCAAAGTCCATATCAACAACACAGCCCGCAGCCGGACGCTTCGGGATCGATCCGAACATCCGTTGAAAGCTTTCCTTTGTTATCCCGGTGTTTACACGAAACATCCCGGGTCTATTCAGGTTTGATGCACTGTCGTTGTCGCCATCCTTTTCTTTCACGGTCAGGACATAAATCCCGCGAATTAATTTTCGCTCCGGGTTGTAGTATATACTGTCTTCGCCCCAGCTCCTAACCAAGACGGTATCTGGCAGATTATTTAAGCAATAGTTAATGACATCCTCCGGTTTCAAAATATCTCTCCTTGATTTGAATTTTTCTATATATTCTGCAAATTGCAACGAACCTATGCTGGGAAGGTGAGGCATCGATCGATATCAATATCACAACCTACTCTCAAATTGAATAATATGTAATACAACAATTAGAAGGAGGAT
>CAYURR010000201.1:0-5039 GCA_964446745.1 uncultured Defluviitaleaceae bacterium | reverse complement strand
TTTTCCGCCATAACGGAAACTATAGACGATGAGGATTTACCGTTTTGATGATTAACACGAGGAGGTAATAAAGTGATTCAGAAAAGACGCGGCAGAAGAAAAAAGCGTGTATGCACATTCTGTGCCGATAAAATAACATCAATAGATTACAAGGATATACCAAAGCTGCGCAAGTTCGTCTCCGAAAGAGGCAAGATCCTTCCGAGACGTATCACGGGCAACTGCGCCAAGCACCAACGCGCTATGACCGTTTCGATAAAGCGCGCGCGCCATATGGCTTTGATGGTCTATACATCAGAATAATAATACACAAAGCGGAGATCCTTATTGACGGAACTCCGCTTTTTTTACAGTTTCCATATATACACATATAACATATTTTGATAAAAGAAATATAGATTTATTTATGAATCGATGATAGAATAATGAATAGATTCTTTCCCTGAAGAATTCTCAAAGGAGTGAGATTTTATGGCAAGTTATTCAAACACGCTTCGTTTCACAGGACTCTCTGGTATTGACACCGAGTCAATGATCCAACAGCTCATGAAGGCAGAGGGTATGAAAGTTGACAGATTAAAAAAGCAGTCTCAGAAATATAGTTGGCAACAAGAGGCCTATAGGAGTATAGGTACCGAACTACAGAAATTTCAAAAGACCTTCCTTGACTTGGGATCGGCTTCGAGCTTACGTCTGCCGTCCAACTGGCAAAAGAACACTGTATCCGTTAAATTAAACGGTCAGGATAGCGGTGCTGCTACCGTACTAGCAGGCTCTAGCGCGCAGGTTGGTAATTATACCCTTAAGATTGATCAGCTCGCGCAGCAGGAGACATTCTTCAGTCAGACGCAGTTCAAGGATACAGTAAACAACACACAGTATAGCGGCACTACAACCCTAGACAAGTTATTTACCAATCCCACAGACGCGCAGGCTATAAAGAGCTTTATGGACAGCTATACCGGATCGGCAAATAACCTTGCCGATTATAATGTTAATGAGCTCAACACAGCTATACGCGCTGCAATACCCAATGCTCATGCAAACTTTGACGGATTTAGCGGTCGTTTCCGTCTGCAAGCAGATAATGCTTCAACTACTCCGTTAAACCTATCCGGTATAGGCAGCATAACGTCAGCCTTGGGATTTGGGGGACTCCCTCCTGCCCCAGGCACTAACAGTGATTATTATATACAAGGCCAACAATCTGTATATTGGCTAAATGGATTTAAAAACGAATCCGATTCTAATATGTTTACCTATAACGGCGTTGACATAAAACTGAACCAGGTCACAAACGGACAGACTGTCCAAATCGGCGTACAGCGCGATACCGCAAAACAGGTTGAAAACATCAAGAAATTTGTGGAAGCCTATAACGGCGTTGTGGATGCATTGGCAGCTCAAGTTAAGAGCCCACGCCCAAAATCAGGCAACTATTCCTACTATGAACCCTTGACTGAAGAAGAAAAGAAGGGCATGAAGGAAAACGACATCAAGCTCTGGGAGGACAAGGCAAAGGCCGGTCTTTTGTATAACGATGATATCCTGAGTGGTATAATGGGTCAGTTCCGTGAATGGCTCTATCAGCCGGTACAGGTCAACGGCATGAATATGAACATCACCCAGCTCGGCATCACCACGTCTGACAAGATGTCTGACAACGGCAAGCTCGTAATCGACGAAGAGAAGCTTGCGAAGGCTTTGAGGGATAATCCAGACGGTGTCGCCGAATTCTTTACCCAAAGCTCCACTGTACCGGGCAAGTCCGGCCAGTTAGTTCCTTCCAAAATGAAATCACAAGGTATGGCCGAGCGTTTTAATGACATAATAAATGCAGCGGTAGGTACAAGCGGCTCCATCGTCCAAAAAGCCGGCATGAAGGATATGCTGGAAAAGGACAATGATCTCTACAAAAAGATCAAGGAACAAAACGACCGTATATACGACATGATGAGGGCCTTAACCGAAAAGGAGAACTACTATTACTCCATGTTTGCAAAGATGGAACAGGCTGTTTCAGCCTCTAATAGTCAGATGAACTATATCTCAGGTGCCTTAGGCGGGCGTTAATGAAAGCGAGGTCGTAACCGTTGCCAGCCGATACGGATATGTTAAAACAAAAGCATCATTTGTTGACGCGTGTTTATGAACTGACAAGTAACGCCAAGATCGGAAACACTGCCGACGATGCAGAGAAATATGTTGAACTGATCAACAAAAGGGAAAATATTTTTATCCAATTGCGGGATCTCGATGAAAAGCTAGGTAACGATAAGGACGGCAAACCCTTTATCCTGAACGAAAGCCTCAAGCTTTTAAAGGATATCCACGACTTGGATAAGAAGATGGAGTCATCCGTCAGTTCAATGGTATCCGATCTCAAGCAACGGATGCAAGGTCTCGGCAACGGTCGCATTATAAACAATGCCTATCAACAGGAATATGTAAATTCCTATGATCAGGGTTTTATGTTCGACACAAAGCAATAACAGGTAACAGAAAAACTGAATATACGCGTAGGAGGTATTAAAATGGATTTTAGTATTGTAAATGGATTTACAAACACTACGCCTAATGTTGAAACAGTAACAAAGCAATCGGAACGGGTTTCTGATTTCCAGTCTACACGTTTATCCACAACAGCATCATCCGATACAGAAACAGTTAATGCCGACACATGGTTTCAACGCAAAATAAATGACAGCGTAAAAGGCGGTATGCATGCTGCCTCGCCCGACACAACGTTTATTGACAAGGCGATAAAGGAAGCAAATAAGAAGCTCACAGGTTTAAACAAAGAGCTTCATTATAGCGTACACAAGAAGACAAAGGACATAATGATAAAGATATACAATAAAGATACAAAAGAAGTAGAACGCGAAATCCCGCCCGAAAAGCGCTTGGATGCCATAGCAAAGGTATGGGAAATGATGGGTATCTTAGTGGATGACAAGGGCTAAATTTTCCGGAACAGGAGTAATAAAATGGCTGTACAGAATCCATATGCGAAATTTACTAATAATGCCGTGTTTACCGCATCAAAAGAAGAACTGACTTTGATGCTCTATGAAGGTGCCTTAAAATTTACCAATCAGGCTATAACTGCTATCGAAGCCAAGGATCTAACTAAAGCAAATGAGCTAATAATCCGTGTAGAAGATATCATCAGGGAATTTCAGATCACATTAAACCACAAATATGAGGTGTCAAAGAATTTCGCTGCATTATATGAATACATCTACAGGCGCTTGATAGACGCAAATATAGCAAAGGACATTGCCATACTCGAGGAAGTGAGAGGTCTTTTAAGGGACTTTAGAGATATGTGGAAGGAAGCCATGCGGTTGGCTAAAGCCCAAAAATAATTGGTCATTGTTGGGGGTATATGGTGAAGAGAGCCTTTATCTTTGATATGGACGGCGTGCTCATTGACAGCCAGCCGTATCATTATGAAGTGGACTTATATGTATTGCGCTATTGCGGTGCGCAGTGTGAATTAAAGGATCTAGAAAAATATGCCGGCACGGCGAATAAGGATCGCTGGCCGGCATTTCAACGTGAATTTGGGATTACAGGTTATACAGTACCCGAGATGATTGAACTACATGCAAAACGGTTATTGACCATGTTTGACGAGGATTGCCCGCCTGCCGTAAAGGGGATTCCGGAGCTATTGGCTATGTTAAAAGAAAATAATATAAAAACCGCGATAGCCTCATCCTCATCACGCGCATTGATTGACCTAGTGGTGAAAAAGCTCGGTTTCGCCCCGTATTTTGATAAATATGTAACCGGCGAAGAGGTCGCAAACGGCAAGCCCGCACCCGATGTATTTTTATATGCGGCGTCTCAGTTGGGTGTAGCACCCGCCGAAAGTGTTGTCATAGAGGATTCGACCAACGGCGTAAAGGCTGCATACAACGCGGGCATACATTGCGTTGGTTACATAAACCCCACCTCCGGCAAGCAGGACCTGTCGCTTGCGTCGTTGATCATCGATGATTTTTCTATAATAAATAGGGATTTGAAATGGCTTGACTCAATGACTTGACAGCATGGGCTGGAATCATTTATAATAAATGTGTTTGGAGAAGTACTCAAGTGGCCGAAGAGGTGCCCCTGCTAAGGGCATAGGTCGGGAAACCGGTGCGAGGGTTCAAATCCCTCCTTCTCCGTCATTTTTTTTACCGAAAGCTGTCGAACATGAGTTCGGCAGCTTTTGTTGTATAGGTAGGATTTCTTATATAATATGAACCACCCAGTGATATGCAACGTTATGCTATAGTGCTCCTTGACACAGATATATTGCTTGGAAGTATCAGCATACATAACATTGACCATTTAAACCGCAACGCTTTTTTCGGGATTATTATTGGGGAAGAAGAGTATAGGGGTAAAGGTTACGGTTCAGAAGCTATTCGGTTAATCCTCAATTACGGACTTAACACATTAAATCTTCATAATATAATGCTATCTGTCCACGCTGATGATTATCCTGATATTGCATGCTATAAAAAAGGCTTCCGTGAAGCTGGGCGCTGCCGCGACTGGGTGTTCAAAAATGGAATGTATGTAGACAAAATCTATATGGATATACTTGAACACGAATTTGATGAGCAATGTAAGAGTAAACGAGGTGTCATAATGGGTGCATTTTTTAAGGAAGCTATTCGTATTGCACACTTAGCTGGTAATAAAATTAAAGATTTGAGAGAAAAAAAGTTATATACAGAATCAGTTAAAGATGGGTATGAGTTGTTGACAACTGCAGATTTGGAATCTAACGAGATCATCAAAACTGAAATATGCAAATTGTTCCCAACACATAATATTATCTCTGAGGAGGACACCATAAAAGAAGCAATTTCGATTGAAAATCCTACATGGATTATTGATCCAATCGATGGTACGGTAGGGTACGCGAATGACCATTATCAAGTAGCTGTTTCGATTGCATTTGCAATGGAAAACACCGTAAAAATAGGTGTTGTATATAATCCTTTTCTTGAAGAAACATTTTATGCAGTTGATGGGTT
>CAYURR010000200.1:0-5041 GCA_964446745.1 uncultured Defluviitaleaceae bacterium | reverse complement strand
GTACACGCATTATTGCCAGCAAGTGTGGACGTTAACGATTTTGATAGCTTGTTAGAGGTTATTCCCGTTCTCAAGTTGCTATCAGATTTGTTGTCGTTTTTGCATTAATGTGGCAAATATAATCAATTTTATATGCTGTTCTATTGATTGAATTCATTCTTTTATCCGCCAACATAAAAATTCACCCTATATACACAGCAAAAGCCGTCAAATTTTTCATTTGACGGCTTTTGATAAATTTTAACGGAAGCGGTGGGATTCGAACCCACGAGCCCTTGCGGACTACCTGATTTCGAGTCAGGCCCGTTATGACCACTTCGATACGCTTCCAAAGACCTACATCATTATAACGATTTCCAGAAATAAATCAAGTTTTTTCTTTGACTGATTCCTGAAAAAGGTGTTATAATGAATCCAAAGACTGAGAATCATGGCATATTTCTGACAGATAAATAAATGATATAAATAAAATGATATAAGTAAAATTAAGGATGGGTGAATAATGCTGTTTCAAAAAGGAACATCGATATACAAGCGAATTGCAGGTTGCGTGATTGCCGCGGTGATGTCGTTTACATGTGTTACGGCACATGCGCCGAAGGATATCCTCGGAGCAGATGCGACGATATTTAACGCAGCTGTGGACAAGACCTATACAGGTCGTGCCGAGGCGAAGGATCTGATCAAAAACCTGAATTTTACAGATATCACGGACGCACAGCGGGATGCGGTGACACGCGCGGGCGCGTTCAATATGGTTAAAGGCTACGGCACGACATACAAACCACAAAACGCGGTGACTAATCAAGAGGCCATAGCGTTTGTTATGCGTGTAATTGGTCAGGAACAGCGTGCTCAGAACGCGGGACTCGCATTGCAGGCACAGATGCCCGAGGGCACGGACGCGTTGACGCTCTGGACACTCGGTTATTTGGATATCGCGCGCGGGTATGGGCTCATCACGGCCAATGATTTCAACGATGCGCTCGTATGGGATCAGTCTCAGCTCGATCCGAAGTATAGCTTCATGCGCAACAACCCCGTTTCACGCGAGCAGATGGCTCAATGGCTTTTGATCGGTTTACGCTCGCAAAACAACACGATTTTCCCTGCCTATGAGAATCAGCAGGGCGTATATACCGCGAAGGATTGGAAATCGGTAGGGGCTCAATATATTGCGGCAGTGGAAACGATGATCCAGAACCGGATCATGTCCCCGGATGCAACGGGCAATTTCAAGCCGAAGGCCAATGTAACACGCGCAGACATGGCATATTTATTAAAGAAGCTGGACTCTATCTACTATAAACAAAACGGTATGACCAAGAAAACCGGTACGGTTGCCGGTATAAAGGACGCGCAGAAATCGGCTACGGGCAGTGCCACGTTGACACGTGGTATCTATGTGCGCAGAGATGACGGAAAGGTCGATCTACTGCAGTATGACGCGGTATCTAATACCTCGCCTCAGGCCGGTGACAAGGATGCCGTGGTATTAAAGGGATCCAAGGTCGGCGGGCTCGGCACGCTCTTAGAGGGCGATGCGGTCGAATATATCGTCAGGGATGCGGACAATGTAGTCATGTATGTCCAGACCACCTCGAACACGGTCGAGAGCAAGACGATCGTCGGATTCATGGACAACATAAACGTTACAGACGGCACGGTCACCGTAACCGATTCCACAAAGAAGAGCTTTACCTACAACATGGCCGAGGGCACCTACGGCACTGATAACAACAAGCCTTACATCCGCAGCGGCGGGTTTAGAAAAGACCTCTCCTCGTTTCCGCAGGGCAGCAAGGTTGAACTCACATTAAAGAACAATATCGTAAACGACATCAAATATATCGGTGACCCTGTATTAGTAAAGGAAGCAAGGGGTATAGTAACCGAAAATGATCCTGATCTCGGCTTTGTGACGGTCATAGACAATACGGGCAATAAATTAACCTTCAATTATAACCCGGGCAATATGAAGGTCACGAAGACACAGTACTACGATATGTCCGACGAGGTCGGATATATCAATGAGGTATTTCCGAACTTCAAGTTCAACCCAAAGGAAACGGACATGTCGACGGTCCAAGCGGGCGATATCATCTTTTACAGGACCGATCCGGCGGATCCGTCTGTGATAGTGAATGTCAGCGCGGCAACCAACTATACGACGCGTTTCGGTAAGATAAAGGAAATGAAGGCCGGCGACGAGCTCACAGAGGTGCTGCTCGAATTCGACGACAAGCAGACAGCCTGGTACGATGTCGCGAACGATGTATTTGTGACAAAGACGGGCAAACCGTCAAACGTATCGGCGTTGCAGGTAGGCGACAGCGCAAAGTTTCTTATTAATCAAGCTCTGATCGACAAGGGTTATATCACGGAATCCGTTATCCAGATATCCGTGGAGGGTGACGGCAAGAATATAAGCACTATCGTGAAGGGTCAGCTCGCGGGTATCAACAGGATACAGAGCAATCTGTCTATACAGAACGCTCAGACCCTCGGCAAGACGGGCTGGGAAAACTACAAGCAGGTACAGCAATATAGCATTGCAGCAAGGGATATCGAATACTATTACGACGGCAAAAAGATCACGTTGGACTTCGCGGTCAATAACTTGAAGCGTTCCGACGGCGATGTATATATCGCGCTCGAGAACAACTACTCGGGCGAAAAGATCAAGAAGATCACATTCAGGTCCGAAAGAGACGAATTCATGCCGGCTGATACAGTCGTATCATCGACGGGCACGGGCGGCTTCTCGATAATCAGTAACGAAGGTACGATACGCACGGATGCGGGCACGATCGTAAGGCGTAACGGCAAGCTCGTGGATGGCAAGGACATCGAAACATACGATCACGCTGTAGTCTCATTGAACGGTGAGAACAGAGCTGCGGTCGTAGACATCTTCACAGCGCCGGGCAACGAGGGCATCATGATGGTGCGTGGACGTATCCTGTCCGTAAACGAAGGCAAGAGCTTCAAGGTACAGTCGATGTCCATCTTAAACGGTGTAGAGTGGAACTATACTCCGATACAGAGAGAGTTTGTAATCGACTACAACACGATGCTCGTGACTGAAGACGGCGTGATGAAGGGTGACGAGTTCAAGGGTTATACGGACGCGTCAGCGATCAATAGGGTTTATACGGTGCTCGTCAACGGCTCAAAGGCCGTCAGGATAATCGATGCGCCCTTCGCGTACAAGGCTGTGAGAGGTACGGTATATCAGAGTCAGGGTGGTGCATTAGGACTCAAGTCTGCAACGTATTACAACAACCAAAACGGAAAGTGGATAAATATAAGCAACACAAACGCGACCCTCAATGTGACGGTACCCGCGAACTCTATCGTTGTGAAGAATAACGCCACGGTAGCGGCGACCAAGATCGCAGTAGGGGATCAGGTCACGGTGTTGACGGATGCATTGCCGGATAGGGTCACAAGCGGAACGGAAGTGGCGGGTTATTTGGTCACAGTTGATAAGCCGTGACGCCGGATCGGAGGTTTTCCATGAAAAAAGGGTTTAATAAACTCAGGATTTTTACGATATGTGCTATAGTGTGTGCGTTTGTAGCCATAAACCCGATATATGCATATGCGAATGTAGGGGATATGGGGTTTTTTGGGGGCATATCGGAGGGTCGCAGACTGCCCAAGACCACTGAGACGTTACTGCTGCAAACCGCTAAAACCACAAATAACAGAAACAATACGACATCGTACAGATACAAGGAAATGGTGTTTCTGGACGGGGAGCCGCTGGAGTTTACGGGCATGATCGATATCGCGACAAACGGCGCGGTCTCCGATACGGTAAACCTAGGGACGTATACACAGACATTGAGGGTATATCCGACAGCGGGCTCGGGCACGACGGTCATGGTAAACCGTAATATCGTGTTTACAGTCAACTGGCGCAGGGAAAACAATCAGATCATAAAGGACTACACGGTCAGAAACTGGCAGGAGGGCATCACAACACCGAGCGGTACCTATGTGCTCGATAATCGCGCTTCCAATTTCGGCGTGAGCATCATAGAGGATCACAACGCAGCCGCGATCTATTACAGGGGCGATATTTCATCACACTTGGTTTATAACCTCGCGGACAACGATGTCTACACACTGGATACGACAGGATCGTTTTACGGATACGACAGCGCATGGTCAAAGACGGAGACCCACAGGATGGATACAACCCTCACGGCGAATGATTGGTCCATGACCTATCAGGTGCGCCCGAGTGTAACCGTTTCTAAGACGTTGCAATATGAAAAGAACGAACCCACAGCCATAAGCTTTGACGGTAACTATAAAGAGGTCATGCAGAACAAGAGCGGGCTTAAATACGATATATTCGTAAAGCCACAGTACATCTTGGACATGGATATGACAGGCGGAGCGAGCATAACGACACAGAACACATTTGAGCAGCTGATCGCACCAGACCTCTCTTTTCTGAAGGGGCATTTCGCGGAGAGTGATATAAAGAAGCTGTTTGCGATGCAGATACTGAGCGGCGATACAAAGACATATCAGCCCGCGCAGACGATGTCACGCGGTCAGTTCGTTACGGCATTATCCAAGGCTATAAAGCTACCTATAACCCCTGTACAGACAGGCACAAAGAATGCTAAAAATACAGCGCAGACGATCGTGTTCCCGGATGTGTTGCCGACGCGTACGGAGTATCCGTATATCATGGCCGCGTACAAGGCCGGTCTCGCGGTCGGTCGTGACAACGGCAGCTTCTATTTCGACTCGCCGCTGCAGAGGCAGGAGGCAATCGTGATCATGTTGCGCGCGCTCGGGCTCGATAACCTCGCGCTCGATCCGACACCGCTCACATTCTTTACAGATGACGAGCAGATCGGTGACTGGGCAAAACGCGACATAGCGGCCGCGCATGCGCTCGGGATTATAGCACCCGATGAAGAGGGCCGCATTCGCCCGAGGGATATGGTTTCAAAGGCGGACGCAGCCGCGATGATCAATCTGTTTGTGGAGTATCTGCGCACCAACATCGCCACAG
>CAYURR010000199.1:0-5047 GCA_964446745.1 uncultured Defluviitaleaceae bacterium | reverse complement strand
CATCGTCCTCCTCATCGAGTAGATCTAAAAGCTTGTTCATGCGCTTGATATCCTCAGGATCGGATAGCGTCGTCATGGTCTGCGGCACATAGCTGACCTCCGCTGAGTATATCGGAATACCCGCAGTCTCTATCGCCTCTCGGACAGCCGAAAAGTCCTCCGGTGCGGTCTCGATCTCGTAACCCTCGTCAGATGCCTCGAAATCCTTTGCACCTGCATCGAGCGCGAGCATCATCAATTCATCCTCGTCCGCTCCGCTGCGCTCGACCATAATAACGCCCTTTTCATCGAACATGAACGATACGCAGCCCGTCTGCCCCATATTACCTGCGCCCTTTGTAAACGCATTGCGTACATTTGCAGCCGCGCGATTGCGATTGTCCGTCAGCACATCTACCATTACCGCAACGCCACTCGGGCCATACCCTTCATATGTTATGCGCTCGAAATTGACCGCGTCGATATCGCCCGCAGCCTTTTTGACGCTACGATCGATCGTATCATTGGGCATGTTACTTGATTTTGCTTTGGCTATGATATCCCTGAGGCGACCGTTGGACGCGGGGTCCGGTCCGCCGGATTTAACCGCCATCGCTATCTCCCTGCCTAACCGTGTAAATACCTTTCCCTTTGTTGCGTCGTTCTTGGCCTTCTTATGCTTGATATTCGCAAACTTCGAATGTCCCGACATATGTTCCTCCTCATTATATGTATGTTATCTCTTATGAAGTTTATTATGAATGGATTTGAATGTCAAACCCCGCTGTGCTATAATCTTCCAATACTGTTAATTCTGTAAGGAAAGGTTGGTTGCCATGATAAAGCTATTTACGGACAGTGCGTCGGATCTGCCCATTTCATATTATGAACGTAATGATATAGGCATTATTCCGTTCTATGTCACCTTTGACAAACAGACCTACATAAAGGAGCATAAAGAGATCTCGGTTGCGGATTTCTATAAACGCCTGAAGGAAAAAAAGGTCTTTCCGTCCACCTCGCTCCCCTCTGCCGGGGATTACGAGGATGCGTTCACGCCGTCGCTCGAGGCCGGTTACGATATTGTATGCTTATGCATATCGTCCAAATTCAGCGGTTCGTATTCTAGCGCACAGACAGCCGTCGAAAGCCTTACCGGTAAATATCCCGACCGCCGCATCTGCGTGATCGATTCGATACAGGCATCAGGCGGACAGGGTCTTATATTGCATCAAATCGTAAGCCTCATAAAGCAAGGCAAAGATGTTCCTCAGATTCAACGCATCGTCGATGAGATCAAGATTGGCGCGAGGGTATTTTTAACCGTCGATACGCTTGAATATCTCCAAAAGGGCGGACGTATCGGCAAGGTTAGTGCACTCGCGGGCGCGCTACTGCAGATAAAACCCATCATCGTAATGCGAGATGCCGAACTGAATCCGGTAGCAAAAATCCGCGGACGCAAAAGCGCGATCGACAAGACTATAGCGATGACACTTGAATATGTGGGCGACGAAGCCAAAGCATACGATTTCATCGTGTTACAGGCGGACTGCATGGACGAGGCAAAAGGCATTTATGATACATTAAAATCCAAAGGCTTAAACGTCGATCTCGGCATAAGCTCCATCGGCGTCACAATCGGCGCTCACACAGGCCCTGGTCTTCTCGCTATCGGATTAGTGAAACGGGTATAAAAAAACGGATTCACACGGGACAACACCATATAAAAATGGTTTATCCGTGTGAATCCGTTTTTTTCTTTATTTGGGTATCACCTCGAACCGACAGACATCCGAACCATTGCCCCAGCAGTCTATCTCTACAACTGTATATATCTTCTTTGTATATTCATAGAGCACACCCGCGATAAAACCCTCGTCATAATTGCATATAACCTTACCCTCATCTTTCGTCCCGGAACAATCGAGGTCGTCTCTGATCGTTATTACTGCCGCGCCGGACTCGGCTTCTAACCGCTCCAGTCTCAGCAAGCCTATCTTCATTTCACGCCACTTTTCTGTAAGCTGATCGATGAAGTCATTAAACTCCAAGCTCAAATCTAATATCTCACTTGCGAACACCCTGCCCGATATCTTCCCGGCCATGCGCATGGTTTCCTCCATCTCGCCCTCGCCGTATCTCTCAGACAGTGCCTCACGTATAGCAAACTCAAACAGCCTGTATACGGCAACCGGCATTTCGACTCCGAGAACCCCTCGTCCTAGTGCGATATCACCTAGCAATTTGATATCCAGTTTATAGTCCGCCTCGACCCTATCCGGCGTAACGACAAAGCTCTGTGTTGAGAAGTCCGCAGCGGGCATGGGTTTTGCGAAGTAATACCCTTGTACGCTCTCGCAACCAATCTCGCGCAAAAACTCTACATGCTCAAAGGTTTCAACTCCCTCGGCCACCGTATGTATGTCGAGGTCCTTGGCCATCTTGACCACGCTCTCGATAACGGTGCGTGCACGAGATTTATATCGGTTATTTGTAAAGAACGCGCGATCTATCTTGATAACATCTACCGGTAGGTTCTTCAACAGACCCAGCGAGGAATAACCCGTACCGAAATCATCCATCGACAGTGTAAAGCCCACATTGTGCAATTTCACAAGCACATCCTCGAGTACGGCCTCGTTATCAAATATCGTGGACTCCGTCAGCTCTATCTCAAGATAACGCTTAGGTACGTTAAAGCTATCCGCTATCGCAATGATCTCGTCCACGAAGTCTGGATTTTGTAAATGGATGCGCGAGAAATTGACAGAGATCGTTGTCAGCGGCAGCCCTTGCCCCATCCAGCCGCTTATGATTTCGCACGCCTTTTTAAACATATACATGTCGAGACGCACGATAAACCCATTCTTTTCAAACAACGGTACGAACTCAGACGGGTAAACGACATCCTTGCCGGTCTTTTCCTGCCAACGCACGAGCGCCTCCGCACCCGTCAGCCTCTCGTCCTCGAGTCGATATTTCGGCTGCAAGTAGATAATAAACTCGTTATTATTCAATGCGGCCTCCATCTTGTTCTCTATCTCTCTGTGGCGAATCGCCTGCTTCTTCATATCATCGTCGTAATCGTATATCTCAGACACCGGCGAGCTCTGCTTTGCCATGCTGTGCGCGTAGTTTACCTTTTCAAAGACAGCATCGATATCGTTCTCACCGGGTTTTATTAAGTAACGCCCCACCGAGAATCGCAGCTTGTGCCCGGTCTTTTCAAGCATATACTCCTTTAACTCCCCGGAAAAACCATCATGTTCCGAGCCGTCAAGCATAACCCGATCATAATCGGCAAATATCAAAAACTCATCCGAGTCCTTACGCGCAATCAGGTCTATGGCCGGATTGATAAATCCGTATAGTCCATCCTTCAACGCGAGCAGCACCCTGTCACCCTCGGGAAATCCGTATATCTCGTTTATAAGGTTGAACTTATTGATATCCAGCAGGGCCATTACATAACGCTTGTTTGGGTTATCCGAAAGCAGCTTTTTAGCGTCCATCTTAAATTTGTTCAGATTACTGAGACCTGTCAGCTCATCTACATAGGCCATTTTCCATAGGGCCTTACGGTTTTTCATCTGCTGTAGAATGATAATAAACAATCCGGCAATCAATGTAATGAACAGTACTAAAAACACGAACATGATCATAACGCGATAACGCTTGACAAACAGCTCCCGTCCGCGTTCAGATCCCATATTGGTGGTGTGCGCCAATATCAAGGCTGCCTTTTCCGCCTCCGATACGGTCAGGATGCCCTTGTTTATTATACTAATGAGTTGATAATCCGTATCAGCGTTGAATGCGAATGAAAATCGATCCATCTGCGTTGTGATCGACGCAACGACGAGGCTGCCATATGTACCGTATTGTATAACACAGTTCGCGGCATAGATGTTTTCGGCTGTAAAGTCCGCGTCACCGTTTTGTATAGCTGCGTAACAATCCTCTATACCGCGCAGCGTGATGATTTTATTGTTCGGGAAATGCCTTTGTATATATGCAAGCGGTATCGTATAGGTACCGGGTACCGCAAATACCGACTTCGGTGTGATGTTATATTCCTTGCCGATAATAGCTATCGGTGCGTCGAGGAACGTGTCCGACAGTTGGATATTCAACTCCTTGCCCTTCTGCGAATTCGTATCATAGCTTAGGAGCATGTCGGCCTCGCCGTTACTGACCATCTTGATAGCCTCGTCATAGTTGAAACCGTTTATGTACTCAAATGATAAACCTGTCTTTTCAGCTATCCTTTTCATTATATCGGCGTTAATGCCTACTGGGGCGTTCGCTACTTTGTCAAAGCTTTCAAACGGCGCCCAGTTACTGTCATATACAACCTTTATCGGTTTATGATTTTTTATGTACTCAGTTTCTTTTAACGTCAGCTGTAGCACACTCGACTCTGATTCAAAGTACTTGTTATACAGGTCGGTGTTGAACGAGGGTTTTGATACCTGTATCTGTTCGAGCGCGTCGTTCAGTTGATCCATGATATCGGCTTTGTCATAGGCTGTAATCATATATAACGGCGAAACCTTAGCTATCTCGCCCAGATATGCGTAGCCATAACCGCTTGGGCGGCCTGCGTCGTCATTGCCATAATACCCCGCGGTGTCAAATATCCCGACACGCAACGTGTTTGGCTCGGTGGCGAAAGCCTTGGCCGGAACAGCCATCGAGACGAATAACATACACATCATTACATAAGCTATCCTTGCCAAACACCCTAGTATGCGCCCCATACACATCCCCTTGTTTGCCATAAATTTTCTTTATACTTCTTAAAACTTTTCTAACACATATATTTATAAAAGTCAATGGTGTACACGGAAAGTTTCTGTTGACAATTGATATGAATTTTACATATATTAATAGACGATATATCTGAGCAGGCGATGAACCCACGGACAAAATGTACGGGGTCATGGGGCCGGGCCGCATATGCGGTAACGGATTGCTTAACGAGCGAAGCTCAAGGCACATCTGTGGGACAGTCAATGTTCCATTGGTGTGCCTTTTTTTGCGTATTCTTTTTATTATTAAGGCG
>CAYURR010000198.1:0-5049 GCA_964446745.1 uncultured Defluviitaleaceae bacterium | reverse complement strand
TAAATACAGCCGCAGGGAAGAACGCCGCTATGATGATCATAAATAACCCAGCACCTGCGTTTACACCGATGATAGAGGGGCTGCACATCGGGTTTTGCAGTACAGTCTGTAGCAAAGTGCCGGACAGCGACAGCGCGATACCGCACAAAACCGCTGCCAAACTCCTAGGCAGACGCACATAGAAAAAGACCTTGCCCAGGCTGTCGGCTGTATCCCTCTTGACGACGATATCAACGAGCCGCGACAGCGGTATTCTCACCGCCCCCACGCACAAACTGAGTGCGAACAAACAAAACAGCAGCACCAAGGCGCTTGAAATGATCAACGCCTTAGTGCTGCTGCTTTGTTTATCAGGGCTTATAATTTTCATAGAGGATCTTTTCGAGGTACTCATAACTCTCTCCCCATCTCGCGTTGGGTTTGTATTGGAACAGTTCCTTTGGGAGCACGAAGAAGCGGTTGTTCTTTATTGCGCCAAGCCCATTCCAGGCCGGGTTATTCATCAGGGTCTTTTCCATCGTCTCCATGGCCTTTTTCGGATCGCCCATCGTAATCACAAAGATAAAATCCGGATCCTCGCCGATGACTGTCTCCATACTCAGATCCTCTAGCAAGGATTCGTGCCGCGTGGCAATGTTATCGGCATTCAAGTCCAGCAGCATCCTACCGACCGGATGATCAGACTTTAAGGCCTTGGCCTTTGTGGACATCGAACGGATCAGCAAAACGCTCGGCTTGCCGTCTGTTTGGGCCTTCGTTAAGGATTGTTGTATCACGTTATCGACTTGCAACTTTATATCCTCGCCGTATTGTTTGTAGCGCTCCGGGGTGTTGTTTATATCTGTGCATAACTTTAGCATTTTTAAGTACTCGTCAAAGGTATCGGTCTTAAAATACGCATGGGGGATTTTTGCTGTAGTAAGTGTCTCGTCGAGCTTGACATGCTGCTCGACATCCGTTGAGAGTAATACAAGGTCGGGGCTTTCGGATAATATGATCTCTGCGTTTGGCTCCTTTACGCCGCCGATAATTTTAATATCATCGGGCAGCTGTAGCCCGCGCTCGGACACGGCGTCCTCGGTAACACCCACAAGCTCACCGCCCGCGAGCAGCCAGAGCTCCGCATAGGAACCCATGGCCGATATGACTCTCTGAGGCTTTGCGTCCAGCGTCACCGCTTTACCCAGATCATCTGTAAATGTATAATACGCGCCGCCCGCTTGCGGAGCGGAGGTCTTTGCACAACCGCAGGTAAAAAAGACGATAAGCCCGGCGGTCGCACAAAAAGCGATGATCTGCTTTATCATCGTGTACCCACTGCTGTATCGGGTGAAAGTATCTCGCTCTTGTTTTGCAATAGCTTATCGGATATCAGTAGCCTATCTGCCTCTTCCACACCGATCCTATCGATCGTCTCGCCGAAGCGTTCGCCCGCCTTGCCCTCTCTCTTAAACAATAATATCGACTTTTCTACCACATCCAACACCTCGTCCTTCGTAAACACCTTGCTCAGTGGTGTGCCCATCCTTATCTTTTTGCCCCATTTGCCGCCGACATATACCTTAAACATATCCTCGCCGTTTGCGGTCACGCCAAAGTGGCATTTTTTCATGCATCTACCGCAGTTATTACATACTTGCTTATCCACGACTATCGCACCGTTTTCGACCTTTACGGCTTTCATCGGACATGTCTCGGACACGGTGCATTTGCCGCAGCCCCTGCACTTATCGATCTCATACTTCATAACACGCTGACCCACTATGCCGATATCATTCAGGTCGGGTTTTGCACAGTTGTTCGGACAGCCGCCCACAGCTATCTTGAACTTGTGCGGCAAGACTACATCATGGTAACCCTCAAAGAAACGATCATGAATCTGCTTGGCCAGGCCCATCGTATCACACAAACCGAACACGCAGGTCGTACCCTTGCATCCGACCACCGGGCGTACACGGGTACCCGTTCCGCCCGTCTTGAGACCGGCTTGTGCTATATAATCCCTAAACGGCTGGATGTTTTCATATTCAATGCCCGGCACCTCGAGCGTAAGGCGCACTGTAAATGCCACATGCCCCGCGCCGAATTTTTTCGCGGCTTCAGATATGACCTTCATCTGTTCGGATGTTATCGTGCCGTTTTCGGTGATGACCCTACCGCTAAACTTCCTCGTGCCCCTATTATGCAGAAAGCCGAAGCCCTTCACAGCCTTGATTTGTTCCGGGGTTAACGCATTGTTTTCCATTCACTCGTCCTCTTTTCTGTTTTCTATCATGAATTGCATAGCGAATCATTATTTCTCATTTGTATTATGCTTGGAAAACATTATAATGTAAAATATATAATTGTAATGATTATAATAGATAAAATGCTATGGTGGAGTTGGGTCTCAAATCAAAGGGGTGTAAGAATGACACTGCGCGGCCTGAGGATATTTGTGACGGTGGTCAAGACGGGCAAGATGAGCGCGGCCGCAAACGAGCTGTATATCGCACAGCCTACCATCAGCCAGACGATAAACGAGCTTGAGCGGGAATATGGCGTGGAGTTGTTTGACAGGCTAAACAAGAAACTGTTTTTGACACGTGAGGGCGAGGTGTTTTACGAATACGCAAACAAGATACTCGCGTTATCGGAGGAGATGGACGAGAACATCAAGAGCATGACGATGAATAAGACCATTCACCTCGGTGCGACGATAACGGTCGGTAAATGCGTGCTCGTGGACATCATCAAACGATTTGAATATGCCTTTCCTAATATCAAGATTGTAGTAAGGATAGACAATACCGCGGTGATTGAGAGATTGCTTTTGGAGAGTAAGGTCGATCTCGGACTGGTCGAGGGTAAAGTGAAAAGTAGCGAGCTTGTATCGAAACCCGTGATATCGGATGAACTGGTCTTGGCGTGTTCGCCGCAGCACGAGATATCGCAGCGAGTCTCTGTAGAACCTGAGGAGCTGTCGGCATATCCGTTTATTCTCAGGGAAGAGGGGAGCGGTACGAGAGAGCTTCTTGAGGGTATACTGCGTAAGAGGAATATCACGATAAGTGCAAAGTGGAATTGTCACGGCTTTGACTCGATCATTGAGGCTACACTGGCAAACCAAGGCATCACGGTCATATCTGAGCGGATTGTAGCAGATTATCTAAACGACGGCAGGCTCTGCGTGGTCCCGATAAACGGTGTGGATATGAGGCGCAAATTCAGCCTTGTATATCACAAGACCAAGTATATAGGAGACGCGCTCAGAAAGCTGATGGATTTTATCAGCGAATACGAAATAAATAAAACGGAGGAATAGTGATTATGAAGCTTTGCATATTTGATCTGGACGGCACATTGACGGACACAATTGAAACGATAGCGCATTTTGTAAATACCGCGCTGGCCAAATTCGGTTACGGTTCTATCGAGGCGCAGCGTTACAAGCTGCTGGTCGGGGACGGGGCTAAGAACCTAATCATGAGGGTACTCGAGACCCTCGGCGTGGATGATCCTAACGGCGAGATATTAAACAAGGTTCTGCCGTATTACAACGAGATATATAACGCGGATTTTCTGTACAAGACAACAGTATACGACGGTATAGAGGATCTATTAAATCGACTCAAATCCGCGGGGATAAAAATCGCCGTATTATCAAACAAGCCCCACGACACCACGGGACGGGTGCTGCAGGGCATGTTTAAAAGCGATTTGTTTGATATCTATTTCGGCGCGAGGGATGGTATTGAATTAAAGCCGTCGCCCGATGGGGTGTATGAGATCATCGACGCAATCGGTGTGGCAAAAGAGGAATGTGTCTATATCGGGGATACGATGACCGATATGCAGACCGGGAAAAACGCCGGGTTGTTTACGATCGGGGTGCTTTGGGGTTTCAGAGACAGACAAGAGCTCGAGGCCGGACACGCGGATATGATCGTGGAGAAACCCGATGAGATTGCGGACTTTATTTTTGGGTGCCTTTAAAAGCAGAATAGATAGCGCAGAACACAGCAAATAAGATGCCTGTCACCGGGTAGACAATCCATGCGATACCCCAGCCGTCAAACAAAAAGCCCCAGAGCAGGAACACGCAGGTCGCGAGCGGAAATACGACCGATGCAACGGCTCCGGTGACCTTCGCTGTGCGTAGCTTAGCCGAACTGTATTCTTGTATCTGCAGAACACGTTGGTAAGCACCGATCGGACCTGAGGAACTGATCAAGATACGTACACCTATACCTACTAACAATAATGTGATGCTCAAGCCGGTCATTTCAACATAGTAGTTCGAAGAAACGATAACAACAACCGCGCCTAAAAGTATCAATGTCACACCGAGGATAAGTGATGAGGTACGTTTTGCGGCGAGCACGTCGTACTCAGATGTCAGCAGGTTTTTCGTGCGCATATCGATTGCAAATGTACCATCCTCGATATGCTTGTAGCGAGCGCTCTTTAAATCGGATTTGATAAACATGCCCACAGCCGGTATCAAAAAAACAAACAACGCAATAATCGGAAATGTGTCGGAAAAGTGTACGAAGCCTAAATTGCCGTACATCCATATCATGACGGACACACCAATCAATATCAGTAATACACCGTTCGCTGATAGGTTCTTAGATTTTATAAACTGAGCGATATATTCCCTGACCTCATCGTGGGGAATAACAACATCCGTGGATGATTCGCCCTGTGGCGGTGCTGTGATATTCATTTCCTTGATCAGCTCGTCGATATTGCCAAACTCTGCTATGACCGTGCCGATGGCCTCGTTTTCAGTCCTGCCGTACTGGCGCAGCTCGGTGTATTTGGCCTCCATGTCGTTTAGTAAATCTTGCTTTAAGCGCAAGATTTCATGCGTCTGGGGCAGCGGTCCAAAGATATTGTCCAAGTAGCTCTTGATTGTTTCCATCGATTTTCTCCTTTAATTAGTATTATTATGTGTTATGTTAGTGCGCCTGCAAAACCTGCCGATTACATCCTGTGTGACCTCCCACTCAGCACATTTTTCGAGGTAATACTGAGTACCGCTGGCTGTGACATGATAGTAGGTTC
>CAYURR010000197.1:0-5098 GCA_964446745.1 uncultured Defluviitaleaceae bacterium | reverse complement strand
ATTGGGTCTTTGCGGAGGTACGGTTGATCTCGTCGGCCAAGATGAACTGGCTCATGACAGCGCCGGGCTTGTATTCAAAATCCCCGGATTTTGGGTTAAATGCCGAAAAGCCCGTGATGTCCGAAGGCATGATATCCGGTGTAAACTGCACGCGCCGAAACGAACAATCGAGGGATTTTGCAAGTGCGGAGACGAGGCTTGTCTTACCTACGCCCGGCACATCCTCGACCAATATATGACCCCTGCATAATAGCGCGTTGATGATGAGCTCAATCGCATAGCGTTTTCCTATTATGACCTTTTCCACGTTGTAAACGACATTCTTTAATATGCCTACTGTATTGTCCATATCGAAGCCCCCTTCGCTGCTGAGTATACCATTATTTGTTAGTTTTGTACATAAATGCTGGAACGGTTCTTTTATTGCTAACAGATTGTTCATATTTGATTTTCCCGGCGAATAGATATAACAAACGTCATTTGTGGGTGATAATTGTGTCTGTAAATAAAAAGAGCATAGTAAAGGGTGCGTTGATTTTAACCGTGGCGGGTATCATCACGAGGCTGTTGGGCTTTGTGTACCGCGTCTATATGACAAACATATTGGGCGCGGAGGGCATGGGACTGTACCAGCTGATCATGCCGATCTACGGGCTCGCGTGGAGTGTAGCCTGCTCGGGCTTTAATACAGCCGTATCTAAGCTTGTGGCATCCGAGCACGCGAAAGGCGAGCACGGCAATACCTCGCGTATATTAAAGATATCGGTAGCAATAACGACATGCCTCGGGCTTGCGGTTGGGGTTGTGTTGTTTATATTCGCGCGCGAGATATCGATGTATTTCTTTAAAGACACGCGCACCGTGTTGTCTCTGCGCATCATGGCCGCGGCGTTCCCTCTGATGGCTGCCGGTACATGCATACGCGGATATTTCCTCGGGTTGCAGGAGACATTGATACCCGCGATCAATCAGGTGCTTGAGCAGGTCGTGCGTATGATCGTGATATATTTCCTCGCGAGCCTGTTTGTGAGCTTCGGTATCGAAATCGCTCTTGCGATCGCTGTGACGGGTATCGTCTGCGAGGAGCTTGTATCGTTCATTTATATATATGTATCGTATGGCAATTACCGAGCAAAGCAAGGTAGCGGTGTGGCCAAAGCACGTATGCACAAGAAGCCATCGATGTCCGTATATGCGTCGCTCGGACTGATACTGTCAATGGCATTGCCGCTCACCGGAAATCGCGTTGCGGGTTCTTTGCTTGCGACGATTGAAAATGTCCTGATTCCTCAACGCCTTATCGCATTTGGCATGAGCTCAAAGCAAGCCATGAGCATATTCGGTCAGATCAGCGGTATGGCTATGCCGTTGATATTCTTTCCGACAGCACTGTTGACTTCACTGTCTATAACACTCGTCCCGGCGGTCTCAGAGGCCATAGCTATAAAGAATTATAACGGGATTTCACGAACCGTTTCTAAATCGATATTGTTCGCGTCTGTGACCGGCATCGGTGCGGCGTGTCTTTTTATGATGTTTCCGGATGAGATCGGGTATTTGATATATAAGCAACCGATAGGGCAGATGCTGTTCGCGCTCGGTCTGATGTGCCCGTTTATGTATATGCAGATCGTTCTGTCCGGCGTTTTGAACGGCTTGGGCTTTCAGGTCTTTATCTTTAGAAACAGTATGATCACATCGCTGATTAATATCGCTTTTATATATTTTCTGATTCCGTATTTGGGGATATGGGCATTTATGAGCGGTTGGTTCATAGGGCTGCTGATGCTGTGCTATCTAGACATACAAAAGATTCGCAATACGATCCGGCTCGATATAGATTACGCGAACTGGTTTTTTAAGCCGATACTGTGTGCGGCTGCGGCAGGGTTGAGTGTCAAATGGCTCTACGGAAGAATGCTCGATGTGATCGGTATGGGCAGTAGGCTCAGGATGAGCCCTCAGGTGGGCATGAATATAGGCTTTCAGCAGGGGATAGCGATATTGATAGCGATAGGAGCGCTCGTGCTGATATATTTGATGTTGGTCGTACTGACTGAGTGTATCGAAGCAGAAGAGATCCGCGGGAGGCTCAGAGTGGGGAGCGGACGGTAGGAAAAAGGGATTGTAATCGAGATTGACATATGATATATAAATACATATAGGAACGGTACATGGAAAGTTACAAAGGAGGCAGTGGGCTTATGCACAGCGACAAAACTATAAAGCCGACAAGTGACTGAGGATGATATCGTTATAAAAAATCCTTACTCAATCAAGGCTTATAGAGAGAGCTTGAATGAAGTAGCGTTTAATGAGCTAAGATTTACAGCATCAGATGTAAGGGCAGAAATCAAGTTGAAGTATAACATCATTATGGAAATGCAATTATATTATATGAGCAGCTATACGAAGAGGGCCTTGTATTATGTTACAGATGAATATATATCTAATTATGGTAAGGCATCTGATAATGATAAATATATATCATTGCGACCTGTATATACATTAAGTATTGTTGGTAAGAAAGTGGATTTGTTTAATGACGATATAGCATATCATAAGTTCACGTTATATGATGAAAAGAACCGGATTGGGTTTCCGGACAGCCCGCTGCAGTTGGCCTTCTTGGAAATAGACAAACCGGATTATTGCTTAACAAAAACACAACGGAACTGGGTTGACTATTTTGCGGACAGGGAAATTAAGGTAGATGCACCGAAGTATATACATAAGGCGAAAAGATCAATATGCATAGATAACATGAGCAAGGAGGAATACGAAGTGTTTTCAGCGATTGAAAAGGCGAGGGCAGACCATTTTGCAGTATTGAATACGGCTAGGGAAATGGGTATAGAAGAAGGTATGGAGAAGGGAATGGAGAAGGGAATAGAGAAGGGAATAGAGAAGGGAATAGAGAAAGGACGCATTGAAAGTGTTAAAAGCATTGTGCGTAATATGAAGTCTGAGAATATCCCGGTAGACATCATATCAAAGGTAACGGGGCTGTCTACCGAGGACATTGCTAATATAGAATAAAAACTTTGATATACACAGCAAACGGGGCTGTTGCAGGACAAACCTTTACCACGGTTTTGATTTCTGCAGCAGCCCCGTTTTTTGCGATGCTATTAGAAAAACCAATAATGAATATATGGCAAGCGCGTGTGTCTTCATCGTATGACCCCTTTTGATTATCAAGTGATTTCCTTTATTACCCTTGCCGGGACGCCAGCTACAATGCTGTTGGGTGGGACATCCCTTGTGACCATTGCCCCGGAAGCAACTATCGAATTTTCGCCGATGGTTACGCCAGGCATAATTGTTGCAGCGATACCAATCCATGCATTCCTTTCAATAACAATCGGCGCTGAAATGGTCGAGTGCCGTGTCGTCGGGTCAATGGGATGATTTGTAGTTATCAGATTGACCTTCGGTGCGATCAATACATCATCACATATGGTAATGCCGCCCCTGTCCATAAACTCGCAAGAATGATTGACAAACACATTCTTTCCAAACCTAATATTTCTGCCGAAATCCGTATAAAACGGTGGCAAAAGCCATAAGTCCTGATCGACCTCTGTGCCTGTAAGTCGGGACATTATATCTCTAATTTCTTCGGGGGTATGGTATCCTGTATTTAACTCGGCAATAATCCTCTGCGCTTCGGTTATCACTTCCATTATCTGTTCATATCCTTCATCGCTGCTTGAAATTAACTCACCTGACATATCACGCTCAAAAATGTTTTTCATTGCCATTACCTCATCTCTGTTTTCTTGGGTTGAATGTATTGTAAATGAACAGCGTGTACATAACAAATACCTATATTAAATATATTGATATGCCTTGTGAGCATATATGGCCTGTGATAAGCTTATCGAAAAACATATAGGAGGCATGACCGTGGATATTCGGGTGCTACGATATTTCCTAGCGGTGGCAACAGAGGAAAGCATAAATGGAGCCGCAAACTATCTATATGTATCACAGCCTACACTCTCTAGGCAGCTTATGGATTTAGAGGAGGAATTAGGAGCAAAGCTCTTTATTCGTGGCAATCGCAAGATAACACTCACAAATGAAGGGCTATATCTACGCAATAGGGCACAAGAGATTATAGATTTGTTTGATAAAACGGAAACGGAATTTCATGCCTCCGGGGAAATGATTGCAGGGGATATCTTTATAGGCGGCGGAGAAACCGAAGCCATGCGCATCATTGCAAAACTCACCGGACGGCTGCAAGCGGAGTATCCGGGCATTAAGATCCATATCTTTAGCGGAAACGCCGATGAGGTTACTGAGCGATTGGACAAAGGGCTCTTAGACTTCGGTATCTTGATTGAACCCGCGGATGTTTCCAAATATGAATATCTCCGTTTGCCGCATAGGGAGATATGGGGACTGCTCATGAGAAAGGATAGCCCGCTTTCAAATAAAGATAGTATCAGCTCTTCGGATTTAGTGGGGTTGCCGATAATTACATCCAGGCAGAGCCTTGTAAAAAATCAGATTACGGGTTGGCTCGGAAAAGATTCCGGTGAGTTAAATATAGTGGCGACATATAACCTTTTATTTAACGCATCGCTGTTGGTCGAGGAGGGGGTGGGTTACGCTCTGTGTATTGCAGGTCTTATTAACTCGACAGGTGACAGTAAACTGTGTTTCAAACCGCTTTCACCGGTGCTGGATGCTGATCTGGATATCGTATGGAAGAAATATCAGGTCTTTTCAAGTGCCGCGGGCTTGTTTTTGAAATGGCTTGAAGCAGAGTTCATAAATCCGACGATTTTGTAAAATATTCATTGAAATAATACCTTGTCCACGTTATACTGAATAAGTATTGGTATTTTTTACATTAATTGAAAGGTTTTATGGATCAAAGGATCATGGACAATAAACATAAAGGCTTTGCCCATCTGCATGTACACTCTGAATATAGCCTCTTGGACGGCTCTGCGCGCATAAAGGAGCTCGTGGCGCGTACAAAGGAACTCGGTATGGACGCTATTGCGTTGACCGATCACGGGGTAATGAACGGGCTTCTAGATTTTTACAAGGCTGCTGTATTAAACGGTGTAAAGCCGATCAT
>CAYURR010000196.1:0-5101 GCA_964446745.1 uncultured Defluviitaleaceae bacterium | reverse complement strand
GTAGATCATGGGATGTAACCTGTGCGCCCAGTAGTTTCTTTACACCCCTAACCACCGAGGTCTTGCCGTCGGTCGATAATACGATATCAGCTCCCATGCGCTTAAGCTCCACTATATGGCGCATACGCGATTCGAATATCGTCTCGGAAATGATGCTCGCACCGTTTGCTAACGACAGCAGGGCCGTCATCTGCGGCTGCATGTCTGTCGGGAAGCCCGGATGCGGATTGGTCCGGAGGCAGTCGATCGGCCTCAATATCGGGGGTGCTTCCATTATCAGCGCATTCTTTTCCTCAAAGAATTTACAGCCCGTGTCTTTGAGCTTTGAGATGATCGGGAACAGATGCTCGTTTACCGTGTTGGTCAGGCGAATCTTGCCCCTCGTGATCGCCGCCGCCGCTAAATATGTGCCAGCAACGATCCGGTCCGGCATCACTGTGTGCTCAGCTCCGTGCAATTTCTTTACGCCGTTTATCACGATCACGCTCGTGCCTGCACCGTTTACATCCGCGCCCATCGCATTTAAAAATGTCTGCAGATCTACGATCTCGGGTTCTCTAGCGGCGTTACACAAAACCGTCTGCCCCTCGGCCCTGACCGCCATCAGCATCGCATTCTCTGTCGCGCCCACACTCGGCACGTCGAAGTTTATGCGGCTACCCTGCAGACGCTCCGCCGTGCAAATGATACTGCCATGCTCGTCGATGAACTCGCCGCCCATTTCCTTTACGGCCTTTTTATGCTGGTCGATGGGACGTTCGCCGAGCGGACACCCTCCCGGATAACTGACCCTCACATGCCCAAACAGGCTCAACAGGCTCCCCAAGAAAATAATGGACGATCGCATCTTGCCTACATGCTCCTCGGGTACCTCATGACTATTTATGCCCGAAGCATCTACGATCAACGTATTGCCTTCCCACCGCGTCTTGCAGCCGATCGCCTCCAGTATCTGCGCTGTAATCAGTGTATCCGATATCCTCGGGCAATTGTGTATCACGCTCTCGCCTTGATTGAGTATCGCCGCTGCCAATATCGGCAAAACAGCGTTCTTCCCGCCTCCGATCGCTACCTGGCCGTACAGCTTATTTTGGCCTCGGATTCGGTATTCTCCCATGTGCAACACCCCCAGAAGGCACATATTTTTGATAAGTCGTACTCCTAATATATGCATGGCGTTCTGGAGGGTGACAAGGCTGTGATTTATTTCTGCATTTATTTCTATATTTATTCAATGGAAACTTCATGCTATACTCTAAAAAAATTCTCGGAGGAGTACATAATGAACAAGCATTTATTGGCCGACATCCGCGCGGCGATGGAAAAACACGGCATCGACACATACCTGATCACGAAATCCGATCCGCATATGAGCGAAAACGCGTCCGATTACTGGAACGGCATTTCATTTGTTTCCGGCTTTACGGGATCAAGCGGGCGGGTTTTGATTACAAAGGACTTCGCGGGGCTCTGGACCGATGGGCGTTACTTTATTCAAGCTGCCGCGCAGCTCGCGGACAGCGGCGTTACACTCATGAAGGAAGGAGAAAAGGACGTCCCGGACTTTTACGACTATGCGCGTGACAATACCCCCGAAACCGGCTGCATCGGCTTTGACGGGCGTTCGATATCGGCCGCAAAGGTAAAGGATCTGCGTAAGCTCGTTTCTATAAAGGGTATTTCAATAAAGCCCGATATCGATATACTATCTGCGCTCTGGCCCGATCGTCCGGCTGACGAGGCCTGCGAGGCCATCGATCATCCGCTCGAGCTGTGCGGGGTATCACGCTTTGACAAGTTGGCATCCGTGCGCAAGTCCATGCAGGAAAAGAACGCGCAGGTATATATCTTATCCACACTCGACGATATCGCATATCTGTTTAACATGCGGCGCAAGAACCCGACGATGTACACATACTTTACAGCCTATGCGGTCATATGCCCGGATGAGGCTGTGTTATTTACGGATTGCCGGATTGAGGGTGCGCTGATAGACACACTGAAGGACGACGGCGTGACCGTAATGGGTTATGACGAGGTCTTTTCATATATAAAGGAAATAGAAAAGAAAAACACTGCCCTGCCGCGAGTGATCTACTCCCCCGAATCCACCTGTGAGTTATTGGCATCCATCATACAGGACTTCCCGAAGGAAAAGCTCACGGTAAATATTACGACCACGATGAAGGCCAAGAAGAACGCAACCGAGATTGCATGTATGGAAAAGGCCAACCTGCATGACGGCGCATCGTTGGTACGTATCATCAAGTGGCTCGAGGAGGAAATCGCGAGTAGGAAAATATCCGGACAGCCCCTCACCGAGTGGGATATTTCGCAAAAAATCGAAGAGATACGCGGCATGAACCCAGATTATCTGTGCCCGTCGTTTACGAGCATCGTCGCATATATGGACAACGCCGCGATGGCGCATTATTCGCCGAACCCCGAGCAATGCAAGGCTGTCACGGACGAGGGCTTTTTGCTCATCGACAGCGGCGGGCAATACACCTTCGGCACGACGGATACCACACGTACCTTGATACTGGGTGAGATCAGTCCGGAGATGAGGCGAGACTTTTCGCTTGTACTCAAATCACACATCTCGCTTGCGCAGGCTGTGTTTATCTATGGTGCGTCGGGCGCGAACCTCGATACCTTCGCACGTATGCCGCTCTGGGAGCATCTGAAGGATTTTAACCATGGCACCGGACACGGGTTGGGCTTTTGTTTAAACGTGCACGAAGGCCCTCAGAATATAGGAATGAAGTCCAGAGACATTAAGTTCGAAGAGGGCATGATCACAACCAATGAGCCCGGCCTCTATATCGAGGGCGCATATGGTATCCGCACCGAGAACACCTTGCTCTGCGAGGGCTATATGAAATCGGAATTTGGACAATTTATGCATTTCAAAACGATATCACTTTGCCCGATCGACCCGAGGGGAATAGATACCGATATCTTAAACGCAAAGGATCTCGTCTGGTTGAACGCATATAACAAAGAGGTGCTGACGCTACTGTCTCCGTTACTGTCAGACGAGGAGGTCAGCTGGCTTAAGGGCTATATCAAGGTAGAGCAATAAAAAAATTACCACGGATAGACACGGATAAAACGGATTCACACGGATGATACCATCAAAAAGGTATTTATCCGTGTGAGTCTTTTTTTGTTTCGTCCCCTTTTGTGCACGCGTGATTGTGAACATTTCATAACACATTGCTTGACATATGGTATCATTTTGTTATAATCGTGTAAAGAAAAGGAGGTGTTGGCATAATTGAACAATTCAACTAACGTCTCGGCACTACCCACTGTGAAAAAGCGTGCAGGTTTTATTGAAGCATTGTGGAAGTACAGATATTTTTACATAATGCTACTGCCTGCTTTGCTATTCATTTTAGTGTTTAGTTATTTGCCGATGTACGGTATCGTGCTCGCGTTCAAGACCTTTGCGTTCAACAGGCCCAGTGCACTCGGAGATTTACCTGTGTTGCGCTATATCGGTCAGATCATGAATATGGAATGGGCTGGGTTTAAGTGGTTCTACTTGCTCGTTTCAAAGCCGGATTTCTGGAACGCGTTTAAAAACACCATCACGATCAGCCTCGGCAGATTGCTATTTGAGTTTCCGATGCCCATCATACTGGCTCTGATGCTCAACGAAATGCGTCTGCCAAAGCTCAAGCAGATTTACCAAACCGCCTACACCTTTCCAAACTTTCTATCATGGGTGTTGGTCGTAGGTATACTGAGTGGCATCTTCAACACCACCGGCGTTATCAATCAGGCATTGGTCGCAGGCGGCGGGCAACCCGTACCTTTTCTGCAAAACCCGTTGATATTCCGCGTGCTGCTGCATGTCACAAACATCTGGAAGGGTGCAGGTTGGGGCTCGATCATCTACCTCGCGGCCATAGCGGGCATTGACCCGTCACTATACGAGGCGGCGATCGTAGACGGTGCGCACAGAGGCCACTGTTTATGGCACATCACACTGCCCAGTATTAAACCTACTATCGTAATCATGCTGATACTTGCATGCGGCGGTATATTAAACGCAGGCTTCGATCAGATCTTTAACTTCTATAACACCGCGGTGCTTTCCTCCTCGGATATCATCGATACATGGATATACCGTTATGCGTTTCAGGACGGCGCACGCAATTATTCGATGACCGTCGCTACGGGTATGTTTAAGGCGGTATGTAACTTCATCCTGCTACTCTCGGCCAACCAGATCGCCAAGTTCATCGGCGAAGAAGGTCTGTTATAGTTTATGGGGGCGAATGTATGGGATTAAAACACAAATACAACATCTACGACATTATCATCATCACGGTGCTCACATTGCTGATGCTCATAGCCGTGTTTCCGTTCTACAATATGCTCCTAATCTCTTTGGCCAAATACGAGGACGTCGCGCGCCCTACCCTATATCTTTGGCCTAAAAGCATCACACTGATCAACTATCAGATCATCTTTTCCGATCCACAGCTCATGCGCGCGTTTAAGACTACGTTTACGATCACGGTCTTTGGCACAGCATTGTCTATGTTTATAACCACGACAGCGGCTTATGCATTCTCTCAAAAGGATCTGCCCGGCCGAAATGTGTTGTTCAATCTGTTTATCTTCACGATGTATTTCGGTGGCGGCTTGATACCCTGGTATCTAGTGCTCCGTGATCTGGGTTTTATCGACAACATCTTGGTCATGATCGTGCCGAACTCGTTCAGCGTATTTAACATGATACTGATGAAGAACTACTTCAACACCATCCCCGATTCTCTGGAGGAATCCGCAAAGATCGACGGTGCAAACGATATCCGCATCATGCTCCAGATTGTGTTGCCCGTAGCGAAACCGATATTGGCTACGGTCGCGCTGTTCTACGCGGTGGCTTACTGGAACGAATGGTGGCTCGGCATGCTGTTCATCGTCAAAAACACGAAGATTGTACCACTGCAGCTATTACTGCGCCGCATAGTCGTCGAGGCCACGATGGACCTCGGAAACCAAATGGCAAATGCGTTCCGCTCATCTAACATTCAAGTCTACAGGGCCTCTATGCAAATGGCTTCGATCACCGTCGCCACCG
>CAYURR010000195.1:0-5112 GCA_964446745.1 uncultured Defluviitaleaceae bacterium | reverse complement strand
TTGTATTTACCAATATCCGCGGAAAAGAAGGCCTTAACACTATAATTGATTGGATCAAGCGCAATGTTTTGTTGGAAGGCATTCAATGAGTTTTACAGAAAACCAATATTATCGCTTATCTGAACTAAATATAAAGATTGCCCACACTGATGAGCGCGATATTATAGAACACGTTAGTTTCACCGCCCCGTTTAAAATCACAAAGCCTTTTTATGACGAACATAATAAAATGAAGATCATGATGTTAAGTGTTTCTGCGGGCATAATGGCTGGGGATCATCAGGAAATCAACATTGAGATAGGGGAAAACGCTCGGGCTGAAATCACATCGCAGTCGTATGAGAAGATTCACAAAATGCAGTCCGGGATGGCAAAGCGAAAAACCAAGCTTACTGTAAGCTCCGGCGGTCTGTTGATTTATAATCCGTTACCCAGCATTCCATTCTCCGATTCGGCATTTCAAACAGATACGGAGATTTATCTAAAGGATAAGACCTCAAAACTGATCTACTCTGAAATCATCAGCTGTGGCCGGGTTGGTATGGAGGAAAGATTTAAGTACAACTTCTACAAGGCCTTGACGAAGGTGTATTCCGAAGACGAATTGATATATTGGGACAACGCTAACTACGTCCCCTCGCAGACGGAAATGGAAGGCTTCTGTATGTTTGAAGGATACACCCACTTGTCTAACATGATCTTGGTCAATGTAAATAAAGATGAAGAATTGATCGGGAAGATAAGGGATATTATCAGCGATAGGAATATAGACGGGGGTTGTACTGAGACCGCCAGCGGTGATGCTTGTATTCGCATGCTTGCAAACGGCTCGGAAAGGCTAATGGAAGTTCATAAAGATATAATCGCTGTTGTAGAGCTATGATAAACTTATAAGAGTTATCATGGCTCTTTTTTTAGTGCTATAATCGTGGCAGCATGAAAGCAATTGAGGGATGTATCGCATGTTGGTAGCTCAAACTTGCATGTTGGTAGTAGACGCATTGCATTTTAAAATTTGCTTTTGTATATTGGGGGTAGGGCGAGATAAATATTAAATTAGAGCAAGATTTAAGTCGGGAAGATATTGAGGTATTGATACGCTACGCTCAAATGAATAAACGGATACAGCGTATAGTTTCGCTATTAAAGTCCGCGGACAATCGTGTTAAATGCATGTTGGACAATACAGAGATATGGCTGAATGCGTCCGGAATTTATTACATCGAGAGCGTAGACAAAAAAACCTTTGTGTATACGGAGAAAAATGTTTATCGCACGGAACTTCGTTTGTACCAGTTGATCGAGGAGCTTTCGGGAGCGGGGTTTGTGCAGGTGAGTAAGGCTTGCATCCTAAATACAAACGTGCTCGAAAGCGTCAAGTCACTGATGAACAGCCGGTTGGAGGCTACGCTTGTAAATGGTGAACGTATCAATATCGCCCGTAAATATCTACACGATATCAAAAGAAAGCTTGAGGAACGGTGAGCTAAATGAAAACTCTAATAAAAAATACCCTTGCTACTACGGGCTTAACGTTACTTGTACTGAGCGGGATCGCTACGATCTACGGTGGTAAATACTTATTTATCAGCAGCGTATTTGAATCGCTATTGGTGAACGCACTGATACATAGCGGGCTATTGCTGATCTCAAAACTCGAAAGCAAATACTACTTTGTTGAGATTTTGTATGAGGTAGCATATGTATTCTTGGTGCTGATCCCATCCGGGTATTTGTTTGGTTGGTACAGCACAACCCCGCTATGGATTGTTTTGCTAATGGGCGTGATTGTTTATGCGTGTGGGTGCTTCATTAGTATTTTCCGAGTGACAAGTGACGTGGCGGCGATCAATCGCCAAATCCTCAGAAAGGTGAAGTAGAATGTCGACAATTTTACGTGCGGAAAACATTACAAAGGTATTTAATCAAAATGAACAAATCTTAAAGGGTATCTCACTGTCGTTAGAGGAGGAAACCTTTACGGCGGTGTTGGGGCCCAGCGGCTCCGGCAAATCAACAATGCTGAATATAGTATCGGGCATGCTCAAACCTACATCGGGTTGCGTGTGGTATCAAGAAAAGGACATTACAAAGCTTTCCGAAAACGCACTTGCGGATTGGAAACGTAATGAGGTCAGTAATATCTTTCAGAGCTACATGCTATTGGGTAATCTAACGGCGGGTGAAAACATAAAAATCGGTATAGCGCCCAAGCGAGAGGCGCTACCGTTTGATCGGCTGACACGCATTTTACAGATCGAGAGCATCCTGGATAAATTTCCGTCACAGCTTTCGGGCGGGCAGCAGCAACGGGTAGCTATTGCAAGGGCGGTAATAAAAAAGCCTGGTATATTGTTTTGTGATGAAGCAACGGGCGCATTGGACGAAGCCAATAGCAAACAGGTCGTTGAGCTTTTACATAATGTAAAGGCGACCTTTGGGATCAGTATTTTATTTATCACACACAATCTAGAGATCGCAAAAACCGCTGATAGGGTGATCACAATCAAGGATGGGTTGATTTATAAAGACATAATAAACGAAAACCCGATCACCGCATCGGAAATGGTTTGGGGGTGAGCAAATGTTACTGTTTAAACAGCTTTCAAAGGAACTATTGAAAAATAGGGTGTTTGTAGTGTTGTTATGGCTGCTTTCAACGCTTACGTCGTTTATGTTCTTCTTTGTACATTTCTCGATAGACGGCAACAAGGCAATACTTCTACAAACGGCTACACTCAACGAGAACCAGCAGCTTTATCTAAATGCGTTAAACGCGAACACCATTTTGGCGGCAAATATGCTGCTGGTGCTGACGGGTCTTACAGCCTTTGTGTTCGGGATGTTTTTCTACCGATTTATTAAGGCTTGTTCAAAGCAGATTGGCTGCTTGAAATCGCTTGGGTTTAAAAGCAGCGCCTTTTATGGATGCTTTGGCGGGTTTGCGGCAGTGGTGTCACTTTTAGGTGGGGTGGGGGGCTTGGCACTCGGGTACGCGTGTTCCGATGTGCTACTAAACGCCAATATGCGCTCCTACTCGGTAACGGGACTGGTTAAGTCCGTTCAAGCTACTTCTGTTTTGCTGGGTGTCTTTGTGCCAATGGCTGTGTTTTGCATTGTGAGTTTAGGCTGCTATGCCTTGATCAGAAAGAAAGAGGCAGCAGTATTGATGGCGGGCGCAAACATGCAAAGGTTGACTGTCTTTACTCGTATAGCGAGTGGATTTGTGCATGTGTTGCCCATAAAGAATAAGTTTCCGCTGCGTATAGCGCTGAGAAAGCCTGTAGCTATTGTATTGATTTTTGCCGCTGTCATGGGATTTACGGTGATGTTTGTGATGGGGTACTCTCTGACGCTCAGTAGCAGTAAGGTGTATAGCTCGCAGATAGAGGGGCATTTTTATAGATATGATACGGTGTTTGACAAATATCTAACCACGGAGGAATTAAACGATTCGGCGATCTATTATTTGCATATAAACGGAACGATTCAAAAGCCAGGAACAGAGATCGATCAAACGATTGTTGGGTTGGAGAATAATGCGTCGGTATTTGCCATGACGAATACGGAGGGGAAGATATTGGATACCCCCGCTGCCGGTACAATATATATCAGCCCTGCATTGAAGGAGATGTATGGCATAGACATTGGGGACGAGGTTGCATTGTCCGTTAGTGGGGTATCTTCGACATTTACGATTTCGGATATCGCCACAAACGCAAAGAGTAATACAGTGTATATGGCTAAGGCTGGGCTTGCAGAGGTGATAGGAGTCCCCGCGACGGCATTTACAGGGGCTCTTAGTATGGAGGCGTTGGATCAAAACGAGTTGTATCAAAGCGGTATCGTGACAACCTATGAGCAAAAGATCGATGCGCTTGAAAGGGATGCGGTGTCGGGCAAAAACAGCGCAATGATTAACCAGATAATCGGCTGCGTGTCGGGCTGCATCCTCATTTTCCTTGCTCTGCTGCTCAACTTTCAAGACAATGCAAAGGATATGCTGATTTTACATTCCATGGGGTATCGCCCAAAGGCAATACGAAAGCTATTTATTGATATATATCTGCCGATTGTATGGGTCGCGTTCTTGATCGTGATACTCCCGAGTATATATACCGCATACTCGGTACAGCGTTCCCTTTCACTGCAGATGGGAGATTATTTGCCATTTCAGATCGGTGCTGTCGCGGTGGTTGGTATCTTTGTGCTGTTGAATCTGGTGTATATAGTTGTGCAGTACATGTTTGGATTTGCGGTAGGCCGGATGGTAAAGAGAGATAATGTGTTGAATGACAGTGGTCAGCTTTATTGATAAAGACTATATTTTAAAGAAGCCACCTTTTCAAATAAAAATGAAAAGGCGGCTTATTCTTGTTCATCAGTATCACCATTTAAAATTATCCGGCTTTTGCACATCTGCGTGATAATATTCTGATGACGGGTATTGTGTCAAATTTGTATACGCCCCATCGAATAGATCATAAACAAAAACCCCGCTTTGCCTATAACCATCTGTATCTGTACACTTATAAGCTATTAATAATTTTGTGTTATCCGGAGACCATTCAAGGGGATATATCTGAGGGTCAGGTCGATTTGAGTCAAGAGTATAGGAAAATGTTACCCCGGTTTTTGACAATTCCTCAATAATTTGAGGCATCTTTATACCGTCGGATTGTGTATGGCTCAGAACATTTAAAACAGAATAATCAGTCCACGTTCTGCCTGAATATACAGCTACCGCATATTTACTATTAGAATTCCATAAAAAACTAAAGTCTTCTCCAATTATTGGAAAAGTGCAAATCAATATATTGTCCTCTTTATCAAATAACTTAACTTCGTATATACTGTAAAATGTACCATCGCTGTCCTTTAAATCCTTCTGAATATTTGAGGAAAGCGCATATTTTCCATTTGGTGATACCGTAGCATCGGACGGTATAATACTTTTGCCACGTACCCCACATGAAACTAAAGACAATACGATGACACATAATATATAAACAAAAAACAATTTTCTATACACAATATCCTCCAACACATATAAATAAATAAATGATAATAAAGATAGCTCATGTACAAAAATCACCAACAATGGTATAATAT
>CAYURR010000194.1:0-5210 GCA_964446745.1 uncultured Defluviitaleaceae bacterium | reverse complement strand
TGTTAAAGATTGTGCTGCTCTGTGTTGGAGGCGGCATCACGCTGTCGTGGCTCATCTCACGATTGCTGCTACCACCCCAGTTTATACAAATATCCGTATTTCAATGGTTCGATAGCCTGGGTTCGGGTTTGCTGGCTGCATTTGCGTTCGTGACTATATTATTTGCGATACTCTATCACAGGGATATCCGTCTAAAAGTATCTGACAGCCTCGATAGTTTGCCGCCCGTACCAAAAAACAACAAAGGCATTCCAAAGCTTGAAGCCATCGTAGGCATTGCTTTTTCTGTATTCTTTATAATGTTTTTCTTATTCTTTACCGAACTAATCGGGGTATATATCGAGCCCATAAATGCATATATGCCGATTTTTAACATCGATATGATGAGAAATACCTGGTACATGATTGTATTATTCGGTGGTTTGGGTATTGTAAAAGCCACCGTTCGGCTCATCGACGGCAGATATACAACAAGGGTCATGTTCATAACCGTACTTGCAAACATCGTAAGTGCGGTAATAGCGATCATCTGGCTTAATATCGACGGTATTTATAATGCCGACCTCATCGGCACTATTATTAGTGCTATTGATATCAATAGCGTATTCATCATAGACTTTTTATCCAATTTCTTTGGCAGTATGCGGCTTCTGTTCTTAGGTGTTATCCTGTTCGCGTTGGGGCTCGATACAGTCACCGTCATAATCCATACATTTAAGAATAGATAGTACCGTATTTCTCTCTGAGCTTTTCGATACCGTATGCGCGCGGTGTACCCTCGATGCGCTTGATATAAGCCTCGAGCTGACCCTTGGCATGATACGGCCCGCCCTCTTTCATGACTGTCCAAAGCGGATCGGTCGCGTAACGCGAGCGCTCCATCATCTTATCTGTCCAGTCTAATATCAGCTTTGCACCTTTTGCACATAGCTCGGGATGCTCCCGGGCTATATTTTTTTGCTCGTGCGGGTCCATCTTGATATTGAACAGCATCTCGTTATCAAACAGATGGAAGCCTCCGTGATATGTGCGGATATATACATAATCATCAAACACTGCGCTGCGCTGGCAAACATGCGCGCACTGCGTGAGCACGAGCGCGTCCTTGCTTTTGTCCGTTCCATCCTTGAGCGTCTGTGCATAGCTCATTCCGTCATACAGGTAGTCATCATGGTAACCTGCGCGCACGGGATCCATACCGAATAACTCCCTAACGGTCGGCAGCAGGTCCACATTGTCATGGAATCCCCCTACCCTTGCACCTTTTTGGCAGCCCGGCCATTTGATGATCATCGGGATATGACACGTCGGCTCGTCCGCTGTACCATGCTCCGCATACAGCCCAAGCTCACCCATATTCTCGCCGTGGTCCGAGGTAATGATGATTGCAAGATCATCTCCATACAGTCCCTTCTGCTTCAATAAATCCGTGACCATCTTTATATTATCGTCTGTGTACTTTATACCGCAGTCATAATTATCCATGAATGTACGGAGTTCTTTCATATCCTTTACAGAACCCGGGTGCCTCGGATATGCCGGATTGCTGTTGTCATTCCACATGTTTATCTCATTGGCTCCATGTGGTCCTATATGTAACAGGTGCTCGCTAAAGACCTCCTCGTTGATCCAGTCATCGGGAAGGGGTTCATTCTCAAACGGATTGCCGAATGCTTCGGGTGCTCTGTATGGCGTATGCGGATCCCAGTAATGCACATGCATAAACCAATTATCACGGTCGCCGTTACGCTCGATCCAATCCAGTACCAAGGGTGTTACAAGCTCAGCCGATTCCCCACCACCCAGACCTACGTTGTGGCATTCCATAAATCCAGCGTTGAACCACCATGCCGAATGCCTCTCCGCGAACGTCGAAAACGATACGGTATGGAAGCCGGCCTTCTTAAAGGTCGTAAACAAGCCATTTTCACTGTAGTCGTCTCTAAAATCCCTACTCTCACCCTGCACGCAGATATCCGCCGCTGTACCGCCGTGACCCAGCACACCGTTTCTGATGCCGTATTGCCCCGTGATCAACGACGCACGCGATGGCAGACATGGTGCGTTCGGGCAGTAATAGCGGTCAAAGACCACACCCTCCGATGCGATCGCATCGATCGTAGGGGTTGTATTACGGCTATAGCCATAACAACCCATATGATCAGTACGCAGTGTATCGATGTCAAACATTAATACTCTCATATACCCACTCCTATGTCTAAAATTTTGCTCTGAGGAACACGATGTGACTGATGATAGCACCCGCGATATTCGCAATGGTCGCGGAAATGAAGATCGCATAAATACCCAATTCAGGGAAGAACGCATACATAAAATACAATGCGGCCATGCGTATGACCCAGATGCGTAAAGTCTGTATCAACAGTGATGCCTTGTTTAGTCCAAGGCCAATGAAAACGGGCATTTCATTGAACATCACAGAGAAGCCCGAAAACCCGGCTGCCATGATGTAACATCCGTATTTCGCCATATGAATGATCTGGGGGTCACTGGTGTATCGTGTCACGACCATAGGCCCGAGTAATATACACAACAGCGACAGGAATATCGATGATACAAACCCGATCTTCACAGCCAAAAACGCAGCCTTTTTCGCGCGTTCACTCTGCCCCGCGCCGACATTGCTGCTGACCATCGGGATGATCGATACATCATAACAGGCCGTAAAACCTTGAAAGATATTTGTGACATCGCCCGATATGCTCTGAGCGGCCAGTTCGGCCGGACCGAAGCGTGTGGTTTCCATCTTAATTACAAAAAAGCCCAGTGATTTCAATGAGTTTTGGATAACGGCAGGCCATGAGCGCACCATGAATATTTTCAAATCGCTAAGTTTTAAGCGCATATCCTTACGCGTTATGCGCTCCTCTGATTTAGCGAAAAACAGATCCTTAACTATGAACAGCGTCACAAGCGAATACGAACAGAGAGACGAAAGCCCCGCACCGTTTACGCCCATGCCGAGCTTATTTACAAATAGGTAGGTGAAGAACAGCTTTGTGGGCATGAACAGCAGCGCGCGCATGAACGTGAGCTCCGGATGCCCAAAGACATTTTTTATAGAGTTATAGGTGCTCTGTATCAATATCAATGGGAAGCATAGTGCCAAGAATGTATTGTAGGTCATGATGCGCGTCTGCAGATTAGGTTCGAGGTTAGATGCGAGCAAAGAACCGACCAGCACCGTCACGGGTATAAAAAAAAGACCTACGAAAAAGGTCAATGCGATTAGTTGTCCGGCATAGCTCTTGGCTTTTGCGCGGTTACCTGCGCCGTTTTCACGGCCTATCAACGCAGAACAGGCAGCGCTTAAGCCCTGCCCTCCCATGATGAACACGTTTTGCATTGTCGCGGTATATGAAATGGCAGCCCCGGACACGGAGCTGTCATTTACATACACCATCATACCATCGACAATAGACGTGGTCATCTGAATAACCATCATCAGGATGCCGGGCACCGATAACAGCATAAAGGTGCTTAGCAAATCCCCTTTTGTGATCATTTCTAAACGCTCTGTGCTACTCTGTCTAAATATCCGGCCTATCTTAAGGAATATGCTCATGTCATTCTTCTTTTTATAATTATTCTTCTACGTCAGCTAAAATGTAGACCTTTACATCCCTTCGACCAAACTTCCTGGGTGCGCTCGGATCCTCCATATACAGATCGATCTTTGCACCCTTTATGGCTCCGCCCGTATCGGCTGCGAGCGCTACACCGTAGCCCTCAACATACAATAACGTGCCGAGCGGTATAACCTTTGGATCAACGGCAACTATACCGTGCTTAACCATTGCACCTGTAGCAGTCTTACCGAAATTTTTGCTGTTAGGGTTCAGACCCATTTCATAAACATTATATGCAGAGGCATTCATGGTCATTGCCTTGATGTATTTAAAATCCTCCGAGGTCGTGTCGATGATAGAGCCGAGGCCTTCTCCACTCTCCTCGATAACGCGTGGTACGGGTTCGATGACTACTATTTCATCGGTAATATACCCCAGCGCCTTGTCTCCCGAATAAAACGCGGTCTTTACTACCCGTTTTGATCCGTTTACACCCTTTTGCACAACCTTACGCGAATCCATAGGCAAATTATTATTGATTATGATTTGGGTATCATATTCCATTTCCTCTATGTCTTCGGTTATCGCCACACGCGCCTTAACGATCTGTATGTCCGTCTCTTCAGTCAACAGCATGTCGGCATTACTAGCGTAATATGTCTGTCCGGTCTCATCGTTGTATTGCATTACGATATCGGACACGCTCATTCCGAATAATGCCGGAATTGTTATACGCTGGCCATCGTCCACCAAATGTACGGGAAATCCTCTTGCCACAAATATCGTTGTTCCATCTTGATCTTCCGCTAATGGATAGTCCAACTCAGGCGTAACCATGTCGTACGCCCCTATTGAAACCCCCTGCTCTTGTAGAAAGGCGGCAACCGTTTGCATCTTAGTGTTGTACTCAGATATCTTGCCATCAGCAAACAGCTCCACATAGTGCTTGCTGTCTGTGGCATATACATATATCTGTAGTATCGCAAGCATCATTGCTGTTACGATTACAAACACAGTCGCCTTTCGCAAGCCCGTACTCTTGAAGCTCATTGTATTTCCCCCGATCTGACCCATCTTGGGGTCATTCTATATATATGAATTGCTCACATATTTTAACAGGTACGTAACAATTAAGCAACAACTATATTATGACGGATTCGTTACATTATGTCCAATGCTCCGACATATTTTAGCAGGCTGGCGGGTGATATTGACTCAAATTTAAGCATTGGTTGATTCAGTTTTTATTCAAGTTCTACTGGCACCATATTGGATAATCTCAATAAAAAATAATGTTGCTGTATGTAAAAAAGTACCGCGGTAGCATCGCAAACGAAATTGCAATGATACTGCGGTACTTTTATTTAATCATTTTAATACTTTAATAATAGTTTTTTGTTTACTCAGCGTCCTGAGACTCTGCATAACCTTCATTGGAGGTGTAATCCTGAGACATAGCGTTCTCGTCTGCATATGCTTCCTCATCCGCATCCGCTTCACGCTTAGAGAGACTGATCTTGTGCGTAGACTCATCTACAGCTACAACCTTTGCGTTAATGACATCATCGATCGAGAGTACATCCTCGGGCTTAGCGACATGCCTCCTGGATATCTGTGAGA
>CAYURR010000193.1:0-5222 GCA_964446745.1 uncultured Defluviitaleaceae bacterium | reverse complement strand
CAAGCCAAACCACCCACAAGCAGTGTGCAACATTATCTAATCACATTTTGTCAAACATTGTCAAATATAAGTTAGGTTTAGATTGTTTTATGAGGGGGTATGCATATGCGAAAGACCATAATCATGGTGGCAGGATATGTGGCGGGCGGTAAGAGTACATTTGCAAGAATGCTTGCGGAGCGGTTAAATCTTCCAGTGTTTATCAAGGATACGATGATACAGGTAATGCGGGAGCACATTACGGCGGAAAATAGAGACGAAAAAAAGAAGATCAGTAATGCTACACGCGGCACGATGGCTTATATCGCCGAGAGGCTCATGATAACGGGTACATCCTTCATCCTTGAGAGCAATTTTATAAAGTTCGACGAAGATATGCTGCGAAGGCTTATCGAGAAATATGAATACAACGCATTAACATATGTGTTTGTGGGTGATCTGCGCGTGATACATAAACGCTTCATCGAGCGCGACAACAGCCCCGAACGCGACCCCGCCAATCGTATAGGCGGTTTGCTCGATGATTTTGCTTTATTTAAACAGTCTATAAAACCATTAGGGGACTTCGATGCCGGTGGTAAAATAATAAAAGTAGACACGACCTCATTTGAAAATGTAGACTTTGAAGCCCATCTACAGGAAGCGATAGATTATATGCAAAAGGGTGACTTTGCAGAATAAGTACCAACACAAAAAATAAAACCATACCACAGATTTTCACGGATTTTTTTGGATATACACGGATTAAGCCTTTAAAAAGGCCCTTATCCGTGTAAATCCGTCTTTTATCCGTGCAGATCCGTGGTATGGTTTTTTATATCCCGTAGTTATTTCTTAAGCGGATTTTCGATTATCCCATACTTCGTTTCATCTGAGGACTTCACGATCGCAAAGCCATCATTGAAATAAGGGGGCTGGGCGTTAATGGGCTTGTATGCGTGAGGGATCACGAGATTGCCCTCTTTGTCTACAAAGCCGAAGAAGCCTTCTGCGTCTGCAACAGCCGCCAACCCTTCAAAAAACATCGCCGGTATATTCTCGGTGAATGTCTTTAACACATTGCCGGTCTTATCGATCATATCCCAGCTGTCGTCATCGTTTTGAACCATTGCAACGCCGTCCGAGAACATATATCCGGCCTTGTACTTCGCCGGTATGAGCTCTTTGCCTGTATAGTCGATGTAGCCGATCTTTTCGTTACTAAGTACCAAAACCATGTCGCTGTCCTTATTCAGACCGATGTTGTCATACTTGGGTTCAACGACATACTCGCCCTTTGCATTTATAAGGCCGAGCTTTTCTTTTTCATCTACCATCTTCACAACAACAGCCACGCCGTTTGCAAAGTCCGAAACGAATGTGAAGTCGCCGGTGATGACCTCGTTGCCCTTTTTATCGATAAATGAATATTTGTTGTCCTTGTCGGCTACGGACGCTAAGCCTTCGGAAAAGCCGAAGCTGTAGGCGTATTTCGGTTGTATTACGACATTACCCTGTGTATCCATAAAACCTACATTGGCATTTTCGTCCGCAAATATGGTCATGTCCTCGTTATATGTTCCGATGAAACGATATTTCTGCGGTATGACCTCCTTGCCCGTTTTGTCAATCGCGCCGAATTGCAGACCATCAATTGAAACGGCAGCCTTACCCTCGCTGAAAAAGCCTGCCGACATATACTGTGCCTCTATAGCTATATTGCCCGCCGTGTCTATAAAGCCCACCTTTGGCAATACATTGCCCTCTTCATCCTTGTTTCCCGAATCTATGGAATAATTGACGAGGCCTTCGTCGAATTGAACATCGAGATCGATAATGTTATCGGGCAGCCACGTGACCTTTTCCGAGCCCTGGTTATGTTTGATATCGGATATAACCTGTTCCTGCGGCACAGGGGTAGCCTCAGCCTCTGTGTTCGGAGCGGGTGACGGTGTCGGCGTGGGCTTATCCTTTGAGCAACCACCGAGCAATGAAACCGCCATGACCGAACATAGCGACAATGGCAAAATAAAACGTCTTAACATGTGTACCTCCTAAGTATGATTTGAATACGGTTCGGAATATACAATATAAGCGTACAAGTGTCAATATTTTCATAAGAATGTTTACAATAAATTAACATAATGTATAGGAAATCTATTTTGCGCATAAAATTACAACAATGGATAAATTTGATACAAATGGCAGAAACAGGTGATGACGTGAAAACAGCGGTAAGAAGTTTTAGAAACAGGCATTTAGAGACATTGCTGTACTCGGCACTCGTGATTTCGGTGGGTGCGATGATGTTCTCGTTCTATTTCCGCGCGATGGAATACAAGCGCATCGCAAAGGTAACCGAGAGCAAGCTCTACGAGGTCGTGGCAATGAATCAAAACCTGCAAAAGCAGGTCAAAACACTCGAATCCGCTCTGGCTGACGAGCGCATGCGTAATATGGCGCGCAATTATGACACGGGCGCATCGAAAGCCGACGGTTTGCCACAGGCCGATGCGACGCAGGATGTGGGTATAACAAACGAAAACGCTCAGAACTACACCGGGCCCGTAATAATGCCCGTGAGTGGTACGATCTCATCGGGCTTTGGAAACAGGAGCAATCCAATGGGTGGCACGGACGGCGAACACCATAACGGGCTGGATATAGCCGTACCGCAAGGCACGGACGTGATGGCTTCGGGTGGCGGCGAAGTCGCATACGCGGGCTCGTACGGGAGCTTTGGCAAGCTTGTGATCATCGATCATGGGGACGGTCTGCTCAGTTATTACGCGCACAATTCGCAGTTGATGGTAAAAAAGGGTGAAACGGTTGTGATGGGGCAGGTCGTAGCCAAGTCTGGCAACACGGGCCGCAGTACGGGACCGCATCTGCACTTTGAGATACGCCTGGACGGAAAGCCTGTAGACCCTCGGGATTATGTGGTATAATCGCCACAAATAACCGAATCGGGGAATCATTCATGGATGAAATACAAAAGCAATTGCAAACGATAGCGGACGCGCGTCCTATACGATACATCATCAGCAAGCCCGGGAATAAAACAACCTCTGCAGGGCAAACGAACCCAGCACGAATATGCCTCACACTGACCGACGGCGGTAAGGCGGGGCTTTATTATCAAGAAGAACGCATCATAAACAATCAGAGCTTTCACCGCAGGATAAATATTGAGGATATATCTACGCATATAGCGACCTTGTTGGACGGTGGGGGTGAAGCGTCCTACCGACAGGTCAACGCGTTCAGCGCAGACAGCGAATACAATCTCCATATCAGCAAGAAGGGAAAGGTCCTTGTATCTAAGCGCTCGTTAAATAACACGGGCTCTGATAGCGGCCAGCCCGAAACGCGGCATCAGCCTCAGCCCCATAACAGAACTAAGCACTACATATTTGAGGAAGGGGCTGGTTCGGGGGTTATACCGGCACTTGTGGATATGGGGGTGTTTACGCGCGACGGCAAGGTCGTAAAGGCCATGTACGGCAAATATAGACAGATAAACCGCTTCGCGGAGATCGTCGGTGATGTGCTCGGGGACGGGGGGCTATTGGATAAACAGGATAATAGCCCGATAAAGGTCATCGACTTCGGCTGCGGCAAATCGTATCTGACCTTTTTGCTGTATCACTATCTTATATATATAAAGGGCTTAAACATACAAATGACAGGCGTAGATCTGAAGAGTGATGTAATAAAACACTGCAATGACACCGCAAGGGCTTATGGATATGAGGGATTGAGCTTTGAGGAGGGTGATATATGCAGTTATAAATGCACGGGTGATATCGATATCATGATCTCGCTGCATGCGTGCGATACCGCATCCGACTACGCACTCGCATTCGCGATCAAGCACAATGCAAAGCTGATATTCTGTGCGCCATGCTGTCAGCACGAGCTGAATGCCCAGATAAAACATGCAGATCAAACGGACAGTGCGGGGCTGCCGGTAATCACGCGTTACGGTTTGATCAAGGAACATTTCTCGGCGCTGTTGACTGACGCGTTGCGCTCGGACATATTGGCGTATAAAGGCTACAAGGTGCAGCTCGTGGAATTTGCTGATGACACCCACACGCCGAAGAACACCATGATACGTGCGGTCAAGTCGCGCATTCCGGAGGACAAGCGCGGGGACATGCTATCCGAGATACACGATACATGCACACGATTTGGGATAAAGCCGACATTGGCCTCGTTATTAAATATTGGGGGGAAAACAAATGAAGAATGCTAAATTAACCTACGCGACAATAGGGACAAGCTTCATAACAGATAGATTCATAGAAGGGGCAGCGCAAACAGGCAGATACGAAGCGCGGTTTATATATTCGAGGCATATAAACAAGGCGAAAGCGATGGCAGACAAGCATATCGCGGCGGGTAATATAGAGAATGTGGAGATATGTGATGACCTGAAGGTCATAGAAGCGAGTGATGTCGATGTTGTATATATCGCGTCACCAAACGCGCTGCACAGCGAGCAGATCGAACGCTTTGCACGTGCACAAAAGCATATATTCTGTGAAAAGCCACTCGTCGTGACGAAGGATGAATTTAACCGCGCGTACGAGATCGCGGATGCGAACGGCGTGTTTCTGATAGAGGCGTATAGGCATATAAATTCGCCTGGCTTTGATGCTGTAAAGGAAGCGATAAGCGCTATCGGCCCTATACGGGTAGCCACGCTGAACTACAATCAATATTCGTCACGTTATGCTCAGTTTAAGGACGGGCTATCGAGCGGGACGATCCCAAATGTGTTTAATCCGGATTACGCGGGTGGCGCGCTGTTGGATTTGGGTTGCTATCCGATCTCGTTTGCTGTCGCGCTATGGGGCAGGCCGAAGGATTTCTGCTACATGCCGATGAGACTCGAGAACGGCGTAGACGGGGCCGGCGCAATGATACTCGACTTCGATGGATTCTTGTGTACGATCAACTTTTCAAAGGTTGCGCAGGGATATATTCAAAATGAGATATTAGGAGAGGATGGGGCGGTTTTGATCGACGCGCCGTCGGAGCTGACGGAGGTCCTGCGTATAGACAGGCGTAGCGGGGAGAGAACAAAATACGATTTTCCGCTATACAAAAATACATTGCAGGCGGAGCTAATGGTATTTGCTGATATAGTTACAAATAATGATGTGAGGAAATACGAGCAAGTCAGAATGGTCAGTGAGATCGTCAATGACTTAGTAAAAATACATTGACATTTCTTG
>CAYURR010000192.1:0-5244 GCA_964446745.1 uncultured Defluviitaleaceae bacterium | reverse complement strand
ACATATTACTAAGCATATGCGCTACAGACAAGCATGTCAAATGCATCTGCTTCTCACGAAACTTTGGGCACATGGCCGCGATTACGGCCGGTATGGAGCATGCGCTCGGTCAGGCCATCATGGTCATCGACTGCGACTTGCAAGACCCACCTGAGGTACTGCCGCAAATGATTGAGAAATGGCGCGAGGGTTACGAGGTCGTATATGGCAAGCGCATCATGCGAAAGGGCGAAACCGCGTTTAAAAAGCTTACCGCAAAGCTTTATTACCGTTTGCTGCGTAAGATGACGACGGTGGATCTGCCCGTGGATACGGGCGAGTTTCGTCTTATCGATCGCAAGGTCTGCGACGCGATGAACCGCCTAAACGAACGCAACCGCTACATTCGTGGCCTGGTGAGCTGGATAGGCTTTAAGCAGACCGCTGTCGAATATGTGCGAGAGGAGCGCTTCGCGGGTGAAACAAAGTACCCACTAGCCAAGATGATCAAATTCGCAATGGACGGCATCACGGCGTTTTCGTACAAGCCGCTAAAGATCGCAACAACCTTGGGATTTCTTATTAGTTTCTTGAGCTTTATTTATTTGCTGGTCGTGTTGTATCAGAAGCTATTTACGGACACGACGATCACGGGCTGGTCGTCTATCGTCGCGGTCATCCTTTGTTCACAGGGTATCGTGTTGATGGTTTTGGGTCTGATGGGCGAGTACATCGGCCGTATCTTTGAGGAGATCAAGCAGCGTCCTATTTATGTGATAAGGGAGTTTTTGAATGAAGAATCTGATCGATAAGGCGATGTCTATAGTCAAACACATCCTTGCGGACAGGGAGGTCAAAGCGTACCTAATATGCGGCTTGCTGACGACTATACTCGCATATGCGTTATATATGGTGCTCTCCGTGCTTGGGCAGAATGTTTTTTGGTCGAACACCTATTCATCGGCTGTCGCGCTCGTGTTCGCTTTTATCGTAAATAAAAAATTCGTATTTTTGTCTCACGAATGGCATATAAAAACCCTGCTAACCGAGGTGCTTAAATTCGGCGCAGGGCGGTTCGCTACATATGTTATGGAGACCGTGTTACTGATTCTATTAATCGAGTACATGAGCCTACCGGAGTTTCTATGCAAGGGCTTTACGATGTCCCTCGTGATCGTCGGCAACTATATCATCAGTAAGCTCATAGTGTTTCGAAACAAAAAGGCGTAATATCTTACTAAAAGGCCGAAACCGAGCAATCAGACACCTGCCTATAGAGCGGTTCACGCTCATTATACATAGCTGCAAGTACTTCCGGGCTTTTTGACAGCGGACGGCCAAAAGTGCTGAGCTTATTGATTTCACGCTGTACCCAAATCACTTGTCCGTTTCGCATCAGCATACGGCGGTTTCGCTCCGCGAGCACCGCGCCTCCTCCTGTTGCGATCACGGCATTCTTTTCCTTACATACCCTATCTATTACATCCGATTCGAGTCCCCTGAAATGTGCCTCTCCATCCTCTTGAAAGATGCGCGGTATACTTTTGCCCGCTACCCTTTCTATCTCCGTATCCGTATCCACAAATCTGCGTCCGGTCATCGCGGCTATCTTCTTAGCGAGCGTGGTTTTCCCGCTGCCCGGCATCCCTACCAAGATGATGTTTGACGCGTCGTTTTGGATCGCATCGGTGATCCGTTCGACACGTTCGTCCGGTTTTATATCCCCTGCTTCGTCCGATTCGATCTCACCAAAGAATATACTGTGTGCCCTACAGGCCTGTGCGACGAGCATAGGTAATCCGTTTATATACGGTATGCCGAGTTCCTTTGAATACTGCAACAATGTCGTGCGCAATGGATTATAGATTACATCGATCACCACACAAAGGTTTTTGTATGTCTGCAACAACTCAAACCCGACCGGGCTTGGCTCCTCGTTCGGATACATGCCGACAGGGGTAGTATTTATCAAGACCTCGCAGTCTGCATGCATATGCAAGGAGTCGTAGTTGTGCTCGGAGGTACGCGATATTACGATGATCTCACGAGCGCCGTTATCCTCCGCGACCGCCTTGGCAGTCAGCGATGTGCCACCGCTGCCTAAGATCAGCACCTTTTTACCCGCAAACACATCCCTAACCGATGTATTTGTAAGAGCCGCAAGATACGAAAATCCGTAATAGTCCGTATTGTAGCCGTATAGCTTGCCGTCTCTGTTTACGATCGTGTTGACCGATCCTATACGTTTTGCCTCCGGTGACAGCCATGCGCAATGCTTCATCACGGCTTGCTTGTATGGTATCGTCACATTGATCGCATTGAACGCGCGTCCGGTCATGAACGCATCGAGCCCATCTGGAGCTACCTCTTTGATCCTGTAGGCTGAGTTTCCGAGCATCGCATGTATCTGAGGCGACAGGCTGTGCGAGAGCTTCTCGCCGAGCAGCCCATACATCGTGTCACCCGCGTTTTGATATTCCCGTGACATCTCAAACATATGCGTAAACAAGCGCGTCGTATATTGAGCCATCAACGCGTCTTGATCCGATGTCACACGGTCGACGATCGACTGCTCGCGCGACGCGTTTAGGGTCGGAACTTTGTGCTGCCGCTTATATGCCTTTACCTCTTTTACGAGCCCCATGCGCCTCTCAAACAATGCCTTTATCCCATCGTCCACGGTATCAATCTCATTGCGCAGCTCCGCGAGCCGGTCGTTCATTTTATGCAGTCCTCTCTGTATGCAGTCTCTCGGTGAATTCTGTTTCGGGCAACGGCTTAGCGTAATAATATCCCTGCACGATATCGCATTGAAGCTCCCGTAGGAACGTAATATGCTCCTTCGTTTCTACACCCTCCGCAACGGTCACGATACCAAGTTGCTTAGATAGCGTTATAACATTGCCTATTACAGCCTTTGCCCTGTTGATGTCCGTGTACTCCCCGAAGAAGCTGCGGTCCATCTTTATCGCGTTAAACGGTAGGTTCTTGAGCATACCGAGCGACGAATATCCTGAGCCGAAGTCATCTATGGATAGCGTGAAGCCAAAGCTTGCGAGCTCACCGATGACCTTTGCGATGACCTGCTCGTTTTTAAACGCGATGGTCTCCGTGATCTCGATCTCGAGCAAATGATGCGGCACGCCGTGCGCATTGGCTATATCCGCGAGTGTACGTGCGAACTGCGGGTTAAAGATGTGAAGCCGTGAAAAGTTGACCGATATCGGTACGACAGTGTATCCGCTATTAATCCAAGCACGTTGCATCTTACACACGCTCTCGAATACATACATATCGAGCTTTGTGATGAAGCCGTTTTGTTCAAACAGCGGGATGAACTCGTCCGGTGAAATCAAAGTGTCCGCGTTCTTCCAGCGCACGAGGGCCTCACCGCCATAGATCTGCTCATCCTCGAGCCTATATTTAGGCTGGATGTATATCACGAAGTGTTTATTTTGCAGCGAGGCTTCCATGGAGTTTTCGATCTCCTGCCTACGTACGAGCGTGTTCTTGATGGTCTCCTCAAAAAACGCGACATTGCTTTCGCCGCGCCCCTTTATACCGACCTGTGCGAGACGCGCCCTATCGATAGCCGTGTCGATCGATATCGACCTGTCATCCGGCACATATACACCCGCATACGGGGTTATCGTATAGCTCTTGTCCGACAGGAAATCGAGCCTACTGATATCGCTCAAGATTTTTTCCAGTCTGGCCGTGAGCTCCTCACGCCCGTCGTATCTGAGCATCAATATAAAATGATCAGAGAAGAAATGCGCACAGAGTTCACCCTCAACCGTCGACGAGCAAATGACCTCGGCCATATGCTTTAAAAGCATGTCGCCATAGTCATAGCCGTTTATCTCGTTAAACAATTTGAAGTTATATAGATCAACCAACACAATGGCAAACTGCCCTTGGGCATTATATCCATCTCGCGCGGCGAGTAAGCGCGTCGCGTCGCTTGCGAATTTATATTTGTTATCTATACCGGTGAGCTTATCCGTGTAATTCAGGTCGAGGATGATACCGAGTGCCTTCTGCGGCTTTCCACGCCAACGTTTGAGCGTTTTTACAAACACATAACTCCATATGTATTTGCCGTAGTAATCGTTCAATATACGCAGCTCTATACCGCCTTTTTCTATCTTGCCGGTTTTGATAGCATCATAGAACGCCATGTATCGCTCGCAGTCATCGGGATGCACATTACCGGAGGTGACCGCGCATTCGGGGAAGTTTTCCATTACCATGTATTTATAGTTATTACTAAACGCGCCATAGAGATCCGCCAGCGCTAATGAGCTATGCATCCTACCGTGCTTGATATCATACTCAAAGTATGTAGGCGGGGTTTGCTCGCTCACGAGCGCATAGAATTCGGCTTTTTCCTTCATCTTTATATATCTGCGCAGCAATACAAACAAACAGACGATGGCCGCGACAAACCCGATTAACAGCATGTAACCATAAGACACGGAAACACCCCTCTCCGCCCGCAGGCGCGTCGAGCACTACATCTTATACTCCGAAATGTCTGTACAACTTATCAGGCATGCGTTTTTGTTGCCATGCCACTCAATCGCCGTGGCTACAGCCTTTGTGTATATCCCGAGCTTTCGGTTAAACGCATCGGATGAGCATTGGGTTCTGCCCTCCTTAAGTCCCTTCATAGGGCAATCTGAGCACGGCGAGGTATTACCCCTATACGCCTCATAGCAATACTCATGTACTATCGAGCCCTTTGTGATCCTTTGCGCATATTCGTTGTCAAATAATATCTTGTAGCTGTCCCGATCTACCACATACAGTGCGTTTCCAATGTTGTTTACTATTGTCTCGAGGGCCGCAAAGCTCTTTTGCTCGGCTTCATATGTGCGATGCTTGATTAAAAAAGTCCCCAATACATGTGATATCGTGCCGATCTCATCTATCTCGGTCGTGACCGGCATACGTTCGTTCACGCAGTCGTCAAAGCCCACAAAGCCTACGAGCTTACCCTTGTCATGTATCGCGAACTGCAGCATGGCCTTGATCCCCTGTGGTTCGATGACCGCGCGTTCCTCGGGCAGCAAATCATCTAAAGACCTTACTATGTTCATGCCCGTCTGCTCCAACAAAGTGGTTGAGCTCGCGAGGGTCTCCATCGGCAGCCTTTGCAAATTGTGGATCTCGGGGTTTATGCCTTCCATACACCACTCAAAAGTGTTTGACGAATACATCCCACACTCGTCGTTTTCAAAGATATATCCGCGGCTAAATCCG
>CAYURR010000191.1:0-5303 GCA_964446745.1 uncultured Defluviitaleaceae bacterium | reverse complement strand
TTTACATTACTTGATGAGAGTGGGTTGACGCCCACTCTCATGTTTTTATAAGGAAAAATTCGCGTTGGTAACGCGTGGAGGTATTGATGTCACAAAGCAATCTATTATCGAAACTGGAAACCCTCATCAAACCGATCGTCGAGGCAAACGGCTGTAAGCTCTGGGATCTTGAATATGTCAAGGAGGGCTCAAATAAATATCTGCGCATCTTTATAGAAAAGGATGAACCCGTCAGCATCAACGACTGCGAAGCCGTGAGTCGCGCCGTCGAAAAGGCGTTGGATGAAAAGGATCCGATACCCGAGGCATATATCTTAGAGGTAAGCTCCCCCGGATTAGATCGGCCTCTAAAAAAGGACAGCGACTTCATACGCTTTGCCGGGCACATCGTGGACGTGAGATTATATAAGCCGATCAATAAAAGCAAGAACTTTCAAGGAAAGTTATTAGGCCTTACGGACGGTTTCATAGAGATAGAGAACGAGAGCGGCGAAGCACTACGCTTTGCAAGGGAAGACGTAGCCATTTGCAGGCTTGCGGTGATACTTTAACAAACGCTCCTTTATACAGATGAAGAACAGTAGAAAGAAGGGATGATAAAAAAGCATGGACAACAGGACGGAATTGATTGATGCATTGAGGCAGATTTCAAGGGAGAAGGGCATAGATGAGGAGGTCATATTCGAGGCAATAGAGACATCGCTTGTAACCGCATGTAAAAAGAATTTCGGCTCAACCGCTAACATAAAGGTGGTCATAAACAGGGATACCGGCGAGGTTGCCGTTTATGCTCAGAAGAATGTCGTCGAGCAGGTAGCGGATCCGGCTACGGAGATTTCGGTCGACGAGGCGCGTCGCATACAGATAACCGCAGCCGTCGGGGATGTAGTCGACATCACGGTCACGCCACGTAATTTCGGACGCATATCGGCGCAGACGGCCAAGCAGGTCGTCGTGCAGAAGTTTCGCGAGGCCGAGCGCGAGATACTCTATAACGAGTACATCGCAAAGGAACGCGATATCGTGACCGGCATCGTTCAGCGTAAAGAACGCCGCAACGTGATCATTTCACTCGGAAAGATCGACGCGGTGCTCTCTCACGAGGAGCAGATGCCCAGGGAGCGTTACGACTTTCAACAGCGCCTAAAGCTATATGTGCTCGATGTAAAACAGAGCACAAAAGGCCCCGTGATCAATGTATCGCGTACGCACCCGGAGCTTGTGAAGCGCCTGTTTGAGCTCGAGGTCCCTGAGGTATACGACGGCACGGTGGAGATAAAATCCATTTCCCGAGAGCCGGGCAGCCGCACAAAGCTCGCCGTGCATTCCAAAAACCCTAACATCGAACCCGTGGGCGCCTGTGTCGGTCAAAACGGCAGCAGGGTCAACGCGATTGTTTCGGAGCTTGGCGGCGAAAAGATTGACATCATCGAATGGGATGCCGATCCGCATAAATTTATAGCGGCTGCGCTGAGCCCGAGCCGTGTGCTCGCGGTTTGGATATCCTCTGAGGATCAAAGCGCAAAGATCGTGGTGCCCGATCATCAGCTGTCGCTGGCCATAGGCCGAGAGGGTCAGAACGCGCGCCTCGCCGCAAAGCTTACGGGTTGGCGCATCGACATAAAGAGTGAGACGGCCGCAAAGGAGACAAACTTTATTCCGGAGATGGAATATGACGAGTAGCGTTAGAAAGACACCATTGCGCAAATGTACGGGATGTAATGAAATGAAACCAAAAAAATCCCTGCTGCGCATTGTATTTTCAGAGGAAGCGGGCACAATGTCGATAGACCCAACCGGCAAGCAAAACGGTCGCGGTGCGTACATCTGCAAGGACATAGCCTGCTTTGAACGTGCGAGGAAAAACAAGGGGCTGGAACGTTCGTTTAAAAAATCGGTACCCACACAAATATATGAAAGCGTCAGACAGGAACTGGCTGAGCATATCGAATCGGACGGGATCAAACAAACAGGAGGCATGTGAATGGGGAAACGTCGAATACATGAAATAGCAAAGGAACTAAACAGAACAAATAACGAGGTAATGGCAAAACTAAATGAATGGGGTGTATCGGTCACGAGTCATTTCAACAGTGTCGAAGATGACATCATCGCAAGGCTCAGGGACACGTACCAGAAGAAGCCGCAACAGCAGGCTCAACAGGTTCAAAAGCAACAGTCTCAACAGCAAGCACATACGCAAAATATAAACACGCATAAACCCGCACAGCCACAGCATGTAACGGGTTCATCGTCCGGTCCGGCAACAGCAGCACCGGCTCAGGCAAGGCCACAACAGCCTCCACAGCAGCACTCTCAGCAACAGCAACCTCATCATCAGGGTTCGCAGGGTTCGCAGACTGCACAGAGCGCATCGGCTCCCGCTTCATCAAATAATCAGCATCAGACCGGCCAAGGCGGTCAAACCGGCCAAGGTGGTCAAACCAGCCAAGGTGGTCAAACCAGCCAAGGTGGTCAGACCGTTCAGTACAAACAGGGGTCTCTGTATCGTCCTCCTCAACCGCAGAGCGGTAGGGACAACAGGCAGCAAAATCAAGGCCAAAACAGAAGGCCTACAACATATCAAAATCAACCTCCGCAACGAAAACAAGGGGTACAGAACACCCCTGGGGTACAGAACACCACCGGGGCACAGAACACCACCGGGGTACAGAACACCACCGGGGCACAGAACACTACCGGAGTTCAAAATACTTCTGGAGCAGTAAATTCTCACAGTGGATCAAATAGCCAAAGCGGGACAAATCCGCAGGCTGGAACAAGCACTCATAGCGGTACAAACACTTCATATAGCGGTGACAGGCAACATAGCGGCGACAGACAACACAGCGGCGACAGGCCTCAGGGCAGAGACCAACGCCAGAATTCCAACCAGTACCAGGGCGGTCAAAATCGTAATCAGCAATGGCAGAACCGTCCGCCCAGACCGCAGGGTCAAGGTTCGTATCAGGGTCAGGGTTCCGGTCAAGGTCAGGGTGGCTCACAGGGCTATTCCCAAGGCGGTCAGGGTGGCTATAACCGAGACAGGCAACGCGGTCCGTCTACGGGTCAGCAGGGTTCCTCAGGATATGGTAATCGCCCAGGTGGTGATCGTCCGAGCGGCGATCGTCCGGGTGGTTTCAGACAAGGTCAGGGGCAAGGACCGAGGCGTGATGACGGTCGTCCGGGTTTCAACAGACCACACGGTGACGGACAGAACCGCGGCGGATTCCCTCCGAGGGATGGCGGCGCGCGTCCGGACAGACCGCCGAGGCGTGACCCGAGGCCGATGGCGGCAGGCGGCAAAAAGGACGACAAGAAGGTCGTAGAGCAACCGTCAAAGGACGACAGGAAGCAGCTGTTCCAAAAGAACGAACAAAAGACCAATGAAAAGAATAAGAAGAAGGCTGAGGGCGATAGGCGCGAGAATAAGGTCTTCCTCGAGAAGATGGAGACCGGCGGCAAGCGCCCGGGACAGAAGCCTGTTAAGAAGATCATGCCCAAGAAGATCGAACCCGATATCAGCTTGATCCAGATCCGCGAGACTCTCACGGTCAAAGAGCTCGCCGAGAAGCTGCACCGCTCGGGCTCGGATGTCATCAAGGTTCTCATGAAGCAAGGCGTGATGGCTACGGTTAATCAGGAGATAGACTACGAGACCGCCGAGAGGATATGCATGGAGTTTAACGTCATCGTCGAGCCCCATGTGGATGTAAACCTCTTTGATCAGGCATTCAACGAGACCGTGGACAACGAAGAGGACAAGACCGAACGCCCGCCCGTCGTCGTTGTTATGGGTCATGTCGACCATGGCAAGACCTCATTGCTCGATGCGATCAGAAACGCGAACGTGACCTCGTCCGAGGCTGGTGGTATCACACAGCATATCGGTGCATACACGGTATTCGAACGCGACAAACCTATTACCTTCCTGGATACACCCGGCCACGAGGCATTCACTGCTATGCGTATGAGGGGTGCATCCGTAACGGATATCGCTATATTGGTCGTGGCAGCGGACGACGGCGTTATGCCGCAGACGATCGAGGCCATCAACCATGCAAAGGCGGCTGGTGTCGACATCATCGTTGCTATAAACAAGATCGACAAGGCCGGAGCAAATCCGGACAGGGTCAAACAGGAACTCACGGAACACGGCCTCTTGGTCGAGGACTGGGGCGGCGAAACGATCTGCGTGCCCGTTTCGGCTATTAAGAGAGAGGGTATCGAGCATCTGCTTGAGATGATTCTGCTCGTATCCGAGATGAAGGAGCTACGCGCCAACCCGAACAAACCCGCAAGGGGTACGATCGTTGAGGCGCTACTGGATCGCGGCAGGGGTCCGGTCGCTACGGTTCTTGTTCAAGACGGTACACTAAATGTCGGCGACACTGTCGTTACGGGCGCGAGCTTTGGTCGTGTACGTGCGATGATGGACGACAAGGGACGAAAGGTCAAAAAGGCCGGCCCGTCTATACCGGTCGAAATATTGGGTCTCGGTGACGTGCCGCAGGCCGGTGATATGTTCTATGTAGCCGCAAACGAGAAGCAGGCGCGTATGCTGTCCGATTCCGTTATCGCAAAGGGCCGCGAGAACATGATCAAGGCCACACCGCAAAAGGTTTCGCTGGACGATTTGTTTAAGCAGATAAAGGACGGTAACACTAAGGATCTGAACATCGTCTTAAAGGCAGACGTGCAGGGTTCCGTTGAGGCACTCCGTCAGAGCCTTGAAAAGCTCACGAACGAAGAAGTACGTATACGCGTTATCCATGGTGGCGTAGGTGCTATCACAGAGACGGACGTTATGCTTGCATCCGCTTCAAACGCTATCGTCATCGGCTTTAATGTAAGGCCTGAACCTACCGCCAAGAATGTAGCGGACGCCGAGAAGGTCGACCTGCGTATGTACCGCGTCATCTACAACGCGATCGAGGATATCACGGCTGCTATGAAGGGCATGCTCGAACCGGTATTCAAAGAGGTCGTCACGGGCCACGCGGAGATCAGGCAGATCTTCAAGGCTTCGGGCGTCGGTAATATCGCGGGCTGTTATGTCACGGACGGTAAGTTCTTGCGTAACGCAAAGGTGCGCGTGACGCGCGACGGCAAGGTCGTTTACGAGGGCACATTGGATACTCTGAAGCGTTTCAAAGACGATGTCAAAGAGGTAAACACCGGCTACGAATGCGGTATGCTGTTTAATAAATTTAACGACATCAGGGAAAATGACATTGTAGAAGGATTTATGATGGAGGAGATACCACGATGAAAAGCGGCGGTTCGAGGATAGCTCGGATCAA
>CAYURR010000190.1:0-5336 GCA_964446745.1 uncultured Defluviitaleaceae bacterium | reverse complement strand
CATCGATACGGGGGATATTATCATAACAAAAGACACGGCAATCGGAATTGATGAGGATTTCGGGCAGCTGCATGACCGGCTTGCCCAGATCGGCGCGGATCTGCTGTTGGAGGCACTCGATATGATAGAACTCGGCGAGGCACAATTCACCCCACAGGATAACGAACACGCAACCTATGCCCATATGATAAAGAATCAAGATACGCAGATAGACTGGCGTCAACCTTCGAAACAGATAAGGGATACTATTCGGGCATTTAGCCCGATCCCCGGGGCATATACTCATTATGAAGACCGTTTCTTGAAAATATTCGAAACAAAGTTACCTGATGCCGCGTATATAACTCAAACCATTGACGCGGAGCCCGGCACCGTGGTGTCGGTCGAGAAGGACGGCTTTTGGGTCAAGACCGCCGACAGCGTCTTAAAGGTGACTAGGCTGCAGCCTCAGGGTGGCAAGGTAATGAGTGCCCCCGACTATATGAGGGGCAGACCGATTATGGAAAAGGGGAGATTTATTCATGATGATGTGGCCGTTTTATGACGGGACTATGCTGCTGTTGATACCGGCAATACTGTTATCGCTGTATGCACAGTATAAGGTTTCCGCAACGTTCCGACGATTTTCTGCTGTGCCAAACCGCAAGGGATATACCGGTGCTGACGTGGCGCGCATGCTGCTGGACAAGGCCGGTGTACATGATGTGAGGATAGAACGTACAGCGGGCAATCTGACGGATCATTACGATCCGCGTGACAAGGTTTTGCGTCTATCGGATGCCGTTTATTCAAGTGCGTCGCTGGCCGCTATTGGCGTGGCCGCACACGAAACGGGTCATGCCGTGCAGCACGATAATATGTATTTCCCGTTAAATCTGCGTAACACGATCTTTCCGGTCGTAAGCATAAGCTCTCAACTGGCTATGCCACTGATCTTTCTGGGACTGTTTCTGTCCTCGGGCAGGGGCGGCCTCGGCATGCTAATGCTGCAGGCGGGTATTGTATTGTTTTCGGCTGTGGTAATGTTCCAGCTTGTGACGCTCCCGGTAGAGTTCAACGCCTCACGCCGCGCTATTACTATGCTTGAGGATACGGGATTTTTAACCGACGATGAGATAGCGCCGGCTAAGAAGGTTTTAAACGCCGCCGCGCTGACCTATGTGGCTGCCGCGCTCACGGCTGTACTGAACCTTATACGTTTTATACTGCTGTCCCAACGCAGACGGTAGCTCACATCACTGAGCCGATCCGTATTTCGTTGTGCAGCAGAAACAAAGCGGGCATTTTGATAGCTACGGGCGGCCTTGGCCAACGCGTACCTTGATGTAGTGCCCGTTTTTTAACGCTGAAACATGTCGATTTCTATAATATTAGGAAGGAAAACATACAAATATATGAAAACTATTATCGAAGCACTGTCAGAACAAGTCGGTAAGGCGTTTGAAGCCTGCGGATATGGTCCGGAGCTCGGTGTTGTGACCGTGTCGGACAGGTGGGATCTCTGCCAGTTTCAATGCAACGGCGCGTTCGCGGGTGCAAAGCTACATAAAAAGGCGCCGCTTGCTATAGCGACCGAGGTAGCCGAGACGCTGAATAATAACAGCGGCGGTACATTTACAGCGGAGGCATTTAAGCCTGGGTTTATTAATATTGTTTTATCGGATACGTATCTCTCGTCATTGGTCACTCAGATAAATAGCGACAAGCATCTGGGTATACCACAGATCGGACAATCAGAGACGATCGTGATCGACTATGGCAACGCCAATGTCGCTAAACCATTGCATGTGGGGCACATGCGTACAGCTGTTATCGGTGAGACACTTAAGAGATTGGCAAAGGCCATGGGATGCAGGGTCATCGGTGATGTGCATTTGGGCGACTGGGGCCTACAGATGGGTCTGGTGATAGCCGAGATGGAGGAGCGAGGCATTTGCGGGGAGCAAACCGCTGAAGCATTAACCGCTGATGCGCTAAGCGAGATTTACCCGTTTGCAAGCAGTAAGTCCAAGGAGGATCCCGAGTTCAAGAAAAAGGCCAAGGAGATCACCGTGCAGTTGCAAAAGGGTCATGAAGAATATAGAAAATTGGGGAAGCGTATCGTAGATGTATCGGTTGCGGACATGAAAAAGGTATACGACAGGCTCGATGTGCATTTCGATCTATGGTACGGCGAGAGCAATTCGGAGCCATATATTGAGGAGCTGCTACAGATATTGAACGAACAAAACCTGATGTATCGCAGCGAGGGAGCCTTGGTTGTGGATGTCTCAGAAGAGACAGACAAGGCCGAGATACCGCCTGTGATAATAAAGAAATCAGATGGCTCCAATATATATGCGACGACGGATCTCGCGACGCTGATACAGCGCCAAAGGGATTTCGCACCCACGCGCGTCTGGTATGTCGTTGATAACAGGCAGAGTATGCATTTTACACAGGTGTTCCGTTGTGCGAAAAAGGCCGGCATCATACCGCGCGAGACAGAGCTCATGCATGTAATAAACGGCACGGTAAACGGAAGCGACGGCAAGCCGTATAAGACACGCGATGGTGGGGTGATGCAGTTATCAGAGTTTTTGGATTTGGTTGCTGAAAAGGCCGGTGAAAAGCTTGCGATGGCTGCGATTAAATTCGGTGATCTTATAAACCACCGTCAAAAGGACTATATCTTTGATACGGATAAATTCTTGTCATCCGAAGGCAAGACAGGTGTTTATTTGCTGTACTGTGTCACACGTATCAACTCCATATTGAAAAAGGTTCAGGAGAACGTGGACGGCTGTGCGGTGACAGATCTTTCTGGTGTGTATTCGGATAGCGAGAGAGAATTGATGCTTAAAATATTACTGTCCCCAGAATGCTACAAACAAGCGTTTACAGACAAAACCCCTAATGATGTCTGCGAGAGTGCATATCAGATAGCTACTGCGTTTTCAAAGTTCTATCACGACTGCCATATCTTGACCGAGACATCGGAAGAGAAGCGCGACTCATGGTTAAACCTATGCCGTATCACACGGGCGGTACTGTTGAAGCATCTGGAGGTATTGGGGATCGAACCTGTGGATGTGATGTAGAAAGCGTTAAACATTACCACGTATATAGGCGAAATGAATTTTACAAAGGAGGCAGAGTATGAGGAGTATTGTGTATCCAGAGGTGGACGGAAATGAATATAACATCACAGTTTTAGCAGATTTGGACGAGGACTGGGATGATGATGAAGATATGGACGACGAAGACTGGGACGACGATGACGATGATGAAGACTGGGATGACGACGACGAGGACTGGGACGATGAAGATGACGATGAAGACTGGGACGACGAAGACGACGATGAAGACTGGGATGACGACGACGAGGACTGGGACGACGAAGACGACGATGATGACTGGGACGACGAAGATGACGAGGACTGGGATGAAGACGACGATTGGGATGATGAAGACGGCGAGCCTTTAGAGGTGTAAGCATTTCTGATTCTGATCACAAAGAATAAATTGAATGAGTGATTGAGTGAGACCGACTGATGAGATGTTACTGCGGGTTGAAAAGCCTGCGCGATATATTGGTAATGAAATAAATATGGTAGTGAAGGATCCGCACGATGTTGCGGTTCGCTTTGCGTTTTGCTATCCGGATGTATACGAGGTAGGCATGAGCCACCTGGGTATGCAGATCATCTATCATATGCTGAACAAGCGCGAGGATGTATATTGCGAGCGTGTATTCGCGCCATGGGTAGATATGGAAGCGGTCATGCGTAGCGAAAATATCCCGCTGTATGCGTTGGAGACCGGGGATGCGGTCAAGGATTTTGATTTTTTCGGAATAACCCTGCAATATGAAATGAGCTGCACCAATATCGTGAACGTATTGGATCTGAGCGGTATACCCATATGGGCAGCAGAACGCAGCGAGGACGACCCGATCGTGTGCGGGGGTGGCCCCTGTGTATATAACCCGGAGCCTCTTGCGGATTTCTTTGACTTCTTCTTTATCGGAGAGGCCGAGGCCGGGCTTTTGGATATATTGGATGCATATAAACAGCACAAGGCTTCGGGTGGTTCGCGTAGAGAGTTTCTAATAAGTATTGCAAATATGCGCGGTATCTATGTACCTGCGCTCTATGATGTCAGCTACAAGGCAAACGGCGAGATACATAACTTTACGCCGAAGCATTCCGCAGCACCGTCTACAATCAGAAAGGTATTTGCGGATGATCTGAACAACGAGGCCTTTCCAACCAATCAGCTGATCCCGTTACTCGAGACCGTGCACGATCGCGTGACACTCGAGATATTCAGGGGATGCATAAGAGGTTGCCGTTTCTGCCAAGCCGGATATGTATACAGACCATACAGGGAGCGCTCGGTAGACAACCTGACCGGACAGGCCGAGGCCTTGCTTTCAAACAGCGGCTGTGAGGAGATCTCTCTGGTGTCTCTGAGTACGAGCGACTATACGGGCTTTACGGAGCTCACGGACAGGCTGACCGATGCACACGCAGCGCAGAACATCAACATTTCCCTGCCTTCGATGCGCGTAGATGCGGTTTCACTGGCCGCGCTCGAGCGGATACAGGAGGTGCGTAAGAGTAGCCTCACGTTCGCACCCGAGGCCGGTACACAGCGTATGCGTGATGTTATCAACAAGGGTATAGACGAGCAGGAGATACTTGAGGGCTGCCGCCTGGCATATAATGCGGGCTGGGACAAGCTGAAGCTATACTTCATGATCGGTTTGCCGACCGAAACCGACGAGGACGTTAATGGTATCGTGAGCCTCGCGGAGTCGCTTGTGGATCTATACTACAAGCGCCCGAAGGAACAGCGTATACGTCAGGTATCCGTGAACATCAGTACCTCGGCGTTTGTACCGAAGCCGTTTACGGCGTTTCAATGGATGCCGCAGGACAGCTTCGACAGCTTTATGCGCAAGCAGCGAATGATAAAGGATGCTATTACAAAGAAGCAGATTAAATATAGATATCACAATGCAATGCTCGCGGTACTCGAGGGTGTGATCGCGCGCGGAGACAGGCGTGTGTCCGCTGCGATCTATGCGGCATGGAAGACCGGTGCACGTTTCGACGGCTGGACGGAGTATTTCAAGCCGGAGATATGGCACCAGGCGTTTAATGAGACCGGCTTATCGATGGATTTTTATACCTCGCGTGAGCGATCCTATGATGAGGTACTGCCATGGGATTTCATCGATGCGGGTGTGAGCAAGGATTTTCTTATAAACGAGTGCGAAAAGGCGCACAAGCAACGGCTGACCCCGAATTGCAGAGAGGGCTGCGGGGGATGCGGATTTGTACGGACAGGGA
>CAYURR010000189.1:0-5354 GCA_964446745.1 uncultured Defluviitaleaceae bacterium | reverse complement strand
CTACGATCGCCGTACCGTCGGTTGTCGGTTATTTCAGAACCGGCAGACGTGTAGAACGTGCAAATGTAGCGCGCACACTGTTTGTAGCCGCGCAGAACCGGTTGACCGAGCTGAAGATCACCGGAGGGTTGTATGATTTGAATCCGGGATTTTACACGACGTCTCCAGACGTAAATGAGAAGGAGTACATTGTAGCCAGTGCCGACGACACCTTCAATGTTTACAAACTTTTGGGCGCCGGATCGATGCCCCCAACTGAAGATTCGGATAATGAAACCCTTGTCAGATATCTAAGTAAGGCCAAGGGCGTAACAGAAGCGAGCGACCCAGTGATAAGGCTACTCGGTCCGGTAGTGACGGATAAATCTGTCCTTGAGAATGCAATACTGATAGAATACAACATAATGACGGGTGTCGTGCTCTCGGTGTTTTATAGCGACGCCAATGATGTAACTACGCTTGGATATGCTGCGAACGGCGTTTCCGATAATGAACAGGTAGATGGAGCGCGCCCGGGTTATGAACACGCTCAGGCTCGAGGCCAAGGCTATTATGGAGTGGGATATACAGGCGCTGACCCGGGAAACCCGACCCCGACTGTTATAAATATTAAAGATGGGTTTGTTACAGCGTTGAAAAACAGTGATACGGATGCGTCAACATATCAGAACGTCTTGTATGCTGAGATATTGATGCATGAAGATGTATATAAAAGCGGAGCATTAAAGATCGGCGTTATTGACGCAGGTTTAAAAAGTATTGATACGGAAGCCGCATATACCAGCGGAGGTATCGATCTAGCTTCAGTAACGGAAACAAGCCTCACCGCGGCTTTGTCATCGAGCATCGTTCATGCGATATATAAGACAACAAATACAAATGATGGAGAGCCTATTGCTACAGGATACTCCCGTTTCGTATGGGTCATCGACTATGTAGGCGGCAATATGGCGGACGGTAATCTTAAGCATAGTATAGGCGAAAAGTATCCTGCCATCGCCGGTATCGATCCGTGCAACATAAATGCTTTTATTACAGGCAGCAAGGTAACGGCTCGCTCTGTGTCTGTAGCCAATTCGTTGGTTGGCGATGTGTTGACTACGCCATCCGGTTTATTTGGTAAAACTACCCAATACCTTGTCTACTCGCCCCGTCATCTTTTTAACGTTAGATATAAATCAAACGGAAGCTTCATACAGATGAGCGATATAGACCTGACGGTTCCGGCTCCGGAAACAACATACACAACAACAGGTATCAGTAATTTCCTACCTATATGTGATTCAACAACTCTGTTTACCGGTAACTATTCGGCTATATATGGAGATACAGCCAGCCCTAAGCTCCATAAGATCACGGGGTTGAATATTACTTCGGATATAGCGACAACTCCATTTGAGTATATGGGGCTATTTGGAGTAAATGCCGGCACCATACAAGGGCTTATACTTGAAGACGCGACAATAAAAGGCGGAGCGGATAAGAAAATAGGTGCTTTTGCCGGACAAAATGCTACTGGTGGAAAGATCATATCATGCTTTACAAAGGGTACGGCAAAAGATACGGTAACCGGCATAGAAGTGTCATATACCGAACTGACCGGTGGTAGCAACAGCGTAATAGGCGGTATTACTGGGACTAATGATGGATTGATTGAAAAATCCGCAACTATGATGACGCAATTTGACGGTGTACCATCCGCAACTGGTATTACAATGGGTGGTATAGCGGGAATTAACGGATCAACCTCATCCAGTGCAAAAATACAAATCTGTTATGTTAATTATTCAGAAAAAGACGGTACCGACAAATATGTGTCACCGTTTAAGTATGACAATGCAACCATAGGCGGTCTGGTCGGAAACAATATAAGTGGAGAGATCGAACGTTGTTATTCGACAGCATTATTACCGACCGGCAAAAAGCCTACAATTGGTAACGGCACGGTTGCTGATTATGGATCGATATATTATTTAGGTGGTAATGGATACAATGATACTCCCTGCCAAGGTAATAAGGTTAACGTTGATCAACTCAAAGCTATTACAGTAACGTTAAACACAGCCTTAAAAAAGTACTTTGCCAACTCTACAGTGCCTCTTACCGTAAAAGATAATGCTGTATTAAATTGTAAAGGAGAGCCTTATCCTTATCCTAAAATATCATCGAATGATGGCGGTTCGAACCAATACGAACATTTCGGAGACTGGCCGGGGGATGATGTCGTATCAGGCTCTTCGGTTTTAAAATACTACGAACGCTATTCGAACGTAATCGGCGTTGATTATGATGAAGTCATATGGGGATATTCACCTTACAAAGTAGCACCGGCTGATCCTGTAGACGGTACTTTGGTTTATAACGATGGATATTGTATTGAGTTTCCATATGCGAATGAGTTTGTGCTTACTATAGGTAATGGCGCTAATAGTGCTAAATTCACACTGACTGATGTCGCTAACAATAATGTTACACCGAATTGGAAATGGGAAAATAGTCCAACCTTACCCAGTGGTGTTACGGCAATTAAAAACAAACCCATAAAATTCTTTGACGAAGACGAAAAACTAAGCAAATTTCGTCTTTATATGGATAATGAGGCCATTGAGGCATTGGCCTTATTGGATGTGAAAAATCCAGTGGATAAGGATCGTCCGGGTAAAATATCAATAAAACTGACCAATGCAGATGGCAGCCTTTCATATATTGGTGCCGATGAAAAATTCAACCCATTATTTGCGCCTTTTGATGATAGTGTCTCTCCAAAAAAGATTGATATTCGTTCGCCTAGGCAAATGAAAAATATTGGAACGATACCCGATGCCGAGTATACACAGAAATTAAACTTAAACTTTGAATTGTATAAATCGGAGTTGAAAATCGAGGAGACATACTTTAAAACTGCAAACCTTGATGATGGCACAATACTGAGTTTTGATAAATCGGTAATTGCCGGCGAATTTAAGGGTGTATATAACGGAGACTCTAAGAATGTATTAAATGTCAAAATTAACGCTCCAGATACAGTAACCACCCCGGTAGGTTTATTTGAGCAAAACAGCGGCGCAATAAAATCAATGAATATCAACTCGCTAAATGTATCGGGTAAGAACTTTGTAGGAGGTATCACCGGTAAGAACCTATCTGGTTCAGCCATCACAGATATAACATTAACAAATATCAAAGTAGCTGGTTCAAATTATGTGGGCGGTGTTACAGGATGCAACGGAGAATCCACTCTCAGCGGTAAAATCACAGCCTTGATAGACGGTATCGTAATTAATCATGAAGCTGCCACGGAAATGCTTTCAGGATCATCATTTGTTGGTGGTATTACCGGTGAAAACAGAGGAACAATTGAGAATTCTGCTATTATAGCTACGGTGCCAAGATTATGGAAATCCGTCGTGGACGCAACAGTAGACAATATTGGAGGTATTGCTGGTTACAACAACGGCGGTGTTGTCAAGTTGTGTTCTGTACAATCTATAGTATCAAACCCAGATCATCGAAATCTGGCTCCTGCCAACGATCCTATAGCAGTCAACGGCAACTCCAATGTCGGTGGAATAGTAGGCAAGAATAATAGTACTGTTGAAGATGTTTATTTTGTTTCCAACTCAAACAATGCCGCAGTCAAAGGCACGAGTAATGTAGGAGGTATTGTTGGCAACAACATAAACCCAAATGATACTGTTAATGCGGCCGTTACCAACGCCATATTCCTTGCTAAGGCTCCGCTGATCACAGTAGTAACTGATAGCAGTACTTCTATAACAACCATATATCCGATTAGCGGAACAACTGTAGGCACGTATACACGCGCATATTTCTTGAGTGGTGTACGTTATTCGCTTAATAAAGGTGCATGGTTTGTAAATGAAGCCGGAAGTGTAAATCTGATCTACAACAATGCTGGTAATGTAAACGTAACTGAATCGGATTATACTCGTATAGGAGAACCGAAGGATTCATTGGAGTTAAACGACCTACTCGCTGTTAAAACCACTCAGGAACAAATGTCAAATTGGTCATGCTCTGACATAAATAACCCAGATGTAATGATGTCTCAAGATATAAGGGTTCGGCCATATCTGAACACGTCAAATGTTCATATACCTTCAAGCTGGCCTGTAGCTGGACCTATATCTACTTCGTCAGAGCTATATCTTAGATATTATGAAATATATCAAACCCCGATTTACACTAAGGATACAAACGGGAATGAAACCAAAACATTGGATATGGAAAAAATGGTTCATTACTGGTCAGGAAACGGTGCATTTGATGAATTGCATTATCATGGGAGCATAGAAATATGTGAGGTCTGCGGTAAGGAAAAATTTGATAATGACGCCGTTATCGAAGAAGGTTATATGATTGAGGTTACAAAACCTGGATCATTTATTGCAAGTTTTAACGGTGGTAGTACAAATTATCTCTATGTATACACAAAAGACTCAGTATTTAATGATGCGTCGCCTGCAACAGGTAACATCAATACTGACAATAAGAATCTGACTTACAAAGTAATCGATGGCACCAAGGGAAAAGCATTAAAACCGGGTAGTGTGTATATACCTCTGCCAATTGATTTAGTTGAGAGCTTTTATACAAGTGTTTCGACTTTAAAGGGCACAGACTTTATTCGCATTAGAGCATATACAAAGGGTGGTGAGGTTTTCCACGGTTGGGTTAATCCCAATTTTGCTAAGGCAATCTATCCTGTTTTAAAAGATCCGAAAGGTAATCTTGTATTAGATAGCAGCGGAAAGCCTGTATATCCCGGTTCGGATTTGTATCCTATTTCAAATAATCTTAAAACAATGTATGTCCGCTCTCCTAGGCAATTAGACAATATCGACAATAATGCTATGGATGCGAACATTGTTCAAGATTTTAGCATCGATATGAACTTATACGCCGGCACAGACTTAAATGATGCCTTGAATATTCCGGACGGAACAAATACTCTTTTCTGGAATCGATATAAGAAATTGTCAATTAATGTACATTCGAACGGAAATACTCAATATAGCACCTCTGAGCTTGGATATACTTCCGCTAAGAAAGCGGTAAAAGCTGTTATTGAAAAGGATTTCAAAGGCAGCTACACGGCGAGGAGCACAAATCTCAAATCCGGCATTGAGTATATAAGCAAAATATACAACTTAAGCCTTACTATGGATAAAGATAACGTTGGGATCTTTGCTTCAAACTCGGGCACATCAGAGGGTTCCGGCATATTTGACCTGGTATTGCAGGATAATACAATAACCTCAGCATCTGGTAATGTTGGCATGCTGGTAGGCACAAACAGCGGTATAGTCAATGGGATAGTCTCGTCAAAGAGC
>CAYURR010000188.1:0-5390 GCA_964446745.1 uncultured Defluviitaleaceae bacterium | reverse complement strand
CTGGGAATATGCCCGGCACAACACATGTGCCGAGTAGCTTGTCCGTCACGACTACAGACAGTACAATGCGGTTTTCTGAATATATGTCTGAATATGAGGCCGCCGCTTTTTTGATGATGAATACGGATGATTTTATATCATTCATCAAAACCGGTGAGTTGGACGGCACATTTACAAAAATAAAAGGGAATTATGTCTTCAAGAAAGACAAGCTCGAAGAATGGATAAATAAAAGGATAGATAATGAGAGCAATGGGAGTAACTGACATGCAAACCAATATGCCTATACGGATTTTATGTGTGGGAAATTTAAAAGAGGATTATCTGCGAAAGGCTCAGGCTGAATGTATAGAACGCCTGAGTAGTAGGGTCAGTGTTTCCGTTACGGAGATAAGCGATAAGCAATCTGGTTCAGATGTCGAGGTTGAAGGTATAGATATATTAAAAAAGATATCTGCAACGGATTACACCTGTGCAATGGTAATAGAGGACAGTAATAAGCGTAAAAATACCAATAGAACATTGTATTTTGATATTATCGGAAAGGCATTAGCTGCAAACAAGCAGCGAATCACATATATTATAGGCGGCAGCAATGGTCTTTCAAAGGCCGTTTTATCCGCTTCTAACACACAATTTAGCCTTACTCGTCTGACTTTTCCGCATCAATTGGTGCGGATTATTTTATTGGAGGGAATATGTTATGAGACATTTAATCGACCCGACGGATTTGTCATTGGCTGAGATCCAGCAGCTCATTGAGGTAGCCGAGGACATACAAAAAAATCCGAAGGATTATGCGCAGCGCTGTAACGGCAAGATTATGGCAACATTGTTTTACGAGCCCAGCACACGCACACGCTTGAGTTTTGAGTCCGCGTTTATATCGCTGGGTGGGAATGTAATAGGCTTTTCGAATGCGGATTCGAGCTCGGCATCAAAGGGAGAGAGCGTAGCGGATACGATACGGATGATATCGTGTTATGCGGACATCTGCGCGATACGTCACCCGAAGGAGGGTTCCGCACTTGTAGCGTCGATGTACTCGGGTATACCCGTGATAAACGCGGGGGACGGCGGGCATCAGCATCCGACACAGACACTGACGGACATGATGACGATCTATGCATCCAAACGAAAGCTCGACGGTTTAACGCTCGGCATGTGCGGCGACTTGAAGTTTGGGCGTACCGTGCATTCGCTGATAAAGACCCTCGCACTCTATAAAGAGAATAAATTCCTGCTTGTATCCCCGTCGGAACTACGCGTGCCGGATTATCTACTGTCATATATTACAAAAAATGGCTGCGAATATACCGAGGCTGAGGATTTGGAAATGAATATCGCTAACATGGATATCCTGTATATGACGAGGGTACAAAGAGAGCGTTTCTTTAACGAAGAGGATTATGTGCGGTTGAAGGATACCTATATACTCGATAAGCAGAAGCTAAGAAACGCAAAGCAGGACCTGAGTATATTACATCCGCTGCCGAGGGTGAACGAAATATCGGTTGATGTGGACAGCGACCCGAGGGCGCTGTATTTTGCGCAGGCGCAGTACGGCAAATATATTCGTATGGCGCTGATATTAAAACTGTTGGAGGTATGATTATGTTAAGTATAGATAGCATAGAACGCGGCGTGGTCATAGATCATATTACAAGCGGTAAGGCTATGACGATATATAATTATCTGAACCTCGGGGCATTGGATTGCAGCGTAGCGATCATAAAGAATGTAAAGAGCCAGAAGCATGGCAAGAAGGACATCATCAAGGTTGAGGATCGGATCGATCTGGATCTGAACGCTCTGGGATATATAGATCCGAGTGCAACTGTAAATGTCGTGGAAAACGGCAAGATAACGAAAAAATATCCGCTGTCACTGCCACACAATATCAGCAATGTCATAAAGTGCAAGAACCCGCGCTGCATATGCTCTATTGAAAAAGAGATCGTGCATATGTTCAGGTTATACGATGCTGAGAAACGCACATATCGCTGTGTGTATTGCGAGCACGAGCAGAACTGACGTATATGGACGATAAATCGGGCCTAAAGATAGGCGATATCGTACGCATGAAAAAAACCCATCCGTGTGGCTCCGACGAATGGGAGGTGCTCCGGATGGGTATGGATTTTGTTATTCGCTGCGTGGGATGTAAGCGGGTTGTGATGATATCGCGCGTTAAGTTCGAACGCGCGATAAAGGCCTCAATGCATTGAGGATAGGATCGAGACCGCGTCACGTGCGATGAGTGTTTCACCGTGCTCGATCAAAAAGCTTGAACTCAGATAAGATGAGATATGCTTTTGACCGTACTCAGATAGAATCGGGCTCAGCAACCCGTTCTCTGAGGTTAGCTCGACATGCAGATAATATAAGCCGTCGTATTTGTATAAAACCGTGGCATCCTCGCCGGAAAGATGCTTATGTATCGCGGCGGATGCCGCTGTGGCCGTATCGATATTATTGAACGAATATACCAGCACGAGCTCAGGCTCGGGCTGTTTTTCGTTTACTTCGCTCTCTTGTATCACACGCCGCATATGCTCCGCGATCGCCTGTCTATGTATGCGCGTCAATGTATCGGAGGCCTTCATGACCTCGCTGTTGATCTTAGTGACGATCACAATGATCGTATCGGCGCTCTGCGGCAGAGCCTCAACCAAGAGTGGTGTGTTACGCCCGTCGAAATCACATTCGTATAACGCGGTGTCCAGCATTTCATGAAAGAAGCTCTGGAGCTTTTCATTTTGCATGTTCAGGTCAGATATACTGATATCGCGTTCCAATAGCTCCGAGTGATTTATAAAGAACTTAATTTGATTATCGTTGATCTTTTCTACCCTCATATGCGTATCCCCATCTCGTTTCGGCGAAAATTGTGTAAACATGTCATTATTAGTATAAGTTATTAAACCATATGTGTAAAGCTATGACTAATCATCACTAGATGGGTTCTATTGAAAAGTCCTCGCAAACGTAATATTATCATAAAAATGTGGGGAAAGGGGGTAGTGGCGATGCCGGAAAAGGGTAGCAGGTTGTCTACAAGCGGATTGCTCAGGGGATTGTTTAAGACCTCGAATCTAGTCGGCTTTTTTAAGCGGCATGAGGAGGATATGCGTATCCATCCGCTCAGTACATATCTTAGGATATGGTGTGAGGAGCGCGGAATGAAACGAAAGGACATTATCATAAACGGCGACATAGATCGTACATACGCCCATCAGTTATTTAACGGAACCCGTATGCCATCCCGAGATATGGCTATCAAGCTCGCGTTTGGGTTCAAAATGGATTACGACGAGACACAGACACTGTTGAAAAGGGCCGGGCGCAGTCAGTTAAATCCGCGGCTAAAGCGCGACGCCGTCATCATCTATGCCATCAAAAAACGCCATACGATCCTTGAGCTACAGAATATGTTGGATGAACTGTCGCTACCGCTTTTAGGCTCATGAAGGACCTATTGGAGTTCTTTGAGCCCGGAGCGCTGCCCGATGAATTACTGAGCGTATTCGAGCCGGTTGAATGCCTTTCGGAAAACACATACGGCAGCACTTATCTGATGCAGCATAAAACAGACCAACTCTTATATGCTGTAAAGAGCTATTCAAAGAAGTTATGCACAAATCCGGCAAGGGAGGGCGAGATATTAAAGCGCCTATCGCACCCAGGCATACCACGCTACGCCGGTACATATGAGGATGAAGACTGTGTATATATCGTGCGTGAGTATGTAGAGGGCCAGCCGCTTGACCGGCTGTTTGTGCTCGGTACGGACGAGTACACCGCGGTCAAGATAACAAAGGCGCTCTGCGATATCCTGACCTATCTGCATACCCAATCCCCACCCGTGATCCACAGGGATATAAAACCGTCGAACATCATCGTAAGCGAAAACTCCCCACAACGGATAAAGCTAATAGATTTCGGCATTTCTCGTGAATATACAGAGGGTGCACCGGCGGATACGGAATGCATGGGTACTAACGCGTTCGCGGCACCCGAGCAGTATGGCTTCAGGCAGACCGACGCGCGAACGGATATATACGCGCTGGGTGTGGTCTTATGTTATATGCTGACCGGGAGCTGCATACCGTCCGAAAGCCTAGGCGGGATAACATCACGCAGATTGAGGCATGTTGTCCGTAAGTGTACGGAGCTTGAACCGCGCTTGCGCTATAAGAGCTCAAAGGCTCTACAGAATGCGCTGTCACACAATCCGATGATACTTCGTTGTGTAGCTGTATTAGTGATGCTGGCGTGCCTCGCACTTACATTTGTGGCGGGCATCAGATTTGGTATGACGATGACTGCGGAATATGAAATGCCGGCTCAGCAATCCGTCGTGTTTGCAGAGCCTATAATCGAAAACGCCGTACGTGTGTCCTTAGGCAAGGAAGACCACGACATCATTACCGAGCAGGATCTATTATCGGTAAACAACATCCTGATAGTCGGCACAAAGGCCTTTAGACGTGACTCTGACAATAATGAATTGACGCAATGGGACATGGCTATAATGTCGGGCGAGGAGCCGCGCGGCACTATTTCATCGCTTGAGGATATAGCTAAGCTAAAAAATCTCATGTCCTTGCAGATATACTATAACATGATAGAGGATCTGTCGTCGCTTGCGGGGCATAAGCTACTTCAACACATAAACCTTAAAAGCAACGTAATCTACAATGTCTCACCGCTGGCGGAGATTCCGAACCTTAATGACGTTGCACTTGCCTCAAATCCTATACGCGACTTTTCGCTGCTGCAGAATATCAGCCTGCTCAAATCACTCGATGTAAGCAATACCCCACTGATGGGACTTGAGGACCTCGGACACATGCCGAGGCTCACATGGCTAAACATTGCGCGCACCTCGGTAAGAAATCTGTCCGCACTGCCGGAGGGTTTCCCGATGCTTGAAAACATATATTTGATGCACACTCCGGTTACGGATTTCTCACCGATAGAAAAGATGCCGCTGCTTCAAAAGATTTCGATCGACGCGGATATGCAGCAATATATTTCGACCCAAGGTCAAGGGTTTGAAATTGTCAATGACAAATGAGCTAAAAGAATGCAGGATGCATTCCATTTGTTATGTTTGATACGCTATACTGCCTCCATATAAATTCATAAGGAGGTTAAGATGTGAGACGCAGATTTATTAGTCTGTTCATAGCCATGTGCGTGGTGCTGTCGATGCTACCCATGACGGCGGTTGCGGCAGATACGACGGGCTACTGGGCCGCCGAGGCCCTACAGGCCGCTTCGGACAACGGACTGCTGACCGGTGACGCGGCCGGTAACCTGATGCCTAAGAATAATCTGACACGCGCGCAAATGGCCGCGATTATTGTCAGAGCCTTTGGGGCAAC
>CAYURR010000187.1:0-5446 GCA_964446745.1 uncultured Defluviitaleaceae bacterium | reverse complement strand
GGCTCTACCATCCTCTCGCTCGACGAGATGGAATATATAGCGGAAAGGGGCTGATACAATGGATTTGTTTATGTATCTGGATAGGGACTCCTTTCTTCACAGGCTCGACCCACGTACAAAGATGCTCGTTGTCTGCTTCTTTATGGCGACCGCGTTGATGTTTTATAATGTGTTTATTCAAATCGGATTGCTTACACTCGCTTTGATCTACGCATCTCTCGGTAAGTGCAGCAAAAACATACTAAAGCTTAAATTTGTTTATCTATCGATCTTCACAGTTTCATTCATCATGTGGACGATTTCTATACGTACCGGACAGCCGGTTCTTTGGTTTATCACAATAGACGGCTTGAATAAGGGCGCATCAGCCGGGCTTGCGTTGATCGTTATCGTAATTTCAAGCCTCGCGTTCATATCGACCACAAAAATCGAGGAAATGTCCGCTGCGCTGATAAAGCTCGGGCTATCGTATCGCGGCGCATTCGCAATGTCGACCGCCATACGTATGGTTCCGCTGATTGTCAATACCGGATTTACTATACTACAGGCTCAAAAATCCCGCGGGCTCGATGTGGACAGCGGCTCCATATTGACGCGACTCAAGAAATACCTGCCGCTGATGGTCCCCGCAATCGTATCGGTCATCCGAGGTACAAACGTTTTCTCCATGGCTCTCGAGTCCAAGGGCTTTGGATATTCCGATAAACGTACGCAGTATATGCAGATAAAATTCTCCGCCTCCGACTATGTGTTCTGCTTATGCGTACTACTCCTCTTCGCCGCAGCTATCTATTACCGTTTCACCTTCTACACGTCGGTTTTTATTTTAATATCTTAAGGAGGTATTTTAATGCGTGAAGTTCTTAAAATGTGGAAGAGTACTAAGATGATTGTGCTCACAGCCTTGACGGCGGCTATTTACGCGGCCATCTTGATCCCGTTCAAGGCAATCCCGCTTATCCCGGGTATTACCGAGTTGCGCCCGGGTAACATGATACCCGTTGCGTTCGGCCTGTTCTTCGGGCCCGCTGGCGCATGGGGCGCCGCTATCGGTAACACGATCGGCGATCTGATCGGTGGTTCCAGCGGTTGGGGTTCGGTGTTCGGTTTTGTCGGCAATTTCTTGTTTGCCTTTATACCCTACAAACTCTGGGACAACCTCGGTTTCTTGGGAGGCGGCAATACAGAGCCCGATTGTAAAAACGGTAAAAAGATCAGCTTGTATCTGATCAGCGCTATCGTTGCTTCGGCTGCTTGCGGTCTGGTTATCGCATGGGGCGTTGATCTGTTGGGTCTTGTTCCGTTCGCGGCCCTCGGTTGCATCATCCCGATCAACAACGCTGTAGCAGCAATCTTTTTAGGCTTACCAATCACCATTTTGTTGTTCCCACGTATCAAGAAATGGGATCTGTACTGGAAAGACGTTATGAACGAGGAAGACTTGCCTAAGGGCGGTGCTATTGCAAAGACTGCTGCTATCGCGATGATCTTATTTGTCATTGGTGGCTTGGTCATTTCATTGTTCGTGGCGTTCGGCGCAGGCCAGATAGCGTTCCAGTTTGGCGGCGACACGAGAAACATGGGTGTTGTGCTCATAGCCGGTATCGCATCGATCGGCACGCTGATTACAGGATATCTGCAGAACTAATTTTACATACACCTAGCATTTAACGTTTGAATAAAAAAGGCTGCCCCGGTTTATATACATCCGGAGCAGCCTTTTTATTTTATAATGCCTTCAGTTTAAATTCGCTCATCTTCTGGTTCAATATCGCAAACTGTGCCGATAGTTCCTCTGAGGCTGCGGCGCAGTTTTGGGCTTCGGCGGAGTTTTGCATTGTGATGTTGGCTATGTCATTGATACCTGAGGATATGCTTCCGATCGAGTGCTTTTGCATTTCAGCTGATTCCGATATCGAGTTAACGATATCGATCGTATCGTTTATCTGATCGAATATTAAGCCCAGATATGACCTCGTCTCATTCACAAGACTTACACCCGATGCCACACTTTCCATCGATCTTTCTACGAGCTCGCCGGATTCCTTTGTAGCGGCATTGCTGCGACCGGCCAGATTTCCGACCTCTTCAGCTACCACAGAGAAGCCCTTACCATGCTCCCCTGCCCTTGCGGCCTCTACAGATGCGTTTAGCGCAAGCAGGTTCGTCTGGAAGGAGATTTCATCGATCAGCTTAATGATCTTTATGATATTATCGGACGATTTTTTAATAGACTCCATCGCGAGCACCATCTGAGCCATTTTTTCACCGCTGTTTTCGGCGTTTTGCTTCGAGTTCTTTGTATACTCCGATGCCTTAAAAGCGTTTTCAACGTTTATAGCGGCTTGCTTATCGAGTTGTCCAATACTGGCCAATATTTCCTGAACAGCCCTTGATTGCTTTTGTGAACCGTCTGAGACGATCAGTGAGACATGCGTGATCTGTTCTGAGGCCAAATGCAATGCTGCCGACATTTGATTAACCTCGCTCAGTATTCCGTTCATGTTCGCTACAATATCCTGCATAGATGTCTTGAGCGATACAAAATCCCCGAGATACCGTCCCTCAATATTGATGTCAAAGTTCTTATGCGCCATCTTGGATAGATTACGTGATATTTCATCGACACTGTTTTTAATTAGCTCCGTTGCATTATTCAGGCTGTCGGCTATCATCTTGAAGTTCTGATATTCCGGAGCCGTATCCTCATCCGGATCAGCAACCTCATACTTGATGCTCAAATGCCCCTGCGCGAGTAAACTCAGCTGTTCGCTGATCTTTGCAACCTCCGCCGTCTGGTACGCTGATTTCTTCTCCATTCTGGCGTGTTGCTTCACCATTTCGGTCGTCACGAATATGTACTCCATCGCAGCGACGACCTCGCCCTTTTCATCAAATATCGGCACACCCGTATAGTCTATATAGATATCACCGGACGGATGTCTGACTACATTGGGAGCCGTATAAACCTTACCATCCCTCAGTGCCTTGTCCACGCAACAATTTTTAGTATTGCAATGCAACGAATCAAAAAAATCACAGCATCTAAAACCCTTAGTTTCATCGATGTCTTTTCCTATTAAGGCGAGGCAGGTTTTATTTGCATAGAGCATTTTACGGTTTTTATCCAGTATCATAATCGGAATGGGTATATATTCAAGGTAGTTTCGCATCGAATCGATAATACCGTTGATACCCTTTACGATTTCGTTATACCCACCGGGCAAAAGGTTTTCATTGCCCCTGTCGCGCAGATTGCCTATCGTATTAGAATGCCTGATACGTTCGATACCCTTAATCAAGCGGTCCAACGAAGCCGTTACCTTATCGTATGCCTCAGCAGCAACCCCGGTCTCAGAATTGTCACGTTTTATATCTAGCACTGCATCCAGTTTGCCGTTTGCAAGATCCTCGATAGCATCGCTCAGTCGTTTTATCGGGGTGGTAATCTTTCTGCGTGTAAAGAAAAATACGATGATCTGGACTATTAGGAATAACATCACGGACCAGAACGACATATTCTCAAGCAACATCGAACGGTGTTCAATCGCATCCGTATCACTGACGAGCCTCGCTGAGAGTAATGACTGAAACTGATTGAACGCAGTATCCATATTATCGAGCTTCGATAGATAATCCGTACCAAACAAGATATCATTTGCAGCTTCATGATCCCCAGAGGCGATTAATTCTATGGCAGCTTGATTGATAGTAACAATCTCGTCAGACAGTTTTTTGATCTGTTGCACAATAGCAAACTCATCCGCGGATATACCGTTTTTTTGTAATACTTCGATCGCTTTCTCTCTCGTCTTATTTACATTTAAGTCTTTATTATATGCATCAAGATATTGTTTTTCACCGGTCTCCCCATATTTTACTATGTATTCAGACAGCGTGCCCGACGCCGTCCACAGTGCCTCACCCGTATTCACGAGTGTGACGGATTGCCTTGCGTGCGTTACCATTATGCGATTGTTTATACCCTGCCATAACGTAGAAATGACAATAAGTAAAAATGTAGCGAACGTTACGGCTATATTGATCCTTGAAAACGTACTGATCCTCATGCCAACTTACCCCCTAACCATTTGTTATATTCATTCGCTACAGTATAACATATAGTACAGTTATTTATAACTATTCATATAATGAATATCAAAACAAAATATATACCTTAAAAGTATTATAATCATAGGTTATCCTAATGACACCGTTATTCTTTTCTACGATACGTTTTACGGATTTTATTCCCATGCCTTCCCCATCATGCGTAGCCGACAAGAAACCTTCTCCTGATCGCCTCACAGGCTTCTCGTAACTATTCATTATTAGTAATACGAGTTGTTTACCGGCTGGGTGAGCCTTAATTTCAATAAAGCCTTTCTGAGTATTTGTATGCGTTGTTGCAGCTTCAACAGCGTTTTCCATCAGATTACCCAACACTATACACATATCCGACTCTGATATGCCGTATTCCTCGGGTATATCCGCATTGATCATTACGTCTACGCCCTTTTGTTTCGCGAGTGATATATAATGCGAGAAAACAATGTTAGCGGCATGATTTGCACAAACCGAAACCACATCATCCGTAAATTCGGATTGTTCCAATTCCGCTAAATATCTGTTGAGGCCTGATATATCGTTACTGCGTATAAAGCCCCTTATGGACAGAAAATGTTGGCGCATATCATGGCGTATACGAGCCGTTTCCTGGATATAACCGCTTACTTTTTTATATTGGGCCTTTTGTAGGTATATATGGCGTGCCATGGCACTCGCCTCTTGTTTAGCAGTTATACTGCGCTGAGTCTCCACCTGCATCCGTAGGATTACATAATAGGTGTTACATAGCGCGGCCGTACGCATGATTAAGAAAAACAATTCTTCCAGTTTATAGGACTCAGGATCCGTCCAAAAATCACTGATTATCTTTAACTGGAACATAATAATGTCAAGCAGCGGCAATACCCATATAAATCTCCAATACCGCATATTCTCACTTGCATTCACAGCCGGTATGAAAAAACGCGTTCCTAAATACAATAAAAAGATTGAACCCAAGATAGCTCCCATAACCGCTGAGCTAAAATAACCAACAGTGTCATGGTTAATATGATCAATCAATCTATATACTAACAATGAAACATGTATAGTGTCGATCATGACATTCATAGATGCCAAGTATAAAAACATTATTTGAAAAATATTAAAGGTACTGAGATAGGAATATACCGCCCCCCCTACAAGTGCCACAAGCATAATTGCTATAAATTCATATCCATTTACGGGAGCGCTATTGGACACATAGCGCAGATAAACATAAACAGTTAATATAGCGACTGCAACAGTATACAAACGAGCTACGCACCTGCTTCTGCGTATATTACCCTTTAGCACATTATAGAGTATCATATGTAATAAAAACGCAAACACCGTTGTT
>CAYURR010000186.1:0-5595 GCA_964446745.1 uncultured Defluviitaleaceae bacterium | reverse complement strand
TATTCAAAAAGTAACTTTTGCGCAACGAAAATGCTTGACAGCAAGTTCTTTGCTGATATAATGCATTTTATAAGTTAAATTTCCACGTAAGGGAGGTGAAGCAAATGGAGGAAACAGGCGCACTACTGCAGGGAATCGTAGAAAAGACCCAGAGTGAGATCATCATCTTCGTTGCGGTCATAGCGGTGATTTTAATCAGTGTGATGCTGCCTATGTACAGGATGCTGCTCTCGGCCAGACGCGAACAGATGGAGTCCGGCGAGCGCAAGCATAACAATCAAAGCCGTGCCGAAAACGAACGTCTCGCGCAGATCATCAATGTCGTGGTACATAATACAGAGGTCATGACGGATCTCAGAAATGTAATGGAAACCGGCACATCCGGCATGGTGAAAGCCATGGACATGATGATGAGTCGTCTCGAGCGGAGCATCGAGATGCAAGAGGTTTGTAACGACACGCTCATGATGATCAAGGAAAAGGAAAACGTAAAGGAGGCAATGTATGCTTGACGCTTTATTAACCTTAGGAGAGGCCCACGGCAGATCCGGCAGGCCGTTAGAGGCCAAGGGTGTTTTGATCCACTATGTGGGTAACGCGGGCTCGACGGGAATGGCCAACCGCAATTATTTTGAAAACGGTTCGGGCGGATTGGGGGTTTCGGCGCATTACGTAATAGGGCTGGACGGAGAGGTACTGCGTCTTGTGCCAGAAAACGAGCAGGCCGCCCACGCCGGCAAATCCTATAAGCCCGAATATAACGAGATGGCCCGCACAAATAACGCCCGCTATATCGGCATAGAGTGCTGTCATCCGGACGCCTCGGGCCGTTTTAATGAAAAGACCGAGGCGGCGGTGATAGCGCTCACAGCCGATATATGCAGGCGTCACGGGTTTGATATCGGATGCGTAAAACGTCACTATGACGTGACAGGCAAGTCGTGCCCGCTGTATTACGTAAACAATGCGACTGCGTGGGATGATCTGGTACACAAGATCAAGGCGGCACTGTCACCCGGGCGCGATGTGGGGATACTGTATAACGGCGTGCGCCATTCGGTAGCAGCCGAAAACCTGGACGGTAGCCTGTGGCTGAGCATCTCCGAGCTGGCCAAAGCCGTAGGGGATATCAAGGTTCCGCTCAGGGCTACGTTAGAGGGCGCGGATTATACCATTTCATACCGCAACGAGGATGCTACCGTGGTAGTAGAGAAGCACTCTTAATCGGCAATGTCTTAGGCACGCAGGATGGATACATACAGCTTGCCGTCGTGAATGGACGAGTATATCTCCACCGTGTACGGCAATGTGTTCACGAAGCGAAAGTCCTTTACGCCGTATGAGGTCGCTGCGTCGCGGCCTACCGGCAGATATCCTGGCGGCAGTGAATGATCGTGGCGTTCGGTGATCTGAAGCCCGGCCTCGTCAGCTGCGTTAAACAGCGTCGAGGATACCTGACAGACACCGCCGCCGTAACCGTCGGCCTTCTGTCCCTTTATAAATATCCGCGCGAGCTTGAAGCCGTTGGCCTTTGTAGTCGGTCCCACGGCATCGTTAAACGAAAACTCCTCGCCCGGCTCCACTATTACACCGTCTATTAAAGAAGCGGCCAAGGTGATGTTATGCACCCTTGGCCCTTTTTTTGCGCCCATTTCGGTCGCAAACGTCCCGAGCACATCACCCGCGCGCGCATTCGCGGCTGTCGATGTACCGCTCATCTTAGGCTCGTTTATTTGTGGCGGCACATACGCCGAGGCCGCGAGGCTCTCGACCTTCTTCCCCGCCGAATGCGTAAACACCTGTACAATGATCGCAATGTATAGTACGTTCAGGATAATAGCCCCAAACAGCTTTAGCTTGTTGGTCACAATGCATACCTCCCATTGATTATTAATCTGTAGTATCTGCAAAAGACGGAGGTATATGCGTGTATATTGACAATGTTCAATCAATGACAAATATTCTATAATATATCAATGAAATCTTGTATCAAGAGGTTATAAAACATGACTGAAATAAATAAGGGTATAAACATAGTCATCTGCGACGATGAACGTTCCGAAATAACTAATCTTGCGGCTCTTGTAAATAAGTGGTCAAAAATATGGGGCGTTGATGTGAAGCTAACGGATTACGAAAGCGCGGAAAGTTTTTTGTTTGCTTATGAAGATAACAAGGCTGTTGATATCCTTTTGCTTGATATTCAAATGAAAGATATGGATGGTGTGGAGCTGGCACGAAAAATCCGTGAAGAAGATAAAAACGTCCAAATAGTTTTTGTCACTGGGTATATGGATTACATAACAGACGGTTATGACGTCGAAGCACTGCATTATCTACTAAAACCGATTGATCAGGAAAAGTTTTTTGCTGTTTTAAATCGTGCTGTACAAAGACTAAAAAAGAATGAACAAATGCTGACACTAAATCTAAATGGACAAACAATACGTCTTCCACTGCGTGAAATCATATATTTGGAAGTGCAACGCAACTATGTCACTATTCATGCAAAGGAAAAGCACTCAAAGAAAACGTCACTTGGCGAATTAGAAAAGGAGTTAGATGAATCTTTTTTCCGCACGGGTCGGTCTTATATAGTAAATTTAAGACACATAAGAAAAGTGACGAAAACCGAAATCACTTTATCGAATGGAGAAACTATACCTCTCCCCCGGGGGTTATACGATGCGGTAAACCAAGCCATGATAAAAAGGTTGTGAGTACAATGTCTTTACTATCAAAATATATCGATAAACGGTTGGCAGCATATCAAAACACTATGGCGGCGGGCTACTTTAACGAAGTAAATAATATGTACAACCAAATACGCAGTTGGAAGCATGATTATAAGAACCATATTTCCGTTATGAGAAACTATTTGCTATCCGGCGAACATGAGGCGCTATTAAATTATATGAATAAATTAGATGAAGGCTTGACTTCGATAGATACGGTCGTAAAAACTGGCAATCGAATGGCAGACGCTATATTAAACAGTAAGATTTCACTTGCGCAGTCAAATAAAGTGCCTGTCATCGCGGAGGCGCAAATATTTACTGCGCTCACCACACCCGAAACAGATCTATGTATAATAATCGGAAACCTATTCGATAACGCTATCGAAGCCAGCCTTGCGTTACCGGAGGCTGAACGTATGATTCGTATTTTCATGGAAATGAAGGATACGTGGCTTTATATGTCTTTCACCAATTTAACTGCTACAAAAAAACAACGAAAGAAGAACGGAAGATACATAAGCAAAAAAGGTAAAAATCATGGGTTTGGTCTTTTGAACATTGACCACATCGTGGATCGGCATGGAGGCTATATTAATCGAAATAGCGAAGATGGTGCGTTTACCACAGAGATTTTGTTGCCTCAATAATTAAGATTGCAATTCATCCCCCCAAATGAACGTTTCGTCCCCAAATTCTATTTGGGGATTTTTTTTGTGATAAAATATCCCCAAGTAGAAGGGGTTGATTTAATGGGATCCAAATATAACCTGTTTCAAAATACTAGATACCTCATAGATTTAGCATGGAAACTTAAGAGAAGTGTGCTTTTGATTTGCTTACTGTCTGCAAGTATTGCAGTGTTGACAAGCTTAATCGGTTTATTTATTGCTCCGGTTATCTTAAGTCTAATTGAAACCGCAGCTCCCATAAACTCGCTTATTATCACCATCTTATTGTTCGCAGGGCTATTGATGGTTGTTCATGCCGCTTCCGCTTATATTGATACTATTAAACGGGATGGTTGGCAGTATCTTTTCGTTCGTATTGTTATTATGTCCAGTGAGAAATACATGAAAACCGCTTTGCAAAACACAGAAAACATGGAATACAACAAAATGATGGATAGAGCCAAAAAGGCGAATATGGACTTGATTTTCGATAGCATATGGCTTGTTTATTCCGATTTAATAAAGAACATAGCAGGGTTTATTATTTATGCAATTATGCTTACGGCAGTCAATCCCATTATTTTAGCGGTTGTAGTGGCTTTCACCCTCGCCGGATTTTATATTAACAATTATATAAACGGATGGGGCTACAGACACCGCGATGAAGAGGCGGAATATTCCCGCAGAATGAACTATATGAGCGATAAAACCAGTAATTACACCCTTGCAAAAGACATTCGCATTTTTGTAATGGGTGGTTGGATAGAAGATATGTATAAAAGCGTTTTCCGACTGTATAGTTCATTTATTGTTCGAGGTGAGAAGGTATATATCTGGGCAAACGTAGTTGATGTTATCATTATTTTTTTACGCAACGGGATTGCGTATATCTTTCTTTTCAATATGGTCTTAAACAATGGTTTGTCCGCTTCGGAGTTTTTGCTTTATTTTATGGCTGTGGGTGGCTTGGCAGCATGGGTAAGCAGTATCTTTTCAGGCTTTTCAAAACTTTATAAACAAAGCCTTGATATATCTGTCTTGCGGGAAGCACTTGAATACCCTGAACCTTTTGCTTTTGAAGAAGGGGAATCACTTATACCGAACAAGGATATGCCTTATAAAATTGAATTAAAGAATGTGTCATTCAAATATAAGGGTGCCGAAAGCGACACCTTGAAAAATATTAACCTCACTATTCAGCCCGGAGAAAAACTCGCCATTATCGGGTTAAATGGTGCGGGAAAGACTACGCTGGTAAAACTGATTTGCGGATTTTATGAGCCGACTGCCGGAGAGGTGTTGTTAAACGGCGAAAACATACAAAAATATAACCGGCGTGATTACTATAGGCATTTTTCGGCGGTATTCCAGGATTTTCCCATTTTACCAGAGAGCATTTCCATCAATATCGCTCAAACCGACCGTAATATAGACATGGAATATGTCGCTGAGTGCGCGGAAAAGGCCGGGCTTACCAAAAAAATAAACAGCCTGCCAAATAGGTTTAACACCCGGTTAGGAAAGGAGATCTACGAGGACGGCATAGAATTATCCGGAGGTGAAAAGCAGCGGCTAATGCTCGCGCGAGCCTTATACAAAAACGCACCCATCATCGTATTGGATGAGCCCACCGCCGCGCTTGACCCCATCGCAGAAAGCGATATGTACAATAAATATGCTACATTTACAGGTGGGCGAACATCGTTATATATTTCCCATCGGCTGGCTTCCACCCGCTTTTGTGACCGGATCATTTTATTAGAGCACGGCAACATCACCGAAGAAGGCAATCATGTTGAATTAATTAAAAAGAAAGGAAAATATGCGGAGCTATTTGAAATGCAAAGCCGTTATTACCGGGAAGGAGGTGCGGAGTATGCCAATAAAAATAAACCTGCGGGGATATAAGGTTTGGTGGAATGCCAATCCAAAGCTTTTCATTTCATCAGCCATGCTTGCTGTTGTTGATGCACTTACACCCTATGTAGGCATTTACATATCAGCACTTATATTAGATGAAATTTCCGGGACTAAAAATCCCGAAAAATTGACGCAACTTGCCTTAATCGCATTACTTTCCGCTGCTTTTTTGGGGATATTAAATGCCGGATTATTACGGTGGAAAAATTGCCAGCACGCAGGCATATATCATATGGAAAATCATATATACAACCGCAAATTATTATCGA
>CAYURR010000185.1:0-5661 GCA_964446745.1 uncultured Defluviitaleaceae bacterium | reverse complement strand
TGCTCGCATGAATAATTATAATAAAGTTTCATTGAATGTCAAGTGTTTTTTCCTGTTCTGTTTTTTCTTGCTCCGTCTTACTCGTTTCACTGTCGTTCTGTTCAGACTGCTCGCGTACCTCGGTATCGCCCATATTCTTGTATACGGCATTTAACGAGGCTGAAATCTGCTTCGTGGTCTCCTCTATACCTTGATTGATCTTAGCCAGCTCCTCACGCTTCCTGGTGGCTTTTACACCCCTGCCCTCATCTGCTTTGATCTCAGATTCCAAAACACGCGCCGAGCCCTGCATGCTAGTCTTGGCCGCGTTGGCCGTCTTGATCTGGGATATGCTGAAGCTCAGGTTCACCATGTTGCTGATTTCGGCTTTCTCCGCGTCCTCTTTACTTATGGGCTTACCGGATGTTTTTTGTTCTTCTTTCTCTTCATCCTTGTTTTCGATATTCTTCTGCTGTTCCTCAAACAATGTCTTGTTGATTTGATCGTCAAGACCCTTCAGCTGTTCCTCATACTGATCCAGCCTGTCCTTTATGCTATGTATTGATTCCCCTTTTTCCAATGTGCTGCTGATCAGCTTGTTCTTGCTCTCGATGATGTTGTTTCGCTGTTTATAAAGGCCGTCCAGCATGGGGTTTTTGTTTAACTGTGCGCCAGGGGATTTGGATCCGGCGGCATCTTTTGCGTTGGTATTTTCCTCAGCACCCCCTGCTACGCGTCCTGTCAAGCGTGGCCCCTTTTGTTCCATGCCGCGTGTAGCGGCTACACCCGATATATTCATATTATACCTCCGTTTATATTGATAAAGACATTATGAACACATCCGATTTCATTTTCAATTTCTCATGCGTAAACGGGTACGTTTATCGCGTAAGCGTTAGCAAGACGGTGATGTTAAACACATTATCATCCTCTGCGATCTCGACCGTACCGTTATATTTCTTTGCGACAGTCTTGATATTGGGTATACCCATCCCTGTTCCATTTCTAGCTTCGTCGCCGTTATATGCATTGGCCGCGCCTATTACGAGAAACTGATTGCGTACTCCCGCCTTTATCCGTATCCATCTGGGTTGAGTATCAGCACGACTTGCCGCATTTATAGCATTGTCTGCAATGTTTCCAAAGATCGTGCATAAATCGAAATCGTTTATGCCCGTGTGATGCAGACGGATGTCGTACTCGATCTCTATATCGGCCAACTTTGCCGTAGCCATTTTGTCCGTTAATAGGACATCAAGAGCCGCATAACCAGTGTTTATTATCTGATGTCTGTCTGTGCGCCGCCTGATGTCACCGATATATCCACGTGCGGCCTCCGCGTTCCCATCATCTATCAAGCCCTCCAGCACAAGCAGATGATTATTCAGATCATGTCTAAACGAGCGCGTGAGCTCATCTTTCACCCTGGCCTGCTCGATGTAACGCACATTCATGCGATCCCGTTCGATGTACAGTAGCATTCTTTGAAACGAATACCATCCCGCAAACGAAACGATAAACGCTGCCACCGTGAATACAGGCACATACCAGTTTATCGTTACATTGTTAAAGTCAAACAAAAACTGCATAATAAAAATTATTAAAAATATCGGCAGCAGCGCGATCAACACATATGAGTCCCGCAGACGTACATTTCTCCCGATCTCAATGCGCATAAATATAATAGCAGCGACACAGGTAAGGATTACCGACAGTACCGAGATCACGATAGACAGCGAAATCTCATCTAGAATGTGAACATACAGATTTATCATTGTTACTGAATACAGTAGTCCCCCGATGAGGATATTTAATAAAACAACGCATAACGTAGAGACTACAGACAGATAAACACTTTGTTTAAATATATATCTCAACCAAGAAAACGAGATAACAAAGCCTACAATGACCGAAATAAATTGCCTCAAATACCACGGTGTATTCAACGCCGTAAAGCAAAAGCCCGATGCCCATTCAATAATTAGTGTCATAATAAAATAAAAAACGAAATGCAGAGTGTTAAATTTTACATTAGCCATATTAGCAAGCAATCGATAAATAATTATCGAGCTTACGATGATACTCATCCATGCCAAAACTATCGAAATGTTATTCATAATGTATCTCGGTGATACGCCAGTAAAGCCTTTAAAAAGTCCGTATGCTTGCGCTTTGATACAGGTATCCTCTCGCCGCCGCTCATCTCGGCCATCCCATCCTTATAGGTAATAACATGTCGCATATTTACTATGTATCCCCTATGACACCTAAATAACGAAGCGTTTAACTGCCGTTCAAGTTCGAGTGTTTTACCTTGATATTTGTCCATGCCTTGATCCGAATATATAAAAACATCGTGATTTATTATCTCGCAATAATGTATACCGGATATCAATAGCCTTTTCATACCACCGTTTATATTTAGCATTATACATTGGCTTTGTTCATCATCGAGCTTCTTGAACATCCGATCCAGTGTGGCTTGGAGTTTGTAATCATCTATAGGCTTCAGTAAATAATTAACCGCCGAAACTTCAAAAGCATCAAACACATAATCCCTAAGCGCGGTAACAAACACAATCATGCCCCGGTCATAGTGCCTACGCATTTCCTTTGCCGTTTCAATGCCGTTTAGCGCTTTCATCTTTATATCCAAAAACACGATATCAAAGTACTCACCGCAACCCAGCAGACTTTCACCGCTTAAAAAGGTTTCGATTGTATACTCTTGACATGCCTTTTGCATATACGCCTCAATCCGATGCTTCAAGCCTTTCAGCGCGTTGTAGTCATCATCGCATAGCGCTATCCTGATCATAAATATTACTCCCGTCTATCATTTACAATGCGCATTATGCGTGTTATACTCGGTGATGGAGGAATTATTCATGAGATTTCGTGAGATCGAAAAGATAATAATGGACGACGGTTGGGTTTTTAAGAACGCAAAGGGTTCACATAACCAATATATACACCCTCACAAATCCGGCAAGGTTACAATACCTAAACATAGTGGTGACCTTGATAAGGTAACCGTTCGTTCCATACTTGAACAAGCCGACATAAAAAGGGAGGTTAAGTAGTATTGAAACTTGTATACCCAGCGTGTTTTACGCCTTTAGAAGAACAAAACGGTTACTGTGTGACCGTACCTGATTTACCCGGCTGCACTACCCAGGGCTCAGACATCGCGGATGCGATAGAGATGGCGATCGACGCTGCTTCGGGCTGGATTTTGGACGAACTTGAGGACGGAAAGGTCATACCATCCTCCTCCGATCCAATATCGATCAATCTAAAGCCAAATCAATTTGTAAGCCTGATTGTTCTAGATATGGATAGCTATGCCGAAAAACACGGTGATAAAGCCGTCCGAAAAAACTGCACGATACCGTCTTGGTTAAATACACTTGCTGAGAAGTCAAATATAAACTTTTCGCAGGTTCTTCAGAACGCTTTACTTCACGAACTACATCTCGATTAACTATCCTGATCATCAGATCTTTAGCATCTCGCGCGCGACGTTTACATTGACCTTTTCCCTGCTCAGTAGTATGTCCCGTGAGGACTCAGCGATCTGACGATTTTCGAGCGTGCTGTCGATCATTTTATACAGGCTCTCGACCGTAACCTCTGGCAATTCGAGGCAGGACGGGTTTTGGATGTATTTTAAGAAGCTCGATACCTTCACGTCATATGAAATCCCGATCGTGGGCACGCCGCCTATCGTCGCGAATATCAGCGCATGCAAACGCATAGCCGTCACGAGCTCCATGCGCTTCATGATACCGAGCGTGAGCTCCGGCGGATTGCGTTTGTCTATGATATGGTACGGCGTAGTCATGTGGCGTGCGATGCTTGTACAGAGCCCGCAATCGCTCGGGTATTCAAACGGCAGGAACACAGCCGTAAGCCCATATCGCTCATACGCATAAGCACAGGCCTGTGCAAAGATCTCCGAGGCCTCAAAGCCCTTCCATTTACGCAAGGCCATGAGCATATAACGTCCGTTCGGGTCGATCTTAAACTGCTCCATCGCCTGTATAACGATATCGTCCGGGGCCGCATTCAGATTTAACGCGGGGTCCGCGGACAGATGAATGGCCGGGCGTGTCACACCCATCGACGCGAGCTCGCCGACGGATATCTCGTCGCGTAGGGTTATCGCGTCGATGTATTTATTTAGCACATAACCCGCGATTCGGCGGTTCGTTTTGCGTGTGACGGGGCCGATGCCGCAACCGTACATGAGTACCTTGCAGCCGCAGAGCTTAGCCATGATCAGCGTAAATAAATAAAAATACAGCGAGCGGCTCGATGTAGAATCCTGTATCAGACTGCCTCCGCCGTTTATAAACAGCTTGGCCTTCGTAAAGCGCGAAATAAACGACGGGAAGTTGAATGTAAATATCCCCTGCGCATGGTCCACGCGGCGCGCTTCAGACGGCGAACGCGTCATGATATAGATCGGGATGTCCCTATATATCGAGCGCATCTGCGCAACAATCGCACGCTGTATCGCATCGTCACCGGTATTTTGCTTGCCGTACGAGCCGCAGATAACGACACCCTGCCGCCCCTTCATGCCGTTCAAAACCTTTACACGTTCATATATCTCCTGCAGATCATTCGCGGTTGCCTGCAATGAAAATCGGCTCTTAGCCTTTTGCAGTAGAGCGTCGCTTAAGCTCTTGCGCAGTTCCGCGTCCTTTGCAAGCCGTACCAGATATTCCGCGAGCTTTTCATAATCCCCGATGTTGATGATGTATCCATTTATACCGTGATCAATGAGCTCGGGCACTCCACCTACCGCCGTGGCTATCAACGTACAGTGCGCCCTGACACCCTCGGTCAGCGAATACGGAAATGTCTCGGTCAGCGAGCAGAGCACGTCAATATCCAAGCAGCTATACAGGCTGTCCGGTTCCTTTATCCATCCCGGAAAACAGGTCGTTTTGTCTATCCCGAGCTTCTTCGCGAGGTTCTTGAGTTTCTTTCCGTCCTCACCGTCCCCGGCCATCACAAGCTTTAGGTTAGGCACCTGCTTAACCGCAATTGCATATGCCTTTAGTAGCGTGGGAAAGTCCTTAACAGCCGTAAGCCGTGCTACGGCACCCACTACAACGTCACCCTCGTTATAGTTCAGTCCTATCGATTTTAAATACGACGCCCTATCAACGGGCGGCATCTCCACAGAGAAATCTATGCCGTTATATATCGTAAACAGCTTTAGCGGATTGAAACGACGGTCCATGAGCATCTCGCAAAAGACCTCCGTGATACCCACAACATAATCCATGTAATGCAGCGCAATCGTATTGATCGTACCGAACGTGATTTGCTTGATACGCGAGTGCATGTAGTCGCGTCTATAGTCGCTGTGTATCGTACTGATGCCGATAAAGCGTCTGAACATGCGCAGGATTATACTCATCATATTCGGTTTTGACCCGTGCGAATGGACTATCTCAGGTTTAAACCCGTCAAACACCTTTATTAATTCTATGAGGTCTCCGAGCACCGTCAAATGTGTTATCGTTACGACCTTTATGCCCGCCTTTTTTGCGCTCTCGGCGAAATTCCCCTTTCGAAAGCTCACGAGTATCAATTCATTCTGCTTGCACAGTTGGGATGCGACGGAAATGATATGCGTCTTTGCGCCGCCCTGATCGCCGCCGCTCG
>CAYURR010000184.1:0-5668 GCA_964446745.1 uncultured Defluviitaleaceae bacterium | reverse complement strand
GGCCTTATCTAAAAGCGTCGCGCAAACAGAAGAATCCACACCGCCGGACAGCGCACAGAGAACCTTCGCGTCGCCGATCTTTTGCTTGAGAGCCTCTACATTATCCCTGATAAACGCCTCGGGCGTAAAATCCGCGCTGGCTTTACATTGGTCAAACAGAAACGATTTGATCTCGTCGCGGCTGTATGAGCACGCAGTCAAAACCGGCACATTTATCTGTGACATATCAAAGGCTTTGGGCTGTCTCTGCGCGGGCAGTGCGGCTACGATGTCCGCATCCCCTGCAAACACAATACCTATGGGTTTCTTTTCCTTTATTGTGTTTATGGCGCGCTCTTGATCCGCACCCACAGCTACTACCTCGCTATATACTTGAAAGTCCCTGATCATACGGGCCACCGCCTGGTTATTGCGGCTCCCGAAATCCAATACAATAACACACTCGTTAATATCTATCACTCACTTTTCATCAGAATTAGATGCGTTTGTGTATCTTATAATGTCTCAACGCTGTAGTTAGGTGCTTCCTTTGTTATCTGCACATCATGCGGATGGCTCTCGCGCAGACCCGCCGAGGTTATACTCATAAATCTTGCATTCGTGCGCAGTTCCTCGATATTTCTGCAACCGCAGTATCCCATACCAGCACGCAGACCGCCCAAAAGCTGGAATACCGTATCGGCCAACGCACCCTTGTACGAGGTACGACCCTCTATGCCCTCCGGCACGAGCTTCTTTGCATCCTCTTGGAAGTATCTATCCTTGCTCCCCTGCTCCATAGCCGCCAGTGAACCCATGCCCCTGAAAGCCTTGTATTTGCGGCCTTGATAGAGTTCCGTTTCGCCGGGGCTCTCTTCGCAGCCCGCGAACAAACTACCCATCATGCAGACATGCGCGCCAGCTGCAATAGCCTTTGCGATATCGCCCGAGAACTTGATACCGCCGTCCGCAATGATCGGTATGCCATAGGGAGCAGCCGCCTCGGCGCAGTCATATATAGCCGTGATCTGCGGTACGCCCGTACCTGCGACCACGCGTGTCGTACATATAGCACCCGGTCCGATACCAACCTTTACAGCATCTACACCGGCCTCGATCAGATCGATGGTTGCCTCGCCCGTAGCCACGTTACCGGCTATGAGCTGCACATTCGGGAATGCTTTCTTTATCATGCGTACGGTCTCGATAACCCCAGCCGAATGACCATGCGCGGTATCCACTACGATGACATCGACGTTTTCCTTAACGAGTGCCTTGACGCGATCCATTACATCCGGTGTCACGCCTACAGCCGCACCGACCACCAAACGGCCGAGTTTGTCCTTTGCGGAATTCGGGAACTTGATACTTTTTTCTATATCCTTTATCGTTATCAACCCCTTGAGGTTGAACTTTTTATCGACGATCGGGAGTTTTTCAATCTTATGCTCGGTCAGTATCTTCTTGGCCTGTTCGAGGGTTGTACCCTCGGTTGCGGTGATGAGGTTCTCGCGTGTCATGACCTCATATATCTTTTTATTATGGTCGGTTTCAAAACGTAAATCCCTGTTTGTGATAATACCCACGAGCTTTTCGTGCTCTGTGATCGGCACGCCCGATATATGATACTTTGCCATGAGCTCGTTCGCTTCATACACATAATGGTTCGGTGACAACGAAAACGGATCCGCAATGACCCCATGCTCCGAACGCTTAACCTTATCTACCTCGCTGGCCTGCTCCTCGATGGACATATTTTTATGGATGATACCGATACCGCCCTGACGCGCCATAGCTATCGCCATCGGTGCCTCTGTAACCGTATCCATGCCCGCGCTCATGATCGGCGCGTTCAATACTATCTCCTTTGTCAGATGGGTCGAAATATCTAAATCCTTTGGCAGGACATCCGACTTTGCCGGTATTAAAAGTACATCATCAAATGTCAGACCCGCCTTTACAAGCTTATGCATTTAATCAGCTCCTTTTTTTTATTGCTTTTTAAATAACTTTCTCGGTGATATCACCGTAGCTATCGCTTTTAGCATCATTTCATTAGGTTCAAATATAACCTTGATGTGCTTGCTCTTGTAATTGGTCATAAAAGCGTATGTATTCGCATTTACAACGCCGCTCGAATAATCCTTTGTCTCGTTGATATTTGAAAACTCATGCACATGCATCTTGTCCTCGACATGCGCCATGATCTCAAAATCCTTTACAGAGCCTGAGTATACCCGTTTGCGTCTGGTTTTGCTGTAGATGATGTCGATGTCCAGTTCGCCGTTGGTAAAGATATATTCGTACTCGACATTGAGCATACCCATCAGCAGATACGCACCAAATCCCGCCGCAGCAGCCACTATAAAAGCCATCGACGGCAATATCAACACACATGCCAAAAAAATGATTACTACGGCTAAGACTAATCCTACCCGTTTCAACATATCGGCAGTCGACGGTTTTTTCTTTACGATCTGCTCCTTATAAATATCGCCCATACTGTCCCTCCTCAACCTTTGTACGTTCTGGTATTATATCGGGCTATTTTATCATAAAGTGAAGTAACATGCAAAGCATTCCAAGAAAGATTTATAAGAAAGATTTAAAGAAAGAGGCCGTTGCAAAAACAAAACCGTAGTTGGTTATGTTTTGCAACAGCCTCTTTAATTTATGGCATATCGGTGCAACCGATTTTAGTTTTGCGCATTTTTAACTCATACTACGCCCTGTGCTATCATTGCGTTGGCGACTTTTAGGAAGCCCGCTATATTGGCGCCGGCCACGAAGTTGCCCTTCATGCCGTATTCCTCGGCTGCTTCGGACATCTGCTTATATATGTTAACCATTATGCCATTCAATTTTTTGTCGACTTCCTCAAAGCTCCAGCTCAAACGTTGGCTGTTTTGGCTCATTTCCAGTGCGGAGGTAGCTACGCCACCTGCGTTTGCGGCCTTTGCGGGCGCAAACAGCACCTTGTTTGCCAAAAATACCTCTATAGCCTCGTTAGACGAAGGCATGTTCGCACCTTCCGCAACAGCAAAGCACCCGTTCTTTACAAGGGTCTTCGCGTCGTTTTCGTCCAGCTCGTTCTGCGTCGCACATGGCAGCGCGATATCGCACGGGATATTCCATACGCCCGTACCGGCTGTGTAAACGGCCGATTTGCGTACGTTAGCATACTCGCTGATACGCTGGCGCTTGTTCAGCTTGATTTCCTTCATCAGGTCGAGGTCGATGCCCTCCGGATCGTGTATAAAACCGTCCGAATCCGACATGCTCACAACCTTGCCGCCCATTTGTTGTGCCTTTTCGCATGCAAAGATAGCCACATTGCCCGAGCCCGAAATCGTAACCGTCGCACCCTCAACGGATTTGCCTGCGTGCTTGAGCATTTCCTCTACGATGTACAGAAGGCCGTAGCCTGTAGCCTCGGTACGTACCAGTGAACCGCCGTATGTAAGACCCTTGCCTGTCAACACGCCCTCGTAAAGGCCTGTCAAACGCTTGTACTGGCCGTACATAAAGCCAACCTCACGCGCGCCAACGCCGATGTCGCCGGCCGGTACGTCCGTATCCTGACCGATGTGGCGATAAAGCTCTGACATAAAGCTCTGGCAGAAATGCATAACCTCATTGTCGGACTTGCCCTTTGGATCGAAATCAGCGCCGCCCTTACCGCCGCCGATCGGCAGGCCTGTCAGAGAGTTTTTAAATACCTGTTCAAATCCGAGGAACTTAAGTATCGACAGGTTTACGGACGGGTGAAAACGGAGACCGCCCTTGTAGGGACCGATCGCGCTGTTAAACTGTACGCGGTAGCCCGTATTGACCTGTACCTTGCCCTTGTCGTCTACCCACGGCACGCGGAAGCTAACTACGCGTTCGGGCACGACCATACGCTCGAGTAAAGACAGCTCCTCGAAACGAGGGTTTCTGTCGATCACAGCCGACAACGATGTCAACACCTCTGTAACGGTCTGATGAAACTCTTTCTCGTGCGGATTTTTCGCGATTGTGCTTTGGATGATGCGCTCTGTGTAAGCCATAGAAGTCCTCCCATTATTTTTGTATGCTAATCAACCACTATAATACATTCAAGTTTTTCATTTCGCAAATTTTTTTGAAGTATTCCGCACAACGATTCCTCACAAACTTGACATGGACAATGTATCAATTTATACTGCTCGTTATATATGGACATTTATACAGAAAGGACAATGATGTTGATTAAATACAAACGGAGTATATTGAGGGGGGCGGCGGCAGTCGCGCTCGCGGCATTAGTGACCGTACAGGCGGGCTGTTCGATGCTGCCAAAGCAGAAAAACCCCAACGCGGCTGAGCATTTCTTCAATATGGATTGGATAAACGGCAAAATGGGCTCTACACCCGTCGTAGTAACGATTCAGAACGAGACAGGGTTACCGCTTGAGATCACAAAGCCCGCGGACGCGAGTGGCGAGGAGCTGCGCAAACGCATAGCAACCGGCAAATTGCCCGATATCGTGACCGTGTACAAGAGCGATCCGATCGTGAGCGAGCTAATAGACAGTGGATTAGTGCTTGACCTCAGCGAGGCATTTAAGCAGTTTGCACCCGAGGCGGAAAAGCTCTACGACCTGTCGGGAGATAGTAAATACTATATCCCGAACTTTGTGGTAGGCGACGAGGATCTGAGCCTACCCGGCACGACCGTTCTGCGTTCCGTTCAAATGAACTACATACGCAGTGATATCTACAACGCAATAGGCAAGCCCGACATGTCCACGCCCGAGGCCTTTGCCGCAGCACTGTCGGAGATAAAATCCAAAAACCCGGATCTCTATCCATGGTATATCGGCCCAAAGAACACCGAGAGCGTGTTTGCTTCGCCGACGCTATTTGGTTATCTCGCACCGATGGCACAGTTCGGTGTTACGGTACGCACGGAGGACGGTACATCCGGACTGCGCACAGCGGAGTTTAAAAACTATATCGCATATATGAACAGCCTGTACCGAAACGGCTTGATTGCGGATGCCTCGATGACAGACGACGATATACTCGCCTCATCTGTTTATGAAAAAGCCAAGGCCGCCGTGATTACGACCTCGGACTTGTTTGTAAACGAGCGTTTCCAGATATCGGGGATGCCAGACATCAAGTGGACACCGCTACCGATGTTTGAGGGTGCCAAATACACATTGGACGGTAGCGGTTGGCTCGCGACCTTTGTCTCAAAGGACAGCCCGCATGTCGAACGTATCATCAAGGCCATAGCCTACCTGAGCAGTGACGCAGGCAAAAGGCTCGCGGCATGGGGCATGTCGGGCGTTCATTGGGACATCAGGGAAGCGGAAGGCATAAAGTTCCCGGTATATATCGGCTCATGGGAGCAGATGCGCTCTACGGACTGGGGCGGCATGACACGCACCGAGGGCATGACGCTGTATACACCGTATCTGGATTACCGCACCGCAGATATGATCAATGTAAAACCCAATCTCACCGCATACGAGACCAATCTGCGCGACATCGCACTAAAGGCCGCGTATCTGGACAAAAACGGCAACTGGGGCATACCTGCGGGCATGTCTACCGAGGAAGCAGCTGGGCTTGAAGCAATGTTTGCAGAGTATTACCCGAAAATGGTAATGGCTCCGTCCGAAGACGAAGCCATGAAGATGTACGATGAATTTATTTCTAA
>CAYURR010000183.1:0-5700 GCA_964446745.1 uncultured Defluviitaleaceae bacterium | reverse complement strand
TTGGAATGATTCGGTATTTAATTCAACCTCGAAGGATGTGTTGATGGTATATGAATAACTCGAAAAGCATTAAACCCGATAATAAACCGAGAAAAGTTAGAATCAGAGCAAAACTGTATATCATCACGGCGGTAGCGCTGTTTATGCTCGGTATGAACGTGTTTTTTTCGATCGGATCATATGGTACATTGAGCGAGCAGTTGGACAATGTGGAAAATGTAAGCTCGATCGAGTTAAAGACATATATACAGAAGAACGATAGAAGAGCAAACTTTGTATATATATTCTTGATAGGCTCTGCTGTGATATCGTTTGTCATTTTGATAGCAGCTTGTTTATATGTCATCCGTTCAATCGTAGCACCTCTCAAGCGTCTTAATAATATTGCTGACCGTATAGCGGGCGGCGATTTCGACGTGGATGTTACCACAGGCAGTAAGGACGAGATCGGTGATCTCGAGTTGCGTTTCGAGCGTATGATCAATACGCTCAGATCACTTACAGGTGATGTTTCGGCGTTCATAGAAGCTGACAAACGCGGTAACCTCGATGTTAAACTTAGCCCAGAAAAGTATCAAGGCGCATATAACTATTTATTATCCAGATTTGCAGATGTAACAGATTCGTATAAGAATACTATCTGGGAACTGTTAAATTGCGTCTCAGCGTTTGGAGAAGGTGACTTCTCTGCAGACTTGCCACTTTATCCGGGTCAAAAGGCTCGCTTCAATGATGTATTAAATAACTTGCGCCAAAATATGAAACTTATAAGCTCTGAGATCAATACAATGATTCAAGCTGCGTCTGCCGGCGATTTGGACAAGCGCGCCGACATGTCTGCATACAGTGGTGATTGGGCAGCGATTATACAAGAACTGAACACGATGATGGATGTTGTCAAGACCCCCATAGACGAAGCCTCGGCAGTATTACTCAAACTGTCCAAGGGTGATTTTTCTGCGAGGATGGATGGCGATTACGAAGGCGAGTTCCTGCGCATAAAGAATGATCTGAACCAGACGGCATCGAATATATCCGGCAATATCTCGGATATATCCAATGCTCTGGATGGTCTGGCACGAAACAATCTGGATCAGCGCATTACAGCAGAGTATTTGGGTGACTTCGCAATTATAAAGGAGCGCTTTAATGTCATCTTTGAAAACCTGAATAATGTCATGCAAGAAATATATGCTGCATGCGAATATGTAACAATCGGAGCCGAGCATGTATCAAACAGCAGTCAGGTACTTGCAAGCGGTGCGAGCATACAGTCGGAATCCGTCGTAAGCTTGAATAACTCTATTGAGCTGATAAACAACCAGACTGTATCCGAGGTCACGGATGCGAAGAAAGCTGAGGAATATTCGCGCCAGTCAAAGGAACATGCGAAGATCGGTGACGAGGAAATGAAGAATATGATAGAGGCGATGGACCGTATAAAGACGGCTTCGGCCAATGTCTCTAATGTTATACAGGTCATAGATGACATTGCGTTCCAGACAAGCTTGCTTGCTCTAAACGCATCGGTAGAGGCCGCGCATGTCGGTGAACAGGGTAAGGGCTTTGCTGTTGTCGCGTCCGAGGTCAGGAGCCTTGCAGTTAAGAGTCAGGAAGCGGCGTCGGATACGGCTAAATTAATAGAAGATGCTATAGCCAGGGTAAATGAGGGCAAGGGCATCGTAGACAGGACAGCGGAGTACCTTGACAAGATTGCCGAGGGTGTAACGAAGGTGTATGGCTTGATAGATAAGATCGCGAAGTCCACAACACTGTCCGCGGAAGCGATAGAAAAGGTAAACACGGATACACAGAGGATAGCGGATGTCGTATCGAATAACGCTGCCACATCCGAGAGTTGCGCATCCGCAGCCGAGGAATTGTTTGGTCAGGCGGATACGCTGCGTAGTATGATCGCTGTATTTAAATTTAGAAAGAAAGACGATAATATAAAAAATAAGCAAGCAAAGTTTACGGACGTTAAACCCGTAGTCAAAGAAATTTCTAATCACAAGGATCATGAAGACAAGCCGAAGGATGTGCCTGCACGGCGTGATACTATAAACACGAGGACCAAGCCGGTTTCAACATCAAGGCCTGTAACAGTTTCAAAACCTGCTGTAGCGCCTAAGCCTGCTTCAACCTCTAAACCTGCTGTTGAATCTATATCCGAATCTATACCCAAGCCTCTTGCGACTCCAAAGGTTACGACATTACCAACACCTGCACCGAAAAAGACAACGACAGCCCATGCTCCAAAGATAACCATGACTCAGAAAGCAAAAGATAATTCTCTAAAGGAGCCGACACAAAAGCAACAGTCTAACCCCGATAATGGCTCCAAATTTGAATCAGCATCTCCGGTGTTGGCAAAGACGCAGGGTATAAAAGTACCCTCTCGACCGGAAATAAACAGTAAGGATTTCGGCAAGTATTAATCCGCATATGAATTATCAAGATGCTTATAAAGAGATAATCTCATGCTATAAAAAAGGTGGCAAACGGGGGCAGCCATCTGTAAGAGGGTTGCTTGATGTCTTAGGAAATCCGCAGCGTGATATCGACATCATTCATATAGCCGGTACAAACGGCAAGGGATCGACTATTGCGATGCTGTCGTCGATCTTGAGGCAGCGAGGATATAGGGTAGGTATGTTTACTTCACCGCATCTGATTAGCTTCACGGAGCGATATATGATAGACAATGCTCCGATATCCGAGGATGATTTCTGCTCTGTATTGCAAAGGGTTATTGATGCATGTGCTGTTTATTTTGGAAACAACCATGAACGACTATCTTTTTTTGAGATGCTCACGCTAATGGCCTTTGTGTACTTCAAGGATCAGGATGTGGACTTCTTGCTACTCGAGACGGGTATCGGCGGACGCTTGGATGTTACGAATGTAATAACTGATCCGGTTTTGACCGTTATCACTCGTATTGCGTTAGATCATACTGATATGCTCGGAGATACTGTTGAACAAATAGCCGCCGAAAAGGCCGGTATTATCAAAAGCGGCAGGCCTTGTGTGTTGTTTGAAGCGAGCGAGAGCGTTACAGATGTCGTTAAACATCGATGTGCTGAGACTGGCTCGATGTTGTATGCATTTTCACAGACACCTAATTACAAGATTGACAGCTTTGAACCATCGGGCTCATGTTTTTCTGTGGATACAGAGTTTTTTACCTACAATAATATTCAGTTACCGCTTGCGGGGGAGCATCAGATCTATAATGCATCCGGTGTAATGCTTTGTATCAGGGCATTAAATGATCTGGGACTGTCGATAACTGAGGAGCAGCTGCGAGATGGGCTGAAACAGGCCAACTGGCCCGGTCGAATGGAGTTTATTTCTCAAAAACCCCCTATTTTACTAGATGGCGCGCATAATCCGGATGGTGCATATGCCTTAAAATCAACGCTCATGAGATTGTACGGCAGGAAACGCGTAATCATGGTAGCCGGTGTATTGGAGCATAAAGACTGTGGTCCGATCATAAATATATTGGCGGAGTGTACGGATAGGTTAGTGCTGACTAAGCCCAGGAGTCATAAGGGTATGCCTCCGTCAGAGCTTATGAAGCTTTTAAGTGATGAAAATGTCCGACGATGCGAAACTGTATTAGTAGAGGATTGTTCAGATGCGTTACATACAGCCGTAGGGCGATGGGCAGACGGAGATGTTATAGTAGTAGCCGGTTCGCTGTACCTTGTCGGTGATGTAAAAGAATTAGGTTAAATCCGAAGGGAAGGAAACACATTGATAAATTTTAAGGAAGAGATTGATAAGTATAAGCCTGTACTGGGCATAGACGACGTTGAGGCATCGATTTCCGCTGATGAGGTAAGGGATATCATGGATCTCTTACAGTATATCGCTCAACAAATGAATGTTCCTAAGGAGTAAATAAGGAGTAGATTTTTGTGAAATGCCCCAACTGCGAATATGAATTCATGCCTATGGGCGATTATATATGTCCGAACTGTAATATAGACGCAAAACTATATGACAAAACGGTTAAAGTTTCGGATATTTTATATAATAAGGGCCTTATGAAGGCGAAGGTATCGGATATGCGAGGCAGCATCGACTGTCTGTTAAAGAGCATAGAGTTTAATAAAAACAATATAACTGCACGCAATCTATTAGGTCTTGTATATTATGAAATAGGTTATTTAGGTGACGCTCTGAAGCAATGGGTTATCAGTAGTTCTCTGTTAAAGGAGAACAATCCCGCTACAGCTTATCTGGAGCAGGTGCAAAAGAACGGCCGAGCGCTTGAACGGCAAAACGAAGCAATTACAATGTACAATCAGGCACTGGTATATCTAAAGCAAAAGAGCGATGACCTTGCGATCATACAGCTCAAAAAGGCAGCCGAACTGAGTCCCAGATTCGTAGACGCGTTAAATCTTCTGGCGCTGTGTTATTTAATACAAAGGGATAAGCCCAAGGCGCTGTCCGTGGTTGAACGTGCACTCGCCGTAGATGCAAATAATCCGGTTGCATTAAACTACTATAATGAAATATTACCGTCGAAGGTGCGCCCGGATGCGAATACACGCGTGCAAAGCCTTCAATCTCAAAATACCGCACCCACACCGCAATTTAACAGCATCAAAAAGAGTCCTATATCAACCTTTCATCTGATGGAGGTACTTTGTTTCGTGATCGGTGTGTTATGCACGGTCGCGATGTTTTATATCCTGATAATGCCGTCTGAGAAGAATGCAAACGAAAAGATCATCATGGAGCTCAATGAGAAATTGGATACAAAAGATAAGGCGTATATGGATTTGAAAACGGAGACGGACGCGCAAAAGAAGGCGGACGGCGAAAAGGTAACGGAACTGGAGCAGCGTTCAAAGGAACTGGAAACACGTATAAAACAACAGGATGTTGAACAGAAGCTTCGTATGGCCAGGATATTGCTTGATAACAATAAATATAACGAGTGCCTCGAGGAACTCGCAACGATAGACACGACAGATCTGCCGAGTGATGTGACACAGCAGATATATGTATTAAAGGAAAGCGCAATACCGGATGCGTTAAAGTATTATTATGATCTCGGTATGAAGAGATATGAGGAAAAGAATTTCGACGAGGCGCGCATCAACCTTGAAAAGGCGGCTGCATACGCGTCGAATGATGAGAGCAAAGCAGATGATATCCTGTACTATCTGGGTATGATCGCTGAGAATAACCGTGATGTAGTAGCAGCGAGGGAATATTATCAAAAGATTGTCGACGATTATCCTAACTCAAATCAACTTGCAAAGACAAAGAAACGATTGAAGGATTTAGATCAGACCAGTTAATGGGCTGCAGTTAATTAGAGGGGAAACTACGATTATGGATCAATCTTTGTTTGAAACTACGAAGTTGGCCTCATATTTCATGTGGGAGGAGACCAATGTAGATAACGCGCTAAACCTTTGGTATTGCGCGGAGGACATCGCATGCTTTATGGAGCGCTCCGGCATTACGGAAATGGGTAAGCTGCTCGCAATCATGAGTTTAGATAAGAATGATCAGGGCTATGTACATTTCATCAGGCATTTGGCGTTCAGGCTCTTTGTCTATACCGAAAAGAATGACTCGGAAAAGAATTGGTATATCGCCGAACACCTACTGCATAACATCGAGTGGAGAAACGCGATTATACACATGGCTTATCTGTATCACACATGCCGA
>CAYURR010000182.1:0-5823 GCA_964446745.1 uncultured Defluviitaleaceae bacterium | reverse complement strand
AAAATTGTACACTCTGTCCATTGTTGCCCTCCTATATATTTATTACTCCGAAACCTTTGTGAGTATATGCACGCCGTAGCCGAACATACTCAGGGTATCGGATATCTTGCCGGTTTCAATATCGATCATGTCAAACGGCAGCTGCATGATCTTGCCCTCAGGTGAGAAATTCATAAAGAAGTAATACTCCTTTGGGGTATCCGAGTCAGTAGATGTAACTGTGCGTATCGTGTAGCGTACATCATCCTCTACATAAACCGATAACGGGATGATGCCGAGTTCCTTTGTGACCCTGCGATAAAAGTCACCGTAGAAATCCTTCTCAAAGCGCGCACAGATATAGTAAGCCTGACCCATGCCGAAGTCATTTACAGTCACGCATGGGCGACCCTTGTAAAAATCAGAGCCGTAGGTCGACAGCACCTTTGCGGTGGTCGCGTGAACGAGATCACAATATTTAGTTATTTTATATGTCTTGCCCTTGTAGACGCCGTGGTTCGTATCGTGATCGTACAGAGCATCTATCTCCTCGGAACGCAGGCCGAGCACCTCGCCCATGCCGCCACCGGGTACGCCGCCTAAATAGCAAAGATCGTATTCGTCTGCGATGCCGCTTTCGTAGGTCATCACGAGTGTGCCGCCGTTTTCTACGAAGTCGCGCAGCTTCTTCTCGATGCCTGCACGGAACATGTACAGCATCGGTGCTACTACTAACTTATATGATGAAAAATCGCTCTCCATATCCACGAGATCGATGTTGATACCGAGTTTTCTGAGTGCGGAGTAGTGCAATAGCATCTCCTCTGTTGCACCGGGGTCTTGATTACGCGGGCCCTTTTTATCCTTAATGACCCAGCGATTTTCTGTATCAAAGATGATCGCGGCCTTTGACACAAAGGATGTGCCGACGATCTCAGAAAGAGACTTCAAGCGTTCGCCGACCTCCGTGACATCGTTGAACACGCGCGTATCGGCCTCGCCGTAATGATCCACGACCGCGCCGTGCAGTTTTTCCGATGAGCCTCTGCTCTTGCGCCATTGGAAATATTGAACACTGTCCGAGCCGTGTGCGACCGCATGCATAGACGATAACATATGCATACCGGGACGTTTGAGTTTGCTCACGGGTTGCCAGTTCGTAACGGATGGTGTGGATTCCATCAAAAGCCATGGTTTGCCGGGCTTTAATGAGCGCATCAGGTCATGCGCAGCGGAAATCACATCGGAAAGCTCCGCATCGTTTCCGGAATGCCAGTGCGGATAGTTATCCCAGCTGATAACATCGCATATGTCCTTAAACTTGCCGTAGTTGAGGCCGTCGTAATAGCCCATTAAATTTGTGGTGACGGGTATATCGGGGTTGGCAGTGCGAAGAGGTGCGACCTCATGCTGCATAAAATCAATTGTCTGATGCGTCACGAAGCGCTTCCAATCGATTGTAAGGCCGTGAACGCCAGTCTCGCCGATATGCAAGGGCGACTCGATCTGCGACCAGTCTGTATATGTATGACTCCAAAACGCCGACCACCACGAGCGGTTCAGCCTGTCGAGATCGTTGTCGTAGCGTTCCTTTAGCCATTCGACAAACGCCGCGGTGCAGAGCGGGCAGTGACATTCGCCACCGTACTCGTTTGATATGTGCCAGAGAATGACAGCCGGATGCTGGGCATAACGCTTCGCAAGCTCGGTGTTCATCGCCATTACGAGGCGTCTGTATTCGGGTGAGGTATAGCAATGGTTATGACGCGCTCCGAAATGGTTTCTCACGCCGTTATCGTTTACGCGTAAAACCTCGGGGTATTTCTGCGCCATCCACGCAGGACGTGCGCCGGACGGCGTGGCAAGCACCGTATAGATGCCGTTTGCATAGAGATTGTCGATGACCGTGTCGAGCCATTCGAAATGGTAGACGCCTTCCTCGGGCTCGAGAGCCGCCCATGCGAATATCCCTACAGACATCGCGTTGCAGCCCGCCTTTTTCATGAGCTCAATGTCCTTTTCGAGTATGTCCGGACGATCCAGCCATTGATCGGGGTTGTAATCGCCGCCGTGAATCATTTGCCTTAGCTTCGTGACCTGCATATCCTTCTCCCCCAAAATATAAACATTCCATACATTTAACCATGAATCCTTGAAGGATTCAACACAAAAATAACTTCATATGGTATACTGTGTCTGATATTGCGTGCGGCTCTGCCGCAGTCGGAGGAAACTATGGAAAACATTATAGAGTTCAAGGATTTTTCATTTAAATATCGCAGTCAGGCCGAGCCGACGCTCACGAACATAAACCTCGCTATAAAGCGCGGCGAAAAGGTATTGATCGTGGGACCGTCCGGGTCAGGTAAATCCACTCTCGGGCATTGTCTGAACGGCCTTATCCCATTTTCGTATACGGGTGAGATAATGGGTAGCCTTACATTGGGCTGTGGGGACAAGAAATTTGAGACAAAGGATGCGAGCATCTCACAGATATCTAAGATGGTCGGTACGGTGCTGCAGGATACAGACGGACAGTTTATAGGACTCACAGTGGCTGAGGATATAGCTTTTGCAATGGAAAACGACTGTGTCGCCCAGAACGAAATGATCGAGCGTGTGTTTGAGGTATCAAAGACCGTTTCGATAAACACGCATCTTAAAAACGCGCCGCAGGAGCTCTCGGGTGGTCAGAAGCAACGCTGCTCACTTGCGGGTGTGATGGTCGACGATGTGGATATCCTATTATTTGACGAGCCTCTCGCAAATTTGGACCCCGCGACGGGCAAGCAGGCTGTCTCACTGATTGGCGAGGTTCATAAGCGCACGGGCGTCACGGTGGTGATCATCGAGCATAGACTCGAGGATGTGTTGCATCTGGATCTGGATCGGATCATTGTCGTATACGATGGTAAAATCGTAGCGGATATGCCGCCCGAGGATTTACTGTGGGCAAATATACTGACCGAATGCGGGCTGCGCGAGCCGCTATATATATCGGCGCTCAAATACGCGGGCTGTACCGTAAAGCCTGATACGGCTAATGCCAAACGCACGGACATCGTAGATCAGCTTGACGGCGGCATGTTTGCCGATCGTATGAAAGCGTTCGCTCAGAGTATCGAACCCGCACGGCATGAAACCTCCGATACGGAGATACTGAGACTTGAGCATGTTTCGTTTGGCTACGACGAAGAAAGACCTGTGCTTCGGGATGTGAGCTTTGCAATACAGAAGGGTGAGATGATCAGTATCGTAGGCCGCAACGGGGCAGGGAAGTCGACACTCACGAAATTGGTATGCGGTTTTGTAAAGCAGAATAAGGGAAAAATATACTACGAGGGCAGGGATATCTGCGACGATACGATTAAGGAGCGCGCGAAGCGTATCGGTATGGTCATGCAGAACCCGAATGAGATGATCGTAAAGCCCGGCATATTTGACGAGGTGGCGCTGGGCCTGAGGGTCAGGGGCGAGAGTGAAGAGGCCGTAACCGAACGTGTGAACGAGGCGCTGCGCGTCTGCGGATTATATCCGATGCGCAACTGGCCCGTCTCGGCATTGAGCTTCGGACAGAAAAAGCGCGTTACGATAGCTTCTATACTGTCGCTGAGCCCACAGTTGATCATTTTGGACGAGCCGACGGCCGGACAGGATTTTAAACATTATACAGAGATCATGGAGTTTCTGCGGACGTTAAACGAACAGGGGATCACGATCATCATGATCACGCACGATATGCATCTGATGCTCGAATACACCGACCGTTGCCTCGTGATGTCCGACGGGGAGCTGTTGTTTGACGGCTCTACCGCGTATACGCTGTCGGACGCGGGGCTTATTGAGAAGGCTAACCTTAAAGAGACCTCGTTATATACCTTGGCCGTGAAGGTCGGTATCGATGAACCGATAGAGTTTGTGCAAAACTTTATAGCATGGGAACGAAAGCATAAGGGACATCAGAATGGGGACAGAACGGAGGTGAATGGATGAGAGCAACGATGTTGGCATATATAGACAGACCGTCTCCGGTACATAAGCTGACCGGCGGCAGTAAGCTGTTGTTTTTTCTGTTCTGGTCGCTCGCGGGTATGATCACATATGACACTAGGCTGTTGCTTACGATGTTTGCGCTCGGTGTGTTTCTGTTCTATATTTCTAAGGTTACGTTAAAGGATATATGGATCGTGCTGGTATTTATCGTGCTTGCTCTGACATTGAACAATATCGCGCTGTTCGTGTTCTCACCACTCGAGGGTTGTAAGATATTCGGGACACAACATGATCTGTTTCATATTGTGGGACGCTATACGGTGACATCAGAGCAGTTGTTTTATCAGTTTAATGTGACGCTTAAATATTTCACGGTGTTGCCGGTAGCGTTGTTGTTTTTGCTCACGACAAATCCGTCTGAGTTCGCGGCCTCTTTAAATAGGATCGGCGTAAATTACAAGATCGCATACTCGGTGAGCCTCGCATTACGTTATATTCCCGACATACAACAGAGCTTTTTCTCTGTCGCACTCGCACAGCAGGCACGTGGCATCGATATATCCAAGAAGGAAAAGCTGACCAAGCGCATAGTAAACGCGGTGAGTATTATAATACCGTTGATATTTTCGAGCCTACAGCGTATAGAGGTCATCAGTAACGCGATGGAACTGCGTAGGTTTGGCAAAAATAAAAAGCGCACCTGGTACGCCGCAAAGCCCATACAGAAAATCGATGTGCTTGCCGTAGCGTTTTCGGTGCTGTTGTTTGCGATCTCGTTTGGACTATACTTTGTAAACGGCGGGAGATTTTATAATCCGTTCGGGTAAGGGGATGGGTTATTCATCTCCGCCTGGATGCTATAGCCTCAATCAAATCCTCATAATACTTAATACCCACATACAAATCTCCCGTACCTGTACCGAGCGCTATCTTCGGCTTCAACTCTCCGTGGAAATCGCTACCGCCGCTGATCAACAGGCCGTACTTTTTGGCGATCTGCATCATAGCGTAGCTATCCTCGGGGCTATAGGTCGAATATAGTGCCTCGATGCCGTCGAGACCCATTTCGATGAGGCTGCTTGCGATGGCTTCTATGTTCTCGTATGAAACAATGCCCTTCGCGCTGTATATGCGACTGCGGTTGGATAGATGATTTACCGGGTGTGCCCAGAATGCTAAGCCGCCGGCCTTGTGTATCAAGCCGATGGCTTTTTTTGCGTCCGCGAGCTTCTTCGGGACATATGCGCAGCAGCCAGGGCTCAGGTATCGTGTGAATGCATCCATTGGGGAGTCAACATAGCCGTGGTCGCTGAGATATCTTGCAAAATGCGCCCGCCCTATGACTGGCTCGTGTGAAATGCCGGTACCTGTGGCCATGCCTCCCTCCTCATACTCGAGGTTCACACACAGTTCTTTTAACGCCTCATAGTCGATATGCACACCGTTACGCTCGAGTGCTGTGATCATCTCCGTGTTGCGAGTGCTGCGTATCTCGCGAAAGATCTCGAGCCCTTTTTGCAACTCATCCGAATACGGATCAACCCCGAAGCCGAGTATATGAAGCTCCTGCGGCTCATATTCACCTATCGTGTACTGCGCGCTGATCTCTATGCCGTTGACGAGTTTGCATGCGAACGTGTCGCTGCTCTCCGATATGGATTGCAGACCGCCGACCGTATCATGATCTGTTATTGCGATCGCGTAGAGATCGAGCTCATCGGCAAGGCGCATTAAAGCAGAGGGTGGCATTGAGCCGTCCGAGTGCGTGGTATGCGTATGCAGATCAATCTGTGCTGAAAGTTTTTTTGACATAAGATGGCCGCCTTCCGAATAGATTAAGCTATATATAGG
>CAYURR010000181.1:0-5918 GCA_964446745.1 uncultured Defluviitaleaceae bacterium | reverse complement strand
ATGTGAGCTTACTGATATCGAGTACGCTGATGTCGGTTCCAAATTTTGAATCTATCGCCTTATAGGCGGTCTTTAACATTAAAATATCGTTTGCGTTCATTTTATTTTCCTCCAAATTCCCTCATGGCCTTGATGCCATCCGGGTGTAAAACACGGCCACGCTTTTTATTGTATTCAAATACATGTTTCAGGTAGGCCTTCATTGCGGCGTCTAAATCCCTGCGGGATTTTTTTCTGATTTCATCAAGACCGTCAAAATCTGCGCGAAGCGGCTCCGTACAGTCGGCTAAACAAACGATCTTCTCGAGATCGCTCATGCCCGAGCGACCGGTCGTGTGAAACCGTATTGCATTTAATATGTCCTTGTCCTTGATGCCGAATTCATCCTTTGCGAGCTCTGCGGCTATCGCACCGTGTGAAAGATCGATGACCTGGCGCATGGCTTTATCGGGCTTGATGTTATATTGTTCGCATAACTCCCACTTCTTCGCATCGGGAAATTCCTTTGCCGAATCATGTAAAAGCCCGGCCAAATAGGCCTTGTTCACGTCCTCGCCAAATATCCGGGCGAGCGTAGCGGCCTCGGCGGCGACGGATTTTGTGTGCGCGTAGCGTTTTTCGGATAACCGCTCCCTGAGCATGTTATCTACAGCTTCGGTTAGGTCCGTGTCCAGATAGTAACCGGTATATAAACCGTTCTTGCGTATATAACCCTCGACCGTATCGGGCAGCAAATACTTAACAGGCTCCGAAAATGCGACGCGCCGACGGATATCGGTCGATGAGATAGCAAGTGCGGGCACCTCCATGATCTCGATATCGGCGTTATATTCCTGCTTCATGTGCTCGATGTATTTCGATAGCTCTGTGTTGTCGTAACCCGGTCGCGTCACGGCTATAAAGGAGCATATTTTTAGAAGCCTCTCGGGCTCCTTCCAGGTCAGTATGTTAAAGATCGCATCCGCGCCCGTGATGAAGTAGAGCTTTGTCTTCTTGCTTACCGCGGCGCGTAACGCCTTGATCGTATCGATCGTATAGGTCGTGCCCTCACGGTCAATCTCGATACGCGAAACCTCGAAATGCGGATTGTCCGCTGTTGCGAGTACGGTCATTAAATAGCGGTGCAGGGGCTCCGAGACCAAGGCGTTCTGTTTCAATGCCGGTGTTCCGGCAGGGATAAACAATACCCTGTCGATATCGAAACGATGCCGTACGACCTCTGCGGTTACCAGGTGTCCGTTGTGTATAGGGTCAAACGTACCGCCCATAAGGGCGATACGTTTGTATTTGTTAAGGCTTTGCATAAACCAAATCTTACAGGTCGGAAGGCAGCACGATCTCGACTTCCTTGTGTGCCTGTGAGGAGCGGTAGATGGCGTCGACGATTGCTTGATTGTAAACGGACTGGATCGTCGGTATCGGAGCGGTACCGTTGTTTACGATAGCGTCGCAGAAGGACTTAACCTTCGAGTAGAAACGCTCGTTTGACGGTGTGCGCAGCGGGATCATTGTTTCGCAGAGCTGGTTCTGAACGTCGTTGTAGAGGTAGAGGCCGCCGATCGTGCCGTCCCATGCACCGTCCCAACCGTTGCCGATGTTTGTGGGTTTGACCTTGAGGCCAGCGTCGGTGCCGAAGAACATCGTGTCGCCCATCGTGTCCATGTGCATAGCCCATGACATACGGAAGTCTAATGCGATATCGCCCTCAAGGCGTATCAGAGCTACCGAGAAATCATCAACGGTGAAGTCCTTGTGTTCCTTGTTGTACTTCGGATTTTTGCCGAAGCGGTCTGATGCGTATGCCGAAACGGTCAATGGCTTAGGATAGCCTATCGCCGAGAGTACCATATCCAGGGAATAGCAACCGATATCCGCGAGTGCGCCTACACCGGCGAGCTCTTTTCTGATGAATGTGCCGCCCGGCATACCGCGTCTGCGGCCGCCGCCTGTCTGGATGTAATAGATGTCGCCGAGTACGCCCGAACCCACGATATCGCGCACGAGGTCCATATTGGGGTCGTAACGCGGTTGGAAGCCGATGGTCAGGATCTTGCCTGTCTTTTTAGCGGTACGATACATCGCGATCGCCTCGTCGAGTGTAACGGACATGGGCTTTTCGCAGAGTACATGGATGCCGCGTTCGAGAGCCGCAATCGTACATTCGCTGTGCGTGGAGTTGTATGTGCAGATGCTGACGCCGTCGAGGTCCATCGCCATCAGCTCGTCGTTATTGTCAAACGCCGGTATGTCGGTCAGACCGTATTCATCAAAAAACTTGCGGGCCTTGCCCTTTACAATATCGGAACCGCCTACTATCTCAACCTCGTCCGTAAGACGCAGGTAAGAGTCCATATGCGCATGCGCGATGCCGCCCGTACCGATGATACCGATACGTAACTTCTTTTTCGTTTCTGGTTGCTTTGTGGTAGCTGTTGCTGTAGCTGACATAATATCCTCCTCGGAAAATGTTTTTCTACGCGCTATTATCGTATAAGCCCGTACTTTTTTCAAGAATATTTTGTAGAATAGTTCCGAGTAATAAGTTGTTAAACGGGATTTGTTGTGGTATGATTCATAAAACGAGTTGTTTACGAGAGGATGGATCTGAGTGAGATATCCGAAGTACGTTTATATATTTTTACCCGTTATGTTGTTAATGACCTCGTGCGCTTCGATCCTACCGGTTGAGGAGCCCGTTTTACCGCCGCCCGTGCTGCGTACATATGCCGCTACGAATTATAAGGTTGCTTATGTAGTACGAGAGGATATCCAAAACATACGCGAGCTCTCCGCGAGTTATGTTCCGGCTGTACAAGAGAGTTTGGAGTTCGATATCGGCAATATAAATGTCCGGAGCGTGCTTGTGTCGCTTGGGGACTATGTGAAAAAAGGAGACATATTAATAGAGCTCGACCACGCGCAGATTGATCAGGATCTGTTGAACGCGGAGCGGGACCTTGCTCGGACAGAGCTTGCGCTGACGCATATGAGCGAACAGAGTGCGATCGAGCAGAAAAAGGCCGAGCTCACGGGTTCGGGCATGGACGAGGTAAACAAACGCCGCGACGAGCTGTTGAATAAAAGACAGCAGACACAGATACGCATAGAAGAGCTTATGAAACAGCGTGACCGCCGCATCATGCGAGCGGGTATCGATGGCAATATTACATATCTGAGGGACGTAAAACTCTGGGATCTGTCCGAGGAAAAGGGAAAGTACGCGATCATATCGGACAAATCCCTATCGGTATTCATCGTAACAGGCGAGAATGCGAAGGTGCTAAAGATCGGAGACGAGTTGCCTATGCGAATAGGCAAGGAAGAGTTTGTGGCGCGCGTAATATCGCCGGACGAGATTAATGCGCAGAATGATTTTTCAAAGGACACGGCATATCTAAAGCTGCTGGATGACACGGTCGAGGTGAACGAAAAGGCCTATGCGAGTGTGTCCATGCTGATGGACGAGCGCAAGGGGGTATTGACCGTACCCACAAAGGCGGTCAGAAAGGCCGATAACAAGAGATTTGTATATATGCTCAAGGACGATGTACGCACATATCAGGTGGTAGAGACCGGTTTGGAAAACGGAGAGGCTACGGAGATCATATCCGGGCTTTCGGAAGGGGACATGGTCATTGTCGAGTAAATATATGGGCAAATATAAAAAACTGCTCGTGGCGTTATTGTCTGCGTTGATGCTGATGACGGCCTGCGCAGCCGAAAAGACATTTACCGCGCCGCCGCTGTACGAACCCAAGGGCGCGTACATGGATACATATAAGGTAACATCGCGTGCGTTCGGGGACACGAAACAGTTTAAGGGCTATGTAAAATTCGAGACGAACGAATTGTTTTTTACAAAGGCGGACTTTCCGGTCAAGCGGGTATATTGCTTCCCGGGGCAACAGATAAAGGCCGGCGATGTGATCATGCGTCTGGACACAAAGGATCTCGAAGAGGAAATAGAAAAGCAACAGGAAAAGATGGAAGACTTACGCGTTTCTTTTGACCTGCAGAATAATATCACGGCCTGTGATATCGAGCTCGCTGCGCTTGCGCTGTCGGAGGCCACGGATGACCGGTCGAGACAGCTTCGGCAATTGGATTTAAAGCAAGCGGAACTGAAACTCGCGCAGGATATGCAGTCGCAGCGTATGGAAATGGGCTTTGAGCAGGAAAACCTTGATAAGATGCTCGAACGCTTGGCCGAGACGGTCTTGGTCGCACCGTTTGATGGGATCATCGTACAGATGGATGATGTCACGGGCGGCAGTTGGGTCACGCCATATAAACCGATCGTGTATTTCTCGGACGGTAAAGCCGTGGTGGTCGAATACAGCGGCTCGGATTATTTAAACGTATCGGAGAGCGATATCATCGAGGGGGTTATCGATGGAGAGTTATTTCCACTGACCTACCGTCCGATACCGCAGGAGAAACGCGTTGCATATATGCTCGAATATAAAACCGTGCCATTTCAATTTGTGTTTAATGACGAAGCTTTAAACACGAACGGTACAAAGCTCGCTGGTAGGAATATCGCAATCAATGTGACAAAGGTGCGTAAGGAGAACGCGCTGGTTGTTCCGGTCAACGCGATGTTTTCCGATCCGAGCGTGGGCAGTTATGTATATATCATCGAGGATGGGCAGAAGGTATTGCGTCAGGTGGAGGTCGGCATCAAGAACGAGGCGTTTATAGAAATAAAGTCTGGCTTGAGCGAAGGGGATGAGGTCTTTGTCAAACAGTAAGCGGCGGCGGATTAACGCGTTTTTATCCGCAGCATTGTGTTTAGCTCTTGCGGGGACGTTCATACCTACGCATGTGGTATCGGCTGAGCAGATATCGGATCTGGCCGAGATCGATTCCGTAAAGGCGATCGAGGCCAATTATAAGACAGCCAAATGTGAGATAGGCACGATCGAGAAGCCCATATCCGGTCAGTCGGCACTGGGTTTCCCGAGTAGCGTGTTGATCCAGAACACCGAGGATGCGGCGGTACTCAGGGTCGTGCATGTCACAAATATGGAGTTTGTGACGAAGGGACAGATCCTTGCAGAGCTCGATTACGACCCGATCACGTTGGACTCTGCGAGACAAAGGATCGAACTGCAGATAGAGGACGCACGAAGCGCAATAGATACGCAAAAATCCCAAACACAAAAGGCTATGGCCGATCTCAGCCGCAATACCGATAGGCGCAGCCAGATTGAAATTAAAAAACAGCGTGCGCAGCTTGATTTATTTGTGCATCAAAAGGAACAGGCAATAAAAGGCTTTCAGAAGGAACTGGATGAGGTCATAGAAAAACAACAAGGGCTAAAGCTCTACGCTCCATATGACGGCGTGGTAAATACAAATTCGTTCTTGCCGGGCAGGTTGGTGGAAAAGGGTACGGTCTTGATGACACTCTATGATCCGATGGTGTTCTATGTCGTGATCAATGGTGATGATGCGAATACATACAGATATGGCATGGAGGTAGACGTGCTCGCGGCACGAGAGCCGATCGGAAAGGCCAAAATCGTATCGGACCCGTCGGTAATGAAAGAGAAAACCGCCGGGAAATATATGGCAGAGCTGGAGAACAAAGAGATCGATCTACGCAAGACATTGTCAAAGATCATCACGATAGAAGCGATGAGCATGAACGAAAGTGGGCTACTGACCGTTCCGAATGCAGCCGTTCGTAACGAGGACGGCAAGAAATATGTGTTCATCGTAGAGAACAATCAATTGAAGAAGCGTTATGTACGCATAGGTTTTGTTGGCAGGGATAGGACACAGATATTAGACGGCGTTTTAGAGGGACAGGACGTATTGATAAACTGAGGGACTGAGAATGTTTACATTTTTGTTAGGGAAGATGCTCAACAACAAATGGATGGTGCTGTGTCTGCTGATAGGTAATATCCTGT
>CAYURR010000180.1:0-5929 GCA_964446745.1 uncultured Defluviitaleaceae bacterium | reverse complement strand
GCTTATATTGTATATTCCGAACCGTATTCAAATCATATTTAGGAGGTACACATGTTAAAACGTTTTATTTTGCCACTGTCGCTATGTTCGGTCATGGCGGTTTCATTGCTCGGCGGCTGCTCAAAGGAACAGCCTACACCGACACCGTCACCCGCTCCGAACGCAGAGGCTGAGGCTACCCCTGTGCCGCAGGAACAGGTTATATCCGATATCAAGCATAACCAAGGCTCCGAAAAGGTCACATGGCTGCCCGATAACATTATCGATCTCGATGTTCAATTCGACGAGGGCCTCGTCAATTATTCCATAGATTCGGGAAACAAGGATGAAGAGGGCAATGTATTGCCAAAGGTGGGCTTTATAGACACGTCGGGTAATATCGCTATAGAGGCGCAGTATATGTCCGCGGGATTTTTCAGTGAGGGCAAGGCTGCAGTTTCGGTCGACGGTCTGCAGTTCGGTGCGATCGATAAAACCGGCAAGGAAGTCATACCGCAGAAATATCGTTTCATCGGAACCTACAGCGAGGATATGACCATATTTGCGGATGAGAATGCCAATGTAGGCTTTATGGATACGCAGGGCAATGTCGTGATACAACCAAAATACGCCTACAGCTTCGGCTTTTCCGAAGGCTTAGCATCCGTAGCCGACAAGGACAACAAATACTCCTTTATCGATAAAAAGGGCAACGAAGTCATCACCGGCGATTTTACATTCGTTTCGGACTTTGCAAACGGGGTAGCCGTCGTTGTTAAGATGGTAGATGAAAAAGAAAAGCTCGGCCTTATAAACGTAAAGGGTGAGTATGTCGTTGAACCCAAATATGACAATATCGGTCTGAACAAGGACAGCGACATGGTTTTGGTACTTAGTAACGAAAAGATCGGATACATCGACTATTCGGGCAAAGAAATCATACCGGCGAAGTACAAGGCTGGTTATATGTTCTCCGACGGCGTCGCTATGGTTCAAAACGATGACGACAGCTGGGATATGATTGATAAAACCGGCAATGTGTTAAAAACATTCACCGAGAACATACCGGCCATGTATTTCGAAGGACTGGCGGCAGTAGCAGACGCTGATGGCTTTTTCGGTTTTGTAGATAAAGAGGGCAATCTTGTGATCCCGCATGCATACAAGCCTATTAACGCCCAACCTCCGTATTTCAACGATGGCTTTGCGATCGTGAAGTCCTCGGATGAAAAGAAATATGGGATTATAGAAAATCCGTTAAAGAAATAAATACGGGATAATAAAAAACCATACCACGGATCTGCACGGATAAAAGACGGATTTACACGGATAAGGGCCTTTTTAAAGGCTTAATCCGTGTAGATCCGAAAAAATCCGTGAAAATCCGTGGTATGGTTTTATTTTTTTTGCATGAGTACTTATTTCGCTTTGAGACCATTTTCTATATAGTCAATCGCCTCTTGTATATAGGCTTCAAAGTCTACATTTTCAAATGAGGTTGTATCTACTTTAATGATTCTGCCACCGGCATCGAAGTCCCCCAATGGCTTTATCGACTGTTCAAACATAGCAAAGTCATCGAGTAAACCGCCTGAACGATTGGCGGGGTCGCGCTCGGGGCTGTTGTCGCGCTCAATAAAGCGTTTATGTATCACATGCAGATCTCCCACAAACACATATGTGAGCGCATTGTATTCATATTTTTCAATCAACCTTCGTAATATATCCGCGTCCCATTTAATAAAATTGCTCTCGAGGATAAAGGATGCACCCGTTAACATGAGCCTCTCGGCGATATAACTCATCATGCCACGTGTAGCACCACTGATCTTCTTCTTTTCATCCCTTTTCTCCGCATGAATATGTTCGTGCATTACCTGTATCATCGTGTCTTTGATAAATACAGGCAGATTTAACCGCTCCGCGAGCTTTCTTGCAAAGGTGCTCTTGCCGCCCGCAACATATCCACCCACCATGATTATGGTCTTTCGCATATTTATCCCCCCTCATAAAACAATCTAAACCTAACTTATATTTGACAAAATGTGATTAGATAATGTTGCACACTGCTTGTGGGTGGTTTGGCTTGCCTCCGAAAGGAGGTGAACCGTATGTCTGATTATGAGTTGCTCAGTTTAATTCTCATGTGTGGCTTATTTATTGTGGCCATTATGGCATACATTTCTTCAAACAAAGAAATAACCGCCCCAACCTAAAGGTAAGCGGTTATTCTCATGTAACACCATAGCCGCAAGCCAAACCGCCTTAAAGCGGTTCAGTGCGAAGAGGGAGCGTTCGCGCGTTCCCTCTTTTAGTATGCCCACATCTTACAACATTTCATAGATTATGTAAAGATTTTTTCACATATCCCAACCCGCATCCTCTATCTGCGCATACATCGCATACCAACCATTCCTCGCGGCCAAGGACTCCGGCGTGCCGCTCTCAACGAGCCTGCCGTCAGCGAGTATATGCACGGTGTCCGCGTCGATAATTCCGCTCAGGCGGTGACTGATTGATAGTATCGTGCGACCATGGGAGGTCTTACGTATGGCATCAAAGATGCGCTCCTCCGTCTGGGTATCCATGCCGCTTGTGGGTTCGTCCAGCAGCAAAACCATAGGGTTTGCCGCTATCGCACGCGCTATCGAAATGAGCTGTATTTCACCGCTTGACAGTCCCGCCCTGCCCTCGCCGATCTCCGTCTCGTAACCGTCCTTTAGTGACATGATCTTTTCGTGTACACCAACGATCACCGCGGCCTTTCGTACCTCGTCATGTGATATGTCTTTATCCCGCAGCGTGATGTTTTCCTCTATCGTACCGTCAAATATCTGAGGCATCTGCGGTACGATGCCGATCAAACGCCTGCGTTTTTCAGGTGCGAGCTCAAAAAGATCCACGCCGCAGACATTCACCTGACCGCATTTGGGTTTATATAATCCCGAGACGATGTTCAAAAGCGTTGTTTTTCCCGCGCCGCTCCTGCCCGCAAGCACTGCCTTTTCGCCCTTTTTCACCGTCATATCTATATTATACAGCACATCCTTTTCACCGTATGAAAAATCCACGGCTCTAACCTCTATACCCGCACTCTGATCGGGTGCAGCATTGCTATGGGCCTTTTGTTCCACAGGCACGGCAAAGAAGTCATTCACGCGCGATATACCGGCCATGGATTCCTGTATCGTCTGAAACTCCATAGCGAGTGCCTCGATCGGCGCGAAGAGTCTTCCCACAAGGTCTGCGACCGCCGCCAGCGTGCCGAGGCTTAGCCCCAGCGACAATTCTGTACCGTTCTTCGCGCATAACCAGATCGCGACGGCAATTACAACCGCGCGCATGATCTGCATGATACACGGGAACCAGCTGTCGTAATAGTTTATTCGATTGATCGCCTTGAGCAACTCGTTTAGCAAGCCCTTGAACTTGATACGCCCCGTATCCTCCGCCGAATATGCCTTTACGGTCTTTATGCCCGTGATCCATTCCTGTATGAAGATATTAATATCCGATACACAACTGCGCACGGATTTTTGAAACGAAAAGATATGCTTTCGGAAGAAGTTTGCAAACAGATACACCGTCGGCACCACAACAAGCTCCAATATCAACAGCTGCGGCGCGATAAGATACAGCGAGACAAGTAGCCCGCCAATCTTGAACATATCCGTGATGACATTGATGATGCCTGCAGAAAACAGGCTGTTTATCGCGTCCACATCCGCAGTGAGCCTGCTCATCGTGTCCCCGGTCGGGGTCTTGACAAAATAGTTCATCGGCAACTCGGTCAAGCGTCGCGACATCCTCGCACGTATCTCCATCAGCATACGCTGACCGAGCAAGGTTGTGAATGCGACCTTCAAAAACTCTATTACATTCGTTCCTACCACAACCGCAAGGTATATAAATGTGAGCCGCCAGACACCGTCAATGATGCCTTTTACGAAGTTCTCGTCGATTATCCTACGCAGAATAAGTGCGGGTAGCAAATGCAGTGTCATGGAACCTACGATCGAGGCCGCAAGCATTACGACAAGGAACACACGCTGCCGCAGTACCTTTAATACAACCTCCGTTATAGGATTGGTTCGGCGCGTTTTATTCATTACATCCACCGCCCTCTCCATGCACAATGTTCTCTCCGAACATACCGGCGCTCATGAATGCCTGGGCTTCATAGATGCGCTTATATATGGAATCCTCACCACATAACCCATCATGTGTGCCGCTCTCCGCCACCTGCCCTTTTTCCATTACGATTACAGCATCCGTCAGCGCAAACGACGTGAGCCTATGAGAAAACAACAGTACGATCCGATCGCCTATACTCTCGCGGATGTTTTGCATAATGCGCCGTTCCATAAAAATATCCACCGCCGAAAACGGATCGTCCAAGATAACCACACGGCAATCCGCGTACCACGCTCGAGCAAGCGTGATGCGCTGTTTCTGCCCACCCGATACGCGCAATCCACGCTCCATGAGACGGGTATCTAACCCATTATCGAAGCTGCTGATATCCTCTCGTAGCTCCGCGAGGCTCACGGCCTCATCAAGACGCTGCTCGCCACCTCTTGATGTATTCTGATCAGCCCCGGACATCGTAATATTAAACCCAACATCATCCGAGAATATAAACTGCGAGCTGTCCATATATGCGATTCTGGGGTTGCGCCCTTCTGCATATAATCCGGACAACGCGCCCGCAAGCGCACTCTTGCCCGATCCCACCGCACCCGTGATGCCGATGATCTGCCCGTTTTTCGCCTCGAACGATATATTTTCGACCGCGTCTTCTGCCGCAAAAGGAAATCTGAAGCTCAAGTCCCTGACAAGCAATCCGTTTTCGTCGATCTCCACCGAGGTACTCGCATTTCCATGATTTTCATCCTCGATTTCATCCGCAAGCTTTTCGCATATGCGATCCCAAGAGGCCCTCGCACCATGCCATGTATTCATGACCTTTGCGGCAATGTTCGTACGTGTGACCATCGCCGAAAACATGCTCAGATATGCCGTGAACATACCGACCGTCCAAACCTTTTCCACTACATAAGCGCCGCCCATGCCCAATACAAGCACAACCCCAATATTCGCTATAAGTATATACAGCGGTGCGAGCCCGCTCTGGAATATGCCCGATAGTGACTGCCACTTATACTGATCCTTCAGTAGCGCGGAGAAGTGCTCCCTATCTGCATCCTCGAGCCCGAACAATCTCAGCAGTGCTACACCCGTTACATGATGCCTCAGATGGACTGCGATCCGCGACGCTGCCAAGCGGGATTTCTTTGACAGCGCGTACAGCCTGTGCCGGAGTGTTTCGGCTATGAACAATGCAACCGGTATCGGAAGGCTCGCGAGCAAGGTCAACCTCGGGCTGTATGTCATACAGACGATAAAATAGGACAGCATCAGCAGCACCGTGTCCCACACCTCGGTGAGTGTGGACTTTACGGACGCGCCGACCACATCCACATCCCCGGTCATCCTGCTCATGATGTCCCCGGTCCTTTCAGCGCTCAGCCTATTCATGGATAGTGCCAGCAAATTATCCAACAGCGCGACCCGTATGTCGTTGTTCATCGCGTTCACGAGCACGCGCATATAGAAACGCTTAACAAAACGCGCAAGCTGGAATATAACCGTAATACCCAAAAACATGAACAGATTGAAATAAAAGACCGAAACTGGGGCCTCGCCGTTGTAGAGCAACCCCGCCGCGTCGATCGTTCTGCCCAAAAACACCGCACCAAACACTACGACCGTGTTATACAATATCCCGCCTATGGATTGCAAACAAAGCTCCCTTGGATATCGAAGTATATAATCAGTCAGTCTGAGTTTATTTTTAATCACGCCGTCCATAACCGCCCCCGATGATCTCTTGGTCCGCATTATTTGCGGGCTTTATTTATTTGTGTTATATTTACGCACAGTTATTGGA
>CAYURR010000179.1:0-5952 GCA_964446745.1 uncultured Defluviitaleaceae bacterium | reverse complement strand
CCGAATTTTACCGCGTCATAACGTGAAAAACCGACACGACTCATGTTTATATGACCCTGCAGATCGCTAAGGGTATTTATTTTCGTTGCGGCTTTATTCATATTATTTAACCTCGGTTATGGATTTTAGCGAGATTATAAGGAAAATTTGGACAGGCAATTTGTCAAATGCTGTTTTGGTACAAAAAAAAATTATATGTATTTTCGACACAGATATAACACAAATGATTTTATTGCCGTCAATAACACATATAAGTTATAGTATAATGAATGATACTCAATAGAATAGCCGAAGGGGAGAACAAACCATGCGTCGAACCACTTTACTAACCTATGCGGCTGTAGCAGTAGGAATATTTTTAGTTTGCTTTGTATACAAGCTTGAAAACCGTTATCTGTGCCCGAGTAGTGATCTCGAGCGAGTACGCATTCTGGGACAATACAGAATTGGTGAAAGCGGCGAGCTAAAAGAATTGACCCCCGACACCCTATTTACAGATTTTGCAACCGAAACCATTTATATCTATGGTCGCTTTGACAGAGACATTCCGAAAAATACGGAGATGATATTCTGCATAGCCAATATCGGTGCTGAGGTTTATCTAAACGGCAGTAGCTTATTTTGCTCGGGATATAACGAAGAGTTAGCGTACATATCCAAATCCGAGGGTTTTCTATGGAAAACATTTATCTCACAGGGTATTACGACTACGGATAACCTTGAGATTAGGTTAAGACATATCTATCCTTTTGCTGCAAAGCGTGATGTTAAAGCATTTATAGAAAACATCTACATAGGTTATGAAGCCGCATTATTTACTATGTTAACTGAGAAATACGCTCTGAATATGCTCATAGGCATTGTAATTCTTTCGCTTGGGCTTGGGATATCTATCGTCGTAATTGTAATGATGATAAAAAAAGCTAATGATATGGCGCGATATGCCTACCTGGCTCTGAGTCTAATATCGTTTGGGTTATACCTATGGCTATATCTTGAGATCGCATCGTTTTATACGCATTCACCGATAATGAATAATATTATGGCCATCGTTAGCGTTGCATTGATACCCGCAACGGCTTCACGCTATATTGCTTCTTATTTCGGTAAAGCCACTTGCAGGGTGATGCATTGCTTCTTTTATGTATCTGTTATCTGCATTTGCCTCCTACCTCTAACCCTACTCACCAAATCCATCGACATCTATGATACCGAGTATTTCTTTTCGAGTTATGCCGGCATATTTAGTGTTGCAATCCTGCTATGCCTGCTCTACGAGCGCTTCGTGCTCAAAAATAAAACCAGCATCTTTTTCACAACCGCTATGGGTTTCATGGCTTTATGCGGTATCATTGAAATGCTAAACTTCTTTTTTAACTTCCAAGCACCATCCACATACTTAGCCATTGGTTTCATCAGCTTCATCGTCGTTTTGATCGCGCAGATGATACACTCAATGCATAAGGGCATGTTAGCGGAGGCAGATGCCGCGCGTTTTAAGAACGAACTGCTCCAGAACAGGATCACAATTTTGCTTTCACAGATAGGGCCTCATTTTCTGTTCAACAGTCTCGAGGCGATCATCGCACTCTGTGACACCGATCCACAGGCTGCCAAGCATTCAGCAAGGGTCTTTGCAAAATATCTAAGAAATAATATAGAATCCATTTCGCAGACTGTAATGATCCCATTTGAGAAAGAACTCGAGCATATTAGGCAATATGTCTTTCTCGAGACTATGCGGTATGGCGACGATGTGCGCGTCGAATATGATATCCGTACACAGGACTTTCTACTGCCGACACTGACGATAGAACCCCTCGTGGAAAATGCCATTCATCACGGCATCATGAAACGCAAGGGCGGAGGTACCGTAACGATCAGCACGTACGAGGCGCAGTCGGCATATGTCATATCGGTAAACGACAATGGCGCGGGCTTTAATGCAAACAGCATTAATAACGACGATCGGGAGCATATAGGTATCAAAAACGTAAAAAACAGGCTTGCAGCCCAATGCGGCGGCAGCCTGTTAATCGAGAGCAGAGCCGGTATCGGTACAACCGTTACCGTGACGATACCAAAATAGTTTCTTGACATTTCTATTTATTTAATTGTAATTTGTAAAGATATCTGGTACGATACATTCAACTGTAAAGTAATGTTTATCAGGAGGAATTTCGATGCCTAAGAGGACATCCATGCAAGAGATCGCGGATAGGCTCAATATTTCAAAGAACGCGGTATCGCTCGCATTGAACGGCAAGCCCGGCGTTAGCGATCAAACACGGGATCTTGTAATTAAAACAGCGAAACAACTGGGGTATTCGAACTACGAACCTGATAATATGACCAGTAACAAGATCATGGTCATCATACCCGAATATATCCGCAATGATAGTTTTTTTTATAATGATATCTACTGGGCGATCGAAAACCGCGCAAAGCAAAAGGGTTATCTTGCAATCATGTTGACCGTCTCAACACAAATGGAGCAGGCAAAAGAACTACCCTCTCTATATTATGAAATAAAATTTGCTGGGGCAATCACCATCGGCATCCTTTCAGAGAACTACATGAGCTTTCTGCATACACAGATAAAAAACATCGTATCCGTCGATCACTACTACTTTAATATGAATATATATTCCATTGTCACCGCTAATGTAGAGGGTTGCTTTCAGATAACAAAACTCGCTATAGAAAAAGGGCACAAGGATTTAGGCTTCGTGGGCTCTATTACCGCTACGGCGAGTATATATGACCGATATTGCGGGTTCGTAAGAGCCTTACTCGATGCGGGACTTGAAAATCACGCCGAGTATAATATCCTGACAGATTCGCCGCTTAGCGAGCTGATGTCTAACCCGGACGATCTATACCGGATCCTGTCTGCGATGCCGCGCTATCCCACGGCATGGATTTGCGGAGGCGACCGGATAGCTATCGCGATGATCGAGGCCCTAAAACGCCTAAACCTGCGCGTACCCGAGGATATATCCGTATTGGGCTTTGATGATCTGGAGGTCTCAGCGATACTTGACACACCTCTCACAACCGTACGCGTCGAACGAAAGCTCATGGGGCGACTGGCTATTGATCGGCTCATCGGTATAATAAACAATAAATCATTAGACATAAAAACCTGCATTGGTACATCTGTCATAGTGAGGAGTTCACTAAAAGATATTACAGACAATAAAAGCTATGGATAAGCGGGATATTCCGCCGACCATAGCTTTTTCTTTTGCTTATGCTTGTCAAATTCATACTTGACATTTATGAGGTAAAGTAAATTAATATACTTGACATTTACACAGTTAGTGGTATGATTCAATCACAGAATACGTTATCAATCAAAAGGAGGAAGATTATGAAGCTTAAGAAATGTCTTGTGGGTCTAACAAGCCTCGTCTTGTCGGCCATGATGCTAACGAGCTGCGCAAGCGGAGGCACCCCGGCAAGCAGCACAGCATCAGGTACATCCGGAGGCACACAGGCCGCCGACACAAAAGCTGATGTAAAGGAAGATACATCCAACCAGCTTGCCGGCGGAAAGAAGATCACGCTGAAGATGCTCGAGCACGCTAACGAAGCCACAAACAAAGCCGTCAAAGAACTCAACGATGCATTTACGGCTAAGTACCCGAACGTAACGATAGAGTCTCAGATCATCGGTACAGCCGAGTACGGTCAGGCAATGAAGACCGCATTGGCCGCAGGTGATGTAGACATCTTCGAGTTTTCCACATTCAATATCGAAACCCCGGATTGGACCAAGGGCCTCGACACCAACGCAAATGTTTTATACATAGAAAACGGAGACATATTGGACCTGTCCGGACAGCCGTTTTTGTCCAACTGGCCGCAGAACGCCATCAACGACTGTATGAGCTATAACGGCAAGCAATGGTGTGTACCGACCGGAACCGTCGCGGTAAACGGTATCTTCTACAATAAACAGATATTCGCCGACAACGGCTTAAATGTTCCTAAGACCTGGGACGAGTTCATGAGTATTTGCCAGACTCTCCAGGACAAGGGCATCACACCGATGACCGAGGGTGGTAAGGATATCTGGCCAGTAGCGATGTTGTTCAACGCCATGCTCGGCTCATTCGAGGATTCACAAGCCTTTGCAAAGGCCCTTTGGACTGGCGAGCGCAAGTTCAATGATCAAAAGACCTTGGAGCAGTTTAAGCGCATGGAGCAGTTCGCTTCGTATTTTGAGCAGGGCGTCATGTCCGTAGAGTATTCATCCGTAATAGGTCGCTTCATAGCAGGCAAAGCCGCAATGCTTCCGGATGGCAGCTGGGATTCGGCTAACATCGAATTGGCCGATCCTGAGTTCGATTATGGCTTTTTTACAATGCCATCCTTGGACGGCAAGCATGTACCCATGGCCGGCAAGTATGATGTATGCTACGCAGGTTACGGCAAATCAGCCAACGCCGAAGCGATCCTCGCATGGATGGACTTCTATTCTCAGAAAGAAAACTATCAAAAGTTCATTACCGCCATCGGCTTTATACCGGTCATGGACGGCGTAAACGTAGATACCAAGTTCATGAAGGAAGCCAAGGACTATATAAAGGATTTTGGCCTTACATTTGAGATCTATCAGAGAATGCCGAAGGGCGTAGGCAAATACTCAGGCTTTAAGCTTACAGAGCTTGCAATCTTAGGGGGCGATGTGCAGTCGGTTGAATCGCTTGCAGATCTTGCACAAAAAGACTTTGATGACGCATTGAAAGCCGCGCAGTAACCGTATCGAATGCGGTCAGACCGCGAGGAGGTATTCATGAACTTCACTAATAAAGGACGTAACGCGAGCTTTTACCAGAGCCGCCTTTTATGGAACAAATGGGTGGTTATAGGTTTTATGGCACCTGCCATACTCCTCTACGTGGTATTGGGAGTTATCCCCTCCGTCACTACGGTTTTACTGTCTTTTACGGATATCTCGGGCATAAAGGGTATACCATGGAAATTTATCGGATTGGCCAATTACCGCGAATTCTTCTTTCTGCAAAACTATAGGGATACCTTAGACGCGTTATACCGTACGATCGTATTTGCCATTTCTGTTACGGTTATTCAGAACGTGCTCGCACTGCTCGTAGCCGTTCTATTAAATTCTCAACTGCTGCGCTGGCGCAACGCTGCCCGCGCGGTGGTTTTTTTACCCACAATTTTAGGTATCACGATCATCTGCTATGCATGGATATTCTTTTTTACACTGGACGGCCCGGCCGATACCGTTTACAGGCTCATCGGTCTGAAGTCGAACGGATTTTTGGGCTCCTCAAAGGAAGCCTTCCCGCTTGTGATCTTCGTGCAGATTTGGTATTCGCTCGGATACGCTATGATGATCTATTTGGCCGGATTGCAAAGCATATCCAACGACCTCTACGAATCCGCCTCCATCGACGGAGCAAGCACGGTAAAATCCTTCTTCGGAATTACAATACCGCTACTGTGGCCTACAATCTCTGTCAATGTACTGCTATCCACGATCGGCTCACTCGGTGTCGTACAGACTATACTGTTGCTCACGGGCGGCGCAAACAATACATCGACCTTGGCTATGAGGATATTCAGCACGGCCTTTGGTATAGGCAGCGGGGCACCCGATGCGGGTTCGATGCGACAGGGTTACGCGGCCTCGCAGTCTATGATCTTGTTCCTGATGATACTTACTGTGACACTGTTCTCGCAATATGTGATGAAAAAGAATGAGAGGGATATCTAATGAAATCATTGGGCGGTAAGATACTCATAAATGTATTGGCCGTTTTGGTCATACTGATCTTCCTAATACCCCTGTACTTCGTCATCATCACGGCGCTCAAATCAAATGCTGAGTTTCTGCGAAACCCGTTAGGCCTGCCAAAAATTTGGCGCTTTGATAATTTTTCAAAAGCATGGGAGAACGCCAACCTCAGTTTATAC
>CAYURR010000178.1:0-5967 GCA_964446745.1 uncultured Defluviitaleaceae bacterium | reverse complement strand
AATACTTAAGATGATGATGACCTTTCTGCTGTCCCGAATGTGTATCCTTTTGAAAAAGCCAGAGAGCACAAGCCCAAGCATTATGCCGACGGCAAGCCCAAATATAATGGATGTAGGTATGCTGACAAACTGTGCGGCTGATATTTCACCACCGCCCGCAAGTGTTGTAAATGCACCGAACAATACGATCACAAATACATCGTCTGCCGAAGCCCCTGCCATAATGAGTTGAGGTATAGCTTTTTTAGTTCCATATCCGCTTTCAATGAGCTTTAGCATCTTGGGGACAATGACAGCCGGGGATACGGCAGCGATGACAGAGCCCAAAACAGCGGCCTCAAGTAACGAAATCCCAAGTAGCCTTGGCGCGAGGATCAGCATGCCGACGATCTCAAAACATGCCGGAACAAAACACATGAGAAAGGCCGGGCGTCCTACCTTTATCAAGTCCTTGATATCGAGTGCAAGCCCGGCCCTTGTTAATATGATCACAAGGGCTATCTGCCGCAGATCCCCGGAAATGCTCAAAATGCCCGAGCTCAAAAGATTCATCGCATACGGCCCCAATATGATGCCCGTGATGAGCATACCCAGTAGGCTCGGCAGTTTCAAGCGTTCAAACACACTGCCCAGCAAAAGACCGCAAAGAAATATCAGAGCAAGGCTAAACAGCATATACTTATCCCCTTCGTATCCAAATACCGTACGAAGTGAAAGTTTATCACCTTTTTCTTCGGAACGCATCCTAATAGCTCATAAATCATTCACTGTTTATGATATATTTATATAGAGGTGGATAGCGTGAAAGATAAAGGTGACTTGAATTTAATGAAAGGGCTGCTGCCCTTTTGGGATAAGATATCAAACAAGGAAGCGGATTCGCTGATTGCAAACACCAAGTCCGTTTTATACAGGCAGGGGGATAATGTACACAGCGCAGACAATAAATGCGTCGGGGTGCTCATTGTCAAGAGCGGCGAGTTGCGTACATATATCCTGTCAGAGGACGGCAAGGAGATCACATTGTATCGGATAAATCAAGGTGATGTATGCATCCTGTCCGCATCCTGTCTTCTAAACAATATAACCTTTGATGTGCATATCGATGCCGAACGGGACACAGAGGTTTTGCTTATTAACTCCGGTATCTTCTCACAGATACAAAACAATAACCCCTATGTCGAAAACTTTGCGCTGCGTGTTGCGGTCGATCGTTTCTCAGATGTGATGTGGGCTATGGAGCAGATCTTATTCATGAGCTTTGACCGCCGTCTTGCGGTATTTCTGCTCGATGAAACAGCAAAGACCGGCTCCGATAGCCTTGCGCTGACCCATGAACAAATAGCGAAATACATGGGTACGGCGCGTGAGGTTGTATCTCGAATGCTGAAATATTTTGAAAAAGAGGGTATCGTCGAGTTACGCCGGGGTTACGTGGAAATCCTTAATAAGGAGCGATTGCGAAGGTGAAAATCCGTGGCAAAGGTTTTAGTTCATATGCTTACCGGCTGCGCGTTCGATCTCGAGCCCGTCTTCATAACGTTTCATAAATGCCGCGAAGCCCTCTATATCCTCGGGCTTTGGCTCGGCCTTTATACCCTCGCTGCCCGCGAATACCTTTTTATCGAGATAAGCCTCTAAGGTTTCGTCGTCGGATTTGCTGACCATGTATGCGGCCAGCAATGATATACCCCATGCGCCGCCTTCACCGGCGGTTTCCATTACCGCTACGGGCACGTTTAACGCACCGGCCATAATCTGCTGTCCCACGCCCTTTGACTTAAACAAACCGCCATGCCCAAGCAACCTGTCGAGCAGCACATGTTCGTTTTCAAACAACATATCCATACCCATTTTAAGGGTTGCCATCGTCGAATAGACCTGGGTGCGCATAAAGTTCGCCAATGTGAAGCTGCTTGATGGGGTGCGGACGAACAATGGTCGGCCTGTTTCGACCTGTGAAACGGGCTCGCCGGAATAGTAGTTGTATGAGATTAGGCCGCCGCAATCGGCATCACCTTCGAGCGCTTTGGCGTACAAAACATCATAGAGCGTATCCATACCGACCTTTTGGCCCAAAGCCTCGGTCAGCTCCTGCATAATCTTTATCCACGCATCGAGGTCCGTTGTGCAGGTGTTACAGTGAACCATAGCCACCGGCGCACCCGATGGCGTTGTCACCATGTCGACCTCCGTGTAATAGCGTGAGAGCTCCTTTTCCAAAACGATCATAGCGAACACCGATGTACCGGCCGATATATTACCCGTACGTGGTGCAACGCTATTTGTCGCAACCATACCGGTACCCGCATCACCCTCCGGCGCACACATCGGTATTCCCGCCTTTAGCTGTCCGGTGGGGTCAAGCAAGCGCGCACCCTCTTCGGTCAATTTACCCGCGTCCTGTCCCGCAGACAGTACATGGGGCATGATATGCTCGATATCACAGCCGAAACCCTTATCCGCAACCAGCTTGCCAAACTTTTCTTTCATCGTCGTATTAAAGTCCTTGGTCACGCTGTCGATAGGGAACATACCGGACGCGTCACCCACACCGAGAACCTTCTCGCCCGTGAGCTTCCAGTGGACATATCCGGCCAAGGTGGTTATAAACGCGACATCCTTTACATGCTCCTCGTTGTTTAATATCGCTTGATACAGTTGCGCGATGCTCCAGCGCTGCGGTATGTTAAAGCCGAACAGCTCAGTGAGCTGCTCGGCTGCCTGCTCGGTAATCGTGTTACGCCATGTGCGAAACGGGACGAGCAGGTTATCCGCGCCGTCAAACGCAAGATAACCGTGCATCATAGCGGAGATACCGATGCCGTCTATCTCCGTGAGCGGAGCGCCGCATTTGTCTTGCACATCCTTCGAGAGCTTCTTAAAGCAATCCTGCAAACCGTTCCATACATCGTCTAAGCGATAGGTAAATACGCCGTTTTCCAAGCGGTTTTCCCATTCGTGCGAACCCGAGGCTATCGGATTGTGAGCACCGTCTATCAGCACAGCTTTTATACGGGTAGAGCCGAGCTCTATGCCCAGAAACCTATTATTCATTTCATTTAACCCCCATATATAATTTATCAAGCTTATCCTTCGATCTTATCCCTCTAAGAACCAGACCCTCATTTCGCCCTCGCCCCTGTTTCCCCAGCTATAAAACGGTACCGCAGTGATCTCAACGTCCTCAGCCCTCGGGCGGGTCTCCGTATACAGATCCGTGCCGGTAGATACACGCTTGCCGCTTATCATGAGTATCCTATCACCTGTTATCTCCGCGTCGGTGGGGATTCTTAATGCCGAGAGTTGATTGCCGTTGTCGCATTCCTCGGCGCAGTAGACGATAGGCCCACGCATCAGAGCCACACAACCCGCATTTTCTCGTACAGCCGTGTTCGAATAGATACGCCTTACGGGTATGTCCATATCGAGCAAGAGGGTGTCGCCTGTCTTCCAGTAGCGTTTGATATATGCATATCCGTCCTTGATCTCGGGTGCAACGCGCTCATTATTAACAGTAAAGGATATGTCCTTGCACCAGCCCGGCACATGCACGGCGAGGGTAAATTCAACCCCATCCGCAGCCTGATCGGCTATACGGGTAATCGTATAAGAGACCTTACCCTGCCACGGATAATTTGAAGCACAGCGTATGTCCACACCACCCGCTATGGAAAGGCTGACCTCGCCGCCTAAATACAGATGTGAGTAGACAGTATCTAAACCCTCGCCCCAGGCGTATTGACCCAGAGAGGTCAGCAGCCGCGTCACATTAGGTGGGCAGCACGCGCAAGCATACCATTCGGGACGCACCGGAAGCACATGTCTGTAGTCCTGCAGCGTACCGGAAACACCGGGCACTACCTCGAGCGGGTTTACATAGAAGAATCGTGTGCCGTCCTGTTGCATACCACTCAATACGGTGTTGTAAAGCGAACGTTCGATGGTGTCGGCGTATATGCCAGACGGTTGTATCTCGAGCATACGCCGTGCGAAGAAGATCAAGCCGATGGACGCACAGGTTTCGGCATAGACCGTATCGTTTGGCAGATCGTAATCGATCGTAAACGCCTCTCCATGAACGGTGGAGCCGATACCACCCGTTATGTACATGCGCTTTTGAGTGATGCTGTCCCAGAGACGTAAACAGGCCTTGTATAGATCCTCATCACCGGTTTCGGCGGCCATATCGGCCATAGCCGTATACATATAAACCGCACGTACGCTGTGCCCGACTGCGTCTGATTGCTCTCGTACGGGTATATGCGCTTGGTTGTAGATCGCTTCGATTTTATGTACACCCCAGTGCTGCCAGCCACGTGCAGCAGTTTCGCGCTCAAAGAAATTGGGCGACTTTCCACGTTCGTCCAAGAAATACGCGGCGGTATCCCTATAGCGTTCGTTACCCGTGCATCGGTACATCTTTAATAATCCGATCTCAACCTCTTGATGCCCCGGGTAGCCCTCCGTTTTGTCCGGTCCGAAACGGTCGCAGATGTGATCGGCCATAGACGACATTACATCCAAGAGCGTTCTCTTGCCCGTAGCCTCGTAATACGCGACAGCGGCCTCCATCATATGCCCCGCGCTATAGAGCTCGTGGCATTCGTGTAGGTTTTGCCAGCGGTGCTCGGGCTCCTTGAGCGTAAAGAAGGTGTTTAGGTAACCGTCGGGCTGTTGGGCGGCCTTGATGATCTCGATAAGCGCGTCTGCCTGCGCCTCGAGCTCCGGATCGGGTCGCGTCATGAGTGAATAAGCCACACCCTCAAGCCATTTCGCGACATCGCTATCCTGAAATACCATTCCGTAGAACTCACCGTCGGAAAGCCCCGCCGCTATCCGGAAATTCTCTATTGCATGACTCTTTTCTACGCCGGGTAGCCTGTCGTCCATAATGTCGTATTGGTACGGTATCACCACGTCACGTACGAGCCCCTGTATCGGTGACCAGAACGCATCATCCACACGCACCTTGTTGAGGGGGATGTTTTGCTGTTGTTTTGTTATCTTCATAGGTCCTCCGCTTTCGAATGATGAATCGAATCTATCATATAACGTTGTTTCGGATTCATTATAGTTGCATTTTGCTCAAATGGAAATGTTATTTTGAATGGTCATTACAAAATGCAAAGAGTCATCATTCTCTTGTTAAAAATGCATAATTATTTTCTTGACAAATACATTTTGCAGTGATAGATTCATTCCAAAGTTTAAGAAATCGATTTCAAAAATGTGGGAGGCGATAATTATGGCTAAAAAGTTTGAGGTGTTTTGCAAAAATGTGGCCAAAAGCAAGACATTGTTACTGATGTGTTTGCCGGCTATCCTGTTTTTCTTTGTTTTTTCGTATATGCCCATGCCCGGCGCGTATGTGGCGTTTACCCGTTTCAATTATGGGAAGGGTATTTTCAACAGTCCCTTTATAGGCTTTGACAATTTCAAGTTCCTGTTTCAGTCCGGCCAGCTATGGCTGCTGCTACGAAACACCGTTCTGTATAATCTCGCATTCATTATCTGCGGCAATTTTTTACAGATCACATTTGCGATACTCTTGAGCGAGGTCGCAAGTAAATATTTTAAGAAGATCACACAAAGTGCAATGTTCCTGCCTTATTTCATCTCGGCCGTTCTGGTCAGTCTCTTGGTCTACAACCTTATTAACTATGATTACGGCTTTATCTCCGCCACTGTGCGTTCGCTCGGTTATGACATGCCAAAGCTCTATTCCCAACCCAATGCTTGGCCGTTTCTTATAGTCCTTATACAACTCTGGCAGAGCACCGGTTACGGAACCGTGGTTTATTTTGCGACCATCGTGGGTATCGACACATCCATGATAGAGGCCGCAAACGTAGACGGTGTAAACGGTTTTCAACGTATCCGCTACATCATCCTCCCATGCTTAAAGCCCACGGTCATCATCCTGTTCCTGTTCTCTATAGGTGGAATCATCAGGGGTAATTTCGG
>CAYURR010000177.1:0-6060 GCA_964446745.1 uncultured Defluviitaleaceae bacterium | reverse complement strand
ACGGTGTAAGTGTTGGCGCTATACCGGGGCCGATCACACGTACGGTACCGTCTTCGTTGAATAGAATGCGGTCTATGGCAGTCTGCCTGTCGCCGCTGGGTTTTTGTGTATTCATATGTGTATGGTAGACAATAAACAGCTCTCTGTCATCCGGTGAGTACGCGAAAGAATTATGACCGGGCCCGGAAATATATGGGAAGCCGTCGGCATCCTTTTTATCCTGTGTGTACCACAGTATAGGTGTACTATGCTTTTCAAAGGGCCCTGTTGGGCTGTCGGACACCGCATAACCTACGCCGTACGCGGCTTTGTCAAAGCAGTTGGCCGAATAGAATAGGTAATATTTACCAAATCGTTTCAATATTATGGGGCCTTCGTTCCATTGCCATGCGTTGCCGTTGATCTTTTCCCATGGCTGATCCGGTGTCAGCAATAGAGTGGGCTCGCCAACTGCTGCTGACAGATCATCGTTTAAGCCTACGACATATACCTGGCTGACGTGGGAGCCGTTTACTATGTTTTCACTGCAATCTCGTGCGTAGTACATATAGGCTGCGCCGTCATCGTCAATGAAAACACTGGCGTCGATCACCGCATAACCCGGATCAAAAAACGGCTCATTTACAACGTCAATATATGGTCCGCCGGGCTGGTCTGATACAGCGTGGCCTATTAGCAAGCGTTTTTGGGACATCGAACGCGCGGTATAGAACATATGGAATTGTTCATTGTGATATATAACCTCGGGTGCCCAATAGTCTGAAATCGACCAGGAGTCCCCTTTGCGTTTATAACTCATGCCGTCCAGTTCCCAATTTATTAGGTCAGGGCTTTTCCAAAGCTTGTAACCATTGGCGGCTGAGGTGGGTATGCAGTAATACATCCCCTCGTGGCGAAACACATATGGATCACCAATATACTTTATATCCATGGGGTTTGTGTAAGTGATGGCAGAGGTATCGAGCATATCGATACTACCCCCTTTCTGTTGAAATGCTGCACAGCTTGTGAGCATGGATACTACAAACACAAGCACAAATAAATGCACTTTCATCCTTTTAATGAACCGAGCATGACACCGGATACAAAGTACTTTTGCACAAACGGGTAGAACATCATGATCGGAAAGCTTGATATAACGATTGTTGAATACTTAACCAGTTCCCTGAAGGATGTGGACGCTGTAAACAGACTCGAGACGTTGGCATTTTGTTGCATATTGCTCATATCGTTCATGACGAGTATTTCACGGATAACCAGTTGGAGTGGGTATTTTATGCGATCCTTTAAAAATATCATAGCCGGGAACCATGAATTCCACGCTCCGACCACATAGTAGAGCAGGATAACGGCTAACGTTGCCTTGGACAGGGGCAGGATGATTTGCACAAAGATACGTAGATGCCCCGCACCATCTATATGCGCAGCTTCCTCCAGCTCCAATGGTATTGCCGAAAAGCCTGTACGCAGAATGATCATATTCCAAGTGTTGATACCGTATGGGATGATCAATGCCAACCAGCTATTGTTCATACCAAGGTCACGAACCAGCAGATAAAACGGTATCAATCCGCCGCCAAAAAACATGGTAAATGTAATTAGCAGCATTAAAGGCTTTTTCCAAAAGAGCTCCCGACGGCTCAGTACAAACGCGCCGATACATGTCAGCACCATGTTGAGTGCGACACCGGTTACTACATAGAAAATTGAGTTCAGGTAGCCCGTGACGATACCGGGGTCATCCAATACAAGTTTGTATCCGCCCAATGTAAAACCCAATGGAGCAAATAGGAAGCTGCGGTTTTGCTTGAGCAGGAACGGATCACTAAATGATGCAAAGACAATGTAGATTATCGGATAGATTATTACTATTATAAGTAATGTCAACAATGTAAAGTTTGCTATGTCAAAGATCGAGTCTCCGAGGGTTTTTCTCTTAAACATCCTGTAACCTCCTTACCATAAACTGGTATCGCTCATCCTGCTTGAGATCGTATTGGCAATCCACAGAAACAGGAAATTGAAGATAGAGTTGAGTGTGCCAACAGCGGTTGCGTAGCTGGGGTTATTTTCCCGCAAGCCGCGCCTGTATACAAAGGAACCGATGACGTCGGCCTTTTCCATGGTCAAGGGGTTGTAGAGTAATATAATCTTCTCGTAGTTAGAACCCAACATACCGCCGATGGCCAATATAAACATAATGGCAATGGTAGGTCGGATGGCAGGCAAAGTAATATGCCATATCTGGCGGATGCGGCTCGCACCATCAATGACTGCGCTTTCATAGAGTTCAAGGCTGACACCGGCTATGGCCGCAAGGTAGATGATACTGCCAAAGCCCACGCCTTGCCATATACCGGAGAGCGTGTATATCGGGCGAAACAGGTTTGCATCCTGTAGCAGCGGCTTAGCCTCTCCGCCAAACATTGTTATCACAGCATTAAATAGTCCGTCCGAGGATGAGAAGACGTTTATCATACCGCATACAACAACGATTGAAATGAAATGCGGCATATAGGAGACTGTTTGTAGTACGCGCTTGTATTTGGGAAAGCGTATTTCGTTGAGCATGATGGCCAGCAGTATTGGTGCGGGGAAACCGAATATCAATCCCCAGAGGTTGAGCATGAATGTATTGACGACCGCGCGTAACGCCAGTGGGTCACTTATAAAGGATTTGTAGTAGTACAGCCCTACAAATTTGCTGCCGAATACGCCCTTGGCCGGCTTGAAATCTACAAACGATATGGATATACCCCACATAGGGCCGTAGCAAAATACCACATACCAGACGATGACAGGCAAAGCCAAAAGGTATATAACCCAATTCTTCATGAAATCTTTCTTAATCGTTGCTCCTAAGCCTGACAATATATCACCCCCGAAGAAAGAATACGGACTTAGGCAGACTTCTCTGCTAAGTCCGTCAGTTGCAATTTATTATCTTGCGTTGAAACGATCCAATGCGGCTTGCCACATACCGAGCCATTCGTCAAAGCCGTTATTCTTGACCTCTGTTACATAGTCGTCGAATGCAGACAGGGGAAGCTCGCCATATACAATCTTGGTAAAGACCTCATTACGCCTTGCCGAGTATACCGAACCCAATTCGGCCTCTCTGGTGGTTTGCGTAGGTAACAGTGTAACCGGAGGGAAGTTGTACTTTGCGTCGGTTGCATCGGTCCATTGCTTGCGGATTGCACCCGAATATGAGCCTTCCATAACAATCATTGGATTGGAGTTGTGCTCTTCACGGATAAACGGTCCTTGGTGGATTTTGTACTTCCATACGCGGTTGGATAGCGGTACATCATCATTTTCGTTCCACATCGCGCTGTCCTTCTGATAGAAAGGCTTACCCTGATCGTCTACTTCATGGGTTTTGCCCTGCAAACCAAAGTTATACAGCTCATAACCATCAAATGTATAGCCGTAGTCAAGGAGCCTTGCCGCAGCTTCAACATTCTTAGCCTGTGTTGTTATAGATGTTTCCCATCCGCCGTTCTTGGGGTGCAGGTATACGGTCTTAGGTTTGTCGCCTTTGTTCAATACCGCATTGTTTGCACCTACAAAATCCTTGCTTATGTCTGTTTTCCAGATACCCCACATGGTATCAGGCGAGTCCGTGATGACTGCGCAATCATCCGTCTGCGCATATGCCATCATGTTGCTCCAGTCACGTGAAGCAAATTCCTTGTCTATATAACCCTTTTCAAACCACTCGCGATACTTTGCTAACCAATCCTTAACACCCGGTTGTATGGGTCCGAATGCGGCCTTGCCGTTTTCATCTACAAAGAGCCATTCAAATGCACCGTATCCAGCGTTGAAAGAACCCATCCATTCGAGCATAGATTTGTTTCCTGTTGTGTATGCGCCTTTGTAACCCGCATTCTTGAGTGCCTCAAAGAATACATCCCAATCTTCTATGGTTTCGGGTACCGGTAGACCTGTCTTATCCAATGCGTCCTTTTTAATCAACAGACCCAACCACATCCACTCGGAATAAGGCGAAAGGTTGTAGTATCCCAATACCTGACCCTGATCGTTCATCGTTGTCTTTCTGCGAAGCTCGTCAGATTCACGATAGTACTTGTAATTGGGGCTGTATTGATCGATGATATCCTTGTGGTCGTAGTAAACGCCGTCCTCGATACCGGCTGTGACACCACCCTTATACACATTTGACCATGTGATGATGTCTGTGTATTCGTTTGCCGCTACCATCAGGTTAAATGTCTGGTCAAACTCACCGACAGGCGGGGATTGAAACTTGATATTAATACCTGTGCGTTTTTGGACCTCTTGGAACACCTCATGGGTATTGAAGTCTTTGCAGCCGATAGAAATAAACGCATCCATCGGGAAGAACCATGTTACAGACGGGTTACCCTCCATCGGGTACTTGTACATGGCATCAGGGATATTGTTTTGCTCTGCCCATGGGCTTCTGAACGTCGGTTGACTGGATACTGCCACTTCGGTTGCATCGGTGTTTTCTGCCTCCGTTTTTGTTTCTGCTGCAGTTTCGGTTTTTGTATCGGTTTTTGTTTCGGTTTCTGTAGCCGTGTTTGAGGCCGGTTGCTGCGTCTGCGTTTTGTTTGCACCGCACCCGGTCAACCCCACAACAAGAAACAATGTCGTAATAATTGCTAATGCCTTTCTCACATTCATCTCCCTTTCTTGTGAATAATTACAAGAATATTTCAGTGAGGTAATAATATCATAGCGGTTTGGAGGGTACATTACACAAATGTATTGTTGGGATTGCCTTTTTGCACTGTTCATGACATTGCCCAGCTGCGGCACAGATCCTGTTGACGAATTGCTGTTTCATAAAAAAATGGGGCGATCAGTTTATCAACTGATCGCCCCATTTTGTGTAGGTTATTTAATTTGTTTGCGACTGGGTCGTGTAGCATGAACCGTCTTGCAATCCCTTTCCACCGATACCGAGTAACTGTCCGGAACCACCTGCGCCTCTGCCTGTGCCGGGTCTTGTGCCGGTGGTTAGGTACGAGCCGGCAACTGTTCCTATAGCTATGGCTTTCTTTAAACTTGTCATGCGAATGACCTCCTTTATATTTTGATAACTGTCTGGTTGTTATCTGCTTAAAGGATAGCCGATAATTTTGTCAATATTGTGTTTAAAGTTTTCTATTTCTGTGTTCAATGCTCTGTAACAAAGTCACTGAAACATTACATTACAAAGGCTATACTGGGCTTATAAAGGGGGGAGCTCAATGAAATATAACAAATATCTGTTCCTGATAACGCTTACCTATTTTGCGCTTGGTATGATCAATATCCATTTCGCGTTACTGGGGCTTGTCTGTATGGGCATACCACTATTCTTGTTGTTTAAGAATAGGAAAAAAACATGGTGTCAAGGTTATTGCCCGAGGGCGTGTTTGTACTCGACCTGCGGCAGGGCGACCGGTAAGTGGTCGCAAAAGACACCGCGGTTTTTTATCAAGGGGCCGATGAAGTGTATAATGCTCGGTTATTTCTGTATTAGTCTAGTCATCATCATTATTACGACGATCGCTGTAGCAAAAGGCAGGCCACCCATGGCCTCATTGCGTTTTTTGCTCTTGATCCCGTTAAGCGGACTACCGCAGCTATTTACAATATCATCCCCGGACTGGCTGCTTCATTTGTCTTACCGGTTCTATTCGATGATGTTGACTACTACGACCATCGGCTTTGTGTTGGCTTTGGTTTTCAAGCCGAGGACATGGTGCACGATATGTCCGATCGCAACTGTTTCGGAGGCATATATAAAACCGGCTGTTGCTAAATAAAAATTTACCACGGATAAGCCATTTCATATGGGGTTATCCGTGGTATTATTTATTTTTGCAACAGCCTTTTATATGATTGCTCTATAAGCAACGCGCCCAACGGCGCGGTTAATAATATCGAAACGACCGCCATCGTCAGCACGATGTTTCCGCAAGCAAGCCCCATGGATAGAGGTATAGAACCGATGGCCGCCTGAACGGTGGCCTTGGGCATATATGCAAGCATACAAAACAAGCGCTCTTTAAAGCTCAGCTT
>CAYURR010000176.1:0-6106 GCA_964446745.1 uncultured Defluviitaleaceae bacterium | reverse complement strand
ATGTAATAACATCCGGTAAGGGCGGGGTAGGCAAGACGACGAACTCGGCGAATATTGGCACAGGGCTTGCTATGGCAGGCAAAAAGGTAGTATTGGTGGACGCCGATATAGGGCTGCGAAATTTGGACGTGGTCATGGGACTTGAGAACCGCATCGTTTATGACCTTATCGACGTTATTGAGGGGAACTGCCGCTTGAAGCAAGCGTTGATAAAGGATAAGCGCTTCCCTAACATGTTTTTACTGCCGGCGGCACAGACTAAGGAAAAGGATGCCGTCAGCCCCGAGCAGATGAAGAAGCTCTGCGAGGATTTGAGAGAGGAATTCGAATATATCATCATCGACTGTCCGGCCGGTATAGAGCAGGGCTTCAAGAACGCGGTAGCCGGAGCAGACAAGGCCATCGTCGTGACGACGCCGGAGGTATCGGCGGTCAGGGATGCGGACCGTATCATCGGACTGCTCGAGGCCGCCGAAGTCAAGAATCCGCTGCTGATCCTAAACCGGATACGTCCGGAAATGGTCAAGCGTGGTGATATGATGGCACTCGAGGATGTTACGGAGATATTAGCGATAGATATTTTGGGTATAGTGCCCGATGACGAGTCGATCGTCGTGTCCACAAATAAGGGTGAGCCCTGCGTAACGGATGAAAACTCGAGGGCCGGGCAAGCGTTTCGTAATATTACACGCCGCATCTTAGGCGAGACGGTGCCGCTTATGGATATCAAGGTCGACGAGGGTTTCCTCGCATGGTTGAAGAAGCTGTTTAAAAAGTAGAGTCCATAAGAGTTTGGAGGGTGACAATGGATCTGTTTGGCTTTTTTACAAAAAAGAACTCATCAAAAGAAGTGGCAAAGGAACGTCTGAAGCTGGTTTTGATACATGATAGGGTAAATTGCTCGACCCAAGTATTGGAAATGCTTAAGATGGATATCATAAAAGTGATTTCAAATTACATGGAGATAGACGAGGAAGAGCTGGATATTCAGATCACGCAGACCGCCGACGGTTCGGATGGTGAAAATGTACCCGTGCTGCTCGCGAATATCCCGATCAAGAGCCTCAGAAAGGTAAGAGCTTGATACGGTTATGAGTATTCGCAGGCAAATCCGTTCGTTTGACATATTGTTGTTTCTATGCGTGTGTGCCATTTCGATCTTCGGCATATTTATTATCGGTACCGTGAAATCATCCTCGGAAATCACCTTGGCCGAAACCGGCGGTGGACTCGCTAACGCATATGTCAGCCAGCGCTTGTTTTTTATCTCGGGGCTTGTGCTATTCGCGCTCGCGGTTGTTATTGACTATCACTTTATCGCAAGGTTTTATATCCTGATATATGTCGTCGCGATAGGCATGCTCGTTGGGGTGTTGTTTGTAGGCCCCGACGCTACGAATACTGCGCGTTGGTTCCGAATAGGTAACCTGTTTTCCATACAGCCTTCCGAATTTGCAAAGATATTTCTTATTCTATTCCTTGCAAAATTCATTGATAAAACCAAAGAAAACATTAACGACATCCGCATCGTCCTATTGATTATAGCCTTTGTTGCGCTGCCCGCCTTTTTAATAAAGATCCAGCCGTCACTGTCAGCGAGCTTAGTCATCATGGCTATAGGTATCAGTTTGTTGTTTGCGTCGGGGCTGAGCTTTAGGTATATCATTGCCTTTACATTGATAGTCCTGCCTGTCGCGCTTCTATTGTGGCACGATATCCAGAACCCTGAGAATCCGATTATCGCGACCAAGATATTGGGACGTTATCAATGGGAAGACCGTATACTGATGTTCTTTAATCCCGAAGTCGGCAGCGATCTGTATTATCAGATAAACCGCTCATTGAGCGCGGTCAGCTCGGGTCTTTTGGGTGGCAAGGGTATCGGTAACGGCACATGGATACCGCAGGGCAGCAACGATTTTATCTTTGCTGTTTTGGCCGAGCAATTTGGCTTTCAGGGATGCGTAGCAGTCTTGGCTGTCATGTTTATCATCATCGCCAAATGTATACGTGTCGCGGCTACCGCGCCTGATATGCTGGGCCGTATGATCGCTATCGGCGTCGCGGCTATGATAGCGTTTGAGACGTTTGTAAATGTTAGCGTCGTTACAAATCTTTTACCCAATACGGGCATGCCGTTTCCGTTCATGTCCTCGGGTGGATCGGCGATGTGGGTCCATATGGTAGCAATGGGTCTCGTCATTAACGTCGGTCTGTCCAAGCAACGTTCGTTTTTTGAAGATTAGAAAGTATTTAGTTTGATTCCGGAAAGGAATGGTTATTTGAACATTGCCTTAATAGCCCATGACAGTAAAAAGAAATTGATGGAAAACCTATGCATTGCCTATAGACACATACTGAGTAAACACGACCTCTATGCGACGGGTACGACAGGCATGCTGATCGAAATCTCTGTAAATCTGACTGTGCATAAATATTTGGCCGGGCATCTCGGCGGAGAGCAGCAGATCAGCACGCAGATAGCCCAAAACGAGATCGATCTCGTGATATTCTTTAAGGACCCTACGACAAAACACTACGATAATCCGGACATGTTCTCCATCATGCGTCTCTGTGACGTACACAATATACCCATAGCAACCAATCTCGCGTCAGCCGAGGTATTATTACTCGCGCTGGACAGAGGGGATCTGGATTGGCGCAAATTGATGCATTAATTGATTACGATGGTTTTAGTCGAGCTTTCATAGTCGACTTTTTTACCCAATGCTTCACATATCTTTCGAATACTCATATAAACGGTTTCGTTGTCGTTGTATGCATCCATTTCAACGACGACACCGTTTATTTTTACTTTCTGCGGTGTTTTATTCATGCTCCACAACTCCTTATCTATATCATTCCTAAGCGTATCCCAGTCCTTCGGATTGTTAACGTAATACAGTGGGCACATTTTGCCCGTTACGTCGTAGTGACGTTTTACATCCTTCAAAGGGTCAAAGCCGTAGCGTTTGCATATATCGGCGCATAGCTCTATCAGGCTTTTATATGAGGCACTGTTATATTTTCCGGTGGCATCCGGATGACATACCTCTATACCGATATAGGTGCTGTTATTTGTTTTGGCTGTCTCGGTGTATTTCTTGTCGTAAGCGATGCCCGCGTGTGCTGCGCATTCGTTTTCAGGTACGAGCTTCATGATTTCACCGTTTAGGCCTATGACATAGTGAGCGGAGGTATGTGCGCCTCCAGCGCCGCCTTCGAACCAATTCCTGTTGCCGGCTGCAGAGCTCCCGGGATTGCCTACATAATGCACGAGTATGCCCTTTGGTACGAGCTTTGTGCCAGAACGCCCGTGCTCGGAACCCGGTGTCAGCAGATTTGTTATTATATTCATAGTTACCTCCCAATTAAAAAGCGTGAAAGGCTTGGATGTTGTCCAAGTCCTCTCACGCTTATTTTATGAGGTAGGTATCGCAGTTGTGTCAGATCTTGAAGTTTGCAACCATCTGAGCCAATACCTCAGACTGGCTGTTGAGTTCCTCGGCAGCGGCGGCGGATTCCTCGGAGGTAGAGGAGTTCGTCTGCACAACGTCGGAGATCTGGTTGATACCGATATTGATCTGTGCGATGCCGTCGGCTTGCTCGTTTGTAGATTTGTATATCTCGTTGATGATGTTTGAGATCGAGTCGATATCGCCTATGATAGTCTTTAACGCATCTGATGTCAATGAAGCCAGCTCAGTACCGCTGTTGATCTTAGCGATGGTATCCTCGATCATCGAGGAGGTGTCTGACGCGGCCTTCAAGCTCCTGCCCGCCAGTGAGCGGACCTCTTCGGCCACAACTGCAAAGCCTTTGCCCTGTTCTCCTGCGCGTGCGGCCTCAACCGATGCATTTAACGCAAGCAGATTCGTCTGGAACGCTATTTCGTCTATTACCTTTATGATTTTTGATATGTTGTTAGAGGCTTGCTTGATATCGTCCATAGACTGCAGCATCTTTGTCATTTCTTTGTTGCCCTTTTGTGCGCTCGATATAGACTTCTGAGACAACTCGTCTGCGGTCTTTGTCTTATCTGAGTTCTCATGGGTTTGATTATTGATAACGGCAATAGATGCGTTCAGCTCTTGAATAGCGCTGGCTTGGTTTGATGCGCCGTTCGCAAGGTCCATAGATGTCTCGGAGATTTGCTTAGCCCCAGCCAATACATTATCGGCTGATGTACGTATCTCGGATATCGTCTCACGTAGGGTTTTATTTATCTTGTTGATGGATTCCTTGATCATATTGAACTGGCCGACATATTCGCGCGTGATATTTTTTCGCAGATCGGACTGTGATATCGTGTCGAGGATATCGGTGATCTCGTTGATATACGAACCTGTGGACGTGACCATCGAGTCAAAGGACTTCATCATTGTTCCAAAGCTGCCCTTGTAGTTCTTGTTTACGGATACAGTAAAGTTACCTGCCGAGAGCTCCTTGAGTACGTCGTTAGCCTCGTCTATAGGCTGGCTGATGGCCTGTAGCAGTTCGTTTAATCCATCTGTAAGCTTCTTCCAATCTCCGCTGTACTTTGTTGCGTCGACACGCGTGCTGAGCTTGCCGTCCATAGCTCCGTTTATCAATGTCGTTACATCACTGCTGACAGACTTTAGATTATTCTTCAGACTGTCAAAGCTCTTGTTTGCTATGGCCTTCTTACCGGGCAGCTGCTTGAGCTCGGAATTGAAATTACCGTTGCCGAATTCGCCATACGCAGCCAACAGCATTCTAAGCTCGGCTGCATATGAGCCGATGATACCGTTTACAGCGCTCGCTGTGGCTTTATATTCGCCGTCAAACATGGCTTCGTCTATACGTGCATCCAAATCGCCGTTATTAAGCTCATTTGAGGTGTAGTTGATCTTGTCGACGAGTTTGACGACTGTATCACGTACCTTGATAAAAGATTCGGTGAGCTGACCTATTTCATCCTTTGTAGTGACTCTCAAGTTTACATTGAAGTTACCGGCTGCTATCTCACGAGCAGCATTTTCTGCCTCGTTGACCGGGCGTGTAATAGCGCGTGTAATGATGAGGGTAATGATGATAGAGATAAGCATTGAAGCAGCTAAAACTGCGAAAATGATAATTATCGCACCTGTGGATGTCGAGCTAGCTTTCTTTTCTTTCTCTAATGCTATTGCATCTTGAGCATCGGCCATCTGAAGCAATAAGGTTATAGAATCGTTTAGGCGTGGGAAGTATTCTGTATTGTAAAGAACCAGTGCTTGAGCATTTGTTTCCTTGGTGTTTGTGGATGCGAGATCAATGATCTGCCGTCTGTAGGGTGCTGCTTCATTCAACTTTGCTTCCAGGTTGTTGATTAACGTTTTATCAATCTCAGCAATCTTTTTATATTCTGCAAATACGTCAAGCAAGTTTTGCGCATCTGTGTCCGAGCCTTTGACCGCCTCTTGAACAAGCTTAGGATCGGTCTGCAACATAGCGCCAAGCACATAACGTTGAATGGATAGGATGTGCCTACGCATCATTAGGATGTTCTTTGTACTGGGCATCTCTATCGTTGTAAAATCAGAAATTGTTTTGTTCAACGATCTATTACTTAGAAATGCCGCTATTCCTAGCACGATAATCAGCATAAGCACTATGCCGAAACCTACGAAAAGCTTTGATTGAATCTTTAGGTTTTTCAATGCGGTTACCCTCCCTATTAGTATTAAAAATACATATGCGTAAAAGGATTATAAAACATTCCATATAAAATAACAAGTGCACGTTTACAAAAAATGTATGAATGTGACAGCTGAAAATCGATAGAATGGCATATCAATTAGATATTTTATATATGGTATGGATGAGATAAAAATGATAGGAGATAGGTTCAAAACATAAAATTTGAATTGTCGTAATTGTAATGATCTTGATCAGTTCCGCTCTGATGCATTACGTAGCATTATAAAGACCAAGCAATAAGAAAACAAAAGAGGCCTTTAAAATGTCACAATCAATGTGATCATTTCAAAGGCCTCTATGGCACTCGACCAAATATCAGATCGAGATATTTACTAAACAGCTCATAACTAGTAGCGGAAGAGGGATTTGAACCCCCGACACTGCGGGTATGAACCGCATGCTC
>CAYURR010000175.1:0-6111 GCA_964446745.1 uncultured Defluviitaleaceae bacterium | reverse complement strand
CTTTGCGACGAACAGCGCTATGCTCAGGGAGCGAACGATGCGCTTCAGTGATGCCATAGGCAAGATAACGCTTCCGGACGCTGTGGTCGATGCGGTGGATGCGAACCTGGCAATCATCAAATCCTCGACGATATTGCGCGAAAAGGGCGGCCGTATGTGGGGCTGGGAGGGCTGTCATGATTGCGCGGGTTGCTGCGAGGGTACCTGCACACATGTCTGGAACTATGCACAGTCCATCCCGCATTTGCTGCCGACGCTCGAACGCTCGCTGCGCCGCACCGAGTTCAACGAGTGTCAGGACGAGCGCGGGCATCAGCAATTCCGCGCACCGTTGCCGATAGCACCAAGTGCACATGGCTTTCATGCGGCTGCGGACGGACAGCTCGGCGGCATTATGAAGGTATATCGGGACTACCTGATCCATGGTGACAAGGCTTGGCTTGAGGAGCTTTGGCCAAAGGTGAAGATGAGCCTCGATTACTGTATAAATACCTGGGATAAACTCGGCGAGGGCATATTGCGCGAGCCGCATCACAATACCTATGACATCGAGTTCTGGGGTCCGGATGGGATGTGCGGTTCCTTTTACTTAGGCGCGCTCAAGGCCGCGACGCTGATGGCAGAGATCATGGGGGACAATGCTGGGAAGCGTTACGGCGCGCTTTATGCAAAAGGACGCAAGTATCTCGAGGAAGAGCTGTTTAACGGTGAATATTTCTATCATGAGGTAATGAGAGACGGGCTCGAGGCTACGCTAAAGCCTGAGAACGAACATCCCGAGACTGCAGAACTTTTGGCCGCTGAAGGGCCGAAGTACCAGTATGGCACAGGCTGTCTGTCTGACGGTGTTTTAGGCGCGTGGATGGCCCAGGTATGCGGTGTAGGGGAGATACTCGACCGCGATAAGGTCAAGAGCCACATACTGAGCATCTATAAATACAACTACAAACCGAGCCTGAAGCTCCACTCAAACCCTCAGCGTCCGGGATATGCGGTCGGTGACGAGGGCGGGCTACTGTTGTGCAGCTGGCCGCGTGGAGGAAAGCCGTCATTACCGTTTGTTTACAGCGACGAGGTATGGACGGGTATCGAATATCATGTAGCGGCGCATTTGATCATGCATGGATGTGTCGACGAGGGCTTGCAGATTGTTAAGACCTGCCGTGACCGCTATGACGGCATCGTACGCAATCCGTATAACGAATATGAATGCGGTAACTGGTACGCACGCGCTATGTCCTCGTACTCGTTGCTGTATGCGCTGACCGGTATAACATACGACGCGACGCGCTCGGTTCTCACGGTAGCGCCTGTGATAAAGGGTGATTTTGTGAGCCTGCTGTCGACTGCAACCGGCTATGCACTCGCAGGGGTTAGAGACGGCGAGGCGTTTATAGAGGTTACAGAGGGCGATATCACGGTAGACAAGATCGAGTACAGAAGGGCATAGCCGGGGGGAGCGTATGACATATAACGAGGCGTTTAGCCTGTTGATATCACAGGTAGGATATCATAACGGCGACACAAAAAAGGCATTTATCCGTAGCGCACATAATGAGCCTGCAGGATTGCCCGATAGCTTTGCTGTCAAAAGAAGCGACGAGACGGTATATGAGGGTCCAATCAGGTATTGGGGAGAGAAGTGGGGTAGCTATTGGTGGACGATGGACTTCTCCGCGGTCAATGTAGATGGCAGATACAGTCTCTGTGTTACTCATGATGTGCAGTCTGCGGGCTTTGACATCCGGGGCGATGTGTTGACGAATTCAAGGCTTTCCAGTGACGATCAATGTGATCTTGTGGATATCGCATTGCATCAGCTCGACCTTAGACTGAAGAAAACCTCAGACAAGGATGCTGTACCTATTGACGGATATGTAGGCAAATACATACCGGGATATAGAGATTGCGGCACAGAGATACGCGAACTGAGCTCACATGTGGTTTCACTGCATGGGCTTTTGGATATGTATGAAAACAAGGATATGTACAAGGGACTTTCGGTTGAGCAGCAGCAAAAACTCATATCCCAGGTAAAATGGCTTGCGGATTATATTGTGTTCAGTCAGGAGCATTCGGAGGACCCGCTCTATAACGGGCGGTTCAATCATGACGGCGGCTGGCAGACCAACTACGGCACCACGAACTATCACAACTGGCATGACACGGCCTATGCGCTGACTTCACTTGCGCGTACCTGCATATTGATGAAGGACGAGACGGACTGCGCTGAGTACCTTGCGTCTGCGCGCCTCGCGTATGACAACTGCGTATATCGCCCGTACAATCTCGACAGCGATATCGGATCACGCACAGACCAAAACGGTGTCAATACCTTCAATGACGATTTCACGGAGGAGGTCAATACACTCGCGCGTCAGGTCTATAATAAGCCTGAAAACTGGAATATTCCGTCGTCATTAAAGACCAAGGATAAACTCACATTCCTGTGGGGCTGTATGCTGCTGCACGAGGCTACCGGCGAAGATAAGTACCTCGACATGGCGGTAGATTACGCACGCAGTGCGATAGGGCGCCAGTTTACCGATTGGGAAAACCATATAGATGGTGTATACGGGAATTTCTATGCGTTTGAAGGAGATAATGAGACATTTTCACTGGAATGGAACCAGAACCATAAGTTCCACATGGGCAATATCGAGCCTACCAACCTGAGAGGTATCATGGATCTGTATCGACTGTTGCCCGATCATGCAGATGCCGCCAAATGGTACAACGCGGTAAAAACCTACGGTGAGGCGTATCTAAAGAATTCATCAAGGCTTTCGCCGCTAGGTATCTACCCACTCACTGTTTATTCGGATAAGCAATACGGCGGCGTAAAGTATTTCCAGGTAACAAACCACGGCGCAGTAGGTATGTACGGGCAGGTGGCAAAAAATATGCTTGAGGTTGCGCATTTCTTGGGCGATAAAGAATACGCGGAGCTCGCGGCTAATAATCTGCAGTTTGTCGCAGGCCTAAACCCGGGCATACCGACAGCCTACGATGAAACGGCTTGGCAGCCTAAGTCGATGATCATCGGGCTCGGAGCGGATTTCTTTTATGCGCAGCACGCACTGACCTCTGCGCCTAAGGGGAGCGGCATCAACGGCTTCAGCGCCGATGTACAGTTCCAGCCGACTAAGCTCGGTACAGTACCCGATGCTCCGAAGGGGATATTGTTTCCGGATGGTAAATACCAGTTCAACGAGGACTATCTGCCGCACAGCCACGGCTATGTCTCGGGTGTTGCGCTCACGGAAAGGCCGTTTGAGCTAACGGTAGTGACGAAGCTCGGCGAAGAGGTTGTAAAAGCGGATGTGTCGGTGGCGTATGACGATAACGAGGTACGACTCAATGAAGCGTCGATGACGTTGCCTGTCATGAAACACGTAACCGTTACAGCTTGGTATGATGGCATTAAATTGTCCGAATGCTTTGATACGATGGGCGGCGGGAAAAAGGCTTTGGCATTTGATTTCATGACGGCCATGGGGATAGAGATCCAGGCACCGCATGTATTGAATGGCTCGAACGGCAAGGCGACCGTTACGATAAAGAACCTGACCGGCAATAATAATTGCGGGCAGCTTTCTTTGAGCGCAGACGGCGTGAGGCTAGCCCAGACTAGCTTTGTGGTCGAGCTTGCAAGTGGCGGCGAGCAGGTGATTACAGTGGAGATGGCCGCAGAAGATAGGGTCACGCCATATACGATCATCGCCACGGTAAATATAAATGGGGATATTTACCGTTCGTTTGTACATGGAAAGGTTTCGTCAGGGGCGATAGTGTGAGGGATGACGGATAGGCAGTAGATAATAGATAGGTAGTAGGGAAGCAAGATATAAAAAGGCGCGGCACAAACCCTGGTTGGTAGGGATGTGTAGCGCCTTTTTGGTGTGGAATGGGAATTGATAAACGGGGGTATATCCACTCTACATTGACGCGAAAAGCCACAGTCTGTATACTATGATGAAAATTACTCAATTTCGCACTAAGGAAAGGTGGTCTCATATATGGACCAGCTACAAATGGCAATAGAAACACTGCTCGATTCGGAATTGACCTGTGTTGTGTACGACGAGAACGGGCATTGCTTTTCATCGGAGGAACGCGGTGTGAAGCCGTTGCTATCGTTACTTACCGACAATAAGGATGGTATCTCGGGTATGTATGTCGCCGACAAGATCATCGGTAAGGCTGCGGCTATGCTGATGGTATATGGGCGCGTGAAGGAATGCTATGGACAGATCATCAGCACACCGGCACTTGAGCTACTGGACCGCAACAGTATACCCGTGTCGTATGATATAGAGGTGCATTACATCGAAAACAAGGACAGGACGGATGTGTGCCCGTTGGAAAAATGCGTATCAGGCATTGAAGATCCGCAAGAGGGCTTTACCGCTCTGCATACATTAGTTGAGGAGATGAGGAGGAAGGCATGATTAACGAAAAGCTACCGAAATTAGGCTTTGGGGCAATGAGGATGCCCACACTGCAGGATGGGGCAATCGACATCCCACAGGTAACTGACATGATCGACCGCTATATGGAGGCGGGGTTCAATTACTTCGACACTGCTTATCCGTATCACAACGGCTTGTCCGAAGCGACCCTCAAGGAGTGCTTGGTCGACCGTTATCCGAGGGACAGCTTCTATTTAGCAGACAAGCTACCTATCTGGGCCGTGAGCACGAAAGATGATCCCGAGCGTTTATTTGACGAGCAGCTCAAACGTTGCGGCGTTGAGTATTTTGATTTCTATCTGATACATGCGATGAATGCCGACCGTATCAAGATCGCTGAAAACAACGATGTGTTTGGGTTTGTGCAAAAGCTCAAACAGGACGGGCGTGTGAAGCATATAGGCTTTAGCTTCCATGACACGGCGGAGGTCTTGGACGATATACTGTCCAAGCATCCTGAGCTGGAGTTTGTACAACTGCAGTTGAATTATCTGGACATAAAAAAGGGTAAGGCCGATAGCTGGTATCAAGTGGCACTCAAATACAATGTTCCGATTATCGCAATGGAGCCCGTAAAGGGCGGTACACTCGCAGATCGGCTTCATGAGGATGTTAAGCAGGTGTTTACGGACGCTAACACGGAGGTTTCGGTCGCTTCGTGGGCACTGCGTTATGTGTCGGGCTTGGACGGTGTTATTACGACGCTGAGCGGTATGTCTAATATCGACCAGCTCAATGATAATGTGCGTACATACAAGCAATTCGCTCCGCTGTCCCCAGACGAGCAGACAGTCATCGACAAAGCCCTTATGGAGATGTCGAAGCTCTCGGTGATCCCGTGTACGGACTGCAAATATTGCATGGAGCAATGCCCGCAGGGCATCGAAATACCCGTGGCATTTGCGTATTACAACGAGGTCAAAAACGGCGGCGGGAAGTTTAACTGCGGCTTGATGTACAATACGATACCGGAGGGCCACAGGGCTGCTGACTGCATCGAATGCGGGAACTGCATACCGTTATGCCCGCAGGGTATCGATGTGGTTGAGGAACTGAAGAAGGTCAGAGCGGAATTTGCATAATAATACCACGGATCAACACGGATTTTACGGATCTGCACGGAGATGAATACAAAATATTTTTTATCCGTGTAAATCCGTTTTTATCCGTGCAAATCCGTGATGAGGGTTTTCTTCTAAAACGTTTTCTTGTAAAGCAGTTTGTTTAGCCGTTTTTTCAAGGCAATAATTTGTACTGACAGCTTTTGTTCGTCAATTTCTTCTCTTTGCCTGTCAAAAATCTCGCCAAGCATTTCAATGAGCCTTTTAAAATCCTTTTCCCTTGCACGTTCAAGCTGCACCTCATCGGTGCGGTCGATGATAATTTCAATAATAGTCTCTATGTTGCCGTCTGCTTCCACAAGCGGCACACCATATAAATCAAAGATTTTATGTCCGTTGTTTGTAATCTGCTCTTGCCGCATATATTCGGTTTTGCCGCTTTTGAGAGCACGTTCAATAGCGCAGTTTTCGCATGGTCTTGCTCCTATACCGGCAGCTTCGTAGCACATCTTTTCAAACACATCTTCTGTGGTAAGCCCCATGTACTCAAGAAAATAAGCACTGGCATATAGCACCCT
>CAYURR010000174.1:0-6190 GCA_964446745.1 uncultured Defluviitaleaceae bacterium | reverse complement strand
TTTGTAAACAATCCGACCTATTACGGTATATGCTCGGACATCGGGCGCATTACCGAGCTCGCACACAGGTACGGTATGCTCGTTTTAGCTGATGAGGCACATGGCACGCATTTCTATTTCGGTGACGGTTTACCCGTTTCGGCTATGGCCGTGGGAGCCGATATCACCGCAGTCAGTATGCACAAGACGGGCGGCTCGCTCACTCAGAGCTCGTTTCTGCTCTGTGGGCACGGTGTTAACGCCGGATACGTGCGTCAGATCATCAATCTCACACAGACCACGAGCGCTTCCTACCTATTAATATCCTCTCTGGACATCGCACGTATGAACCTCGCCGTAAACGGGCGCGATATATTTCAAAAGGCGCTCGAGCTCGCTACATACGCGCGGGACGAGATCAATAAGATCGGCGGCTATTACGCATTCGGCAGTGAATTAGTAAACGGACGCGACATACACGACTTTGATCTGACGAAGCTCTCCGTGCACACACTCGAGCTCGGGCTGGCGGGCATAGAGGTCTACGACATCCTTCGCGACGAATACGGCATACAGATTGAGTTCGGTGATCTGGGCAATTTCCTCGCGATCATATCGGCGGGTGACCGTGCATTTGAGATCGAGCGTCTCATTTCCTCACTATCCGAGATCAAGCGGCGTTATGCGAGGGATCGCGCGGGGATGTTTGATCACGAATACATCACGCCCGAGGTCGTGCTCACACCGCAGGCCGCATTCTACGGCGAAAAAAAATCCGTGCCCATCAACCGCAGTAACGGCGCGATATGCGCGGAGTTCATCATGTGCTATCCACCCGGCATCCCGATATTGGCACCGGGCGAACGTATCACAGGCGAGATATTGGACTATATAGCGTATGCGAAGACCAAGGGCTGCTCACTCACGGGCACCGAGGACCTCACGACAGAAAACATAAATATCATTATAGAATGACAAAGTAAGGACAACAAAAGGAGTGGGATTATGGAGCTTTGGTATACAGAGCAGCACACGGACAACGTGCGCTTTTCTATAAAAGTAGACAAGCAACTATACAGCGCGCAGAGCCCGTTTCAGCGCATAGATATATTTGAGTCGGAGGAATTCGGCAAATTCTTTACACTGGACGGTCTGATGATGGTAACGGAGCGCGACGAGTTTATATATCATGACATGATCGTGCATGTACCGCTCGCGACAAACCCGGCTATAAAGGATGTACTCGTAATAGGCGCTGGCGACGGCGGAACTGTGCGCGAGCTTACGCGTTACGAGGGCATTGAACGCATTGATATGGTAGAGATCGACAAGGCTGTTGTGGATGTATGCCTCGAATACCTGCCGCAGACCGCCTGCAAGCTAAACGACCCGCGCGTGAACCTATTCTTTGAGGACGGTTTGAAATTTGTGCGCGCAAAGGTCAACGCGTATGATCTGATCATCGTAGACTCAACAGATCCTTTCGGCCCGGGCGAGGGGCTGTTCACAAAGGAATTCTATGGCAATTGCTTTAACGCACTGAGGTCCGACGGCATACTCGTTAACCAACACGAAACCCCGTATTACCAAAGCTATGCGAAGTCCATGCAGCGCGCGCATAAGCGCATACGCGAGTTCTTCCCGATATGCAAGGTATATCAGGCGCATATACCCACCTACCCCTCCGGGCATTGGCTGTTCGGCTTTGCGTCTAAGCGCTTTGATCCGATACGTGACCTCGACGAGACGAAATGGAACAACCTTGGGCTTTCAACACGCTACTACAACACCGAGTTGCACAAGGGTTGCTTCGCGTTGCCGAACTATGTTAAGGAGCTTTTGGAAAACGCTGATGAATAATATTAGTAGAAACATCCATACATTTATCGGGTGCGATAGCGAATACGTGGACAGTGACATCGTAATATTCGGCGCACCGTTTGACTGCACGACCTCGTTTCGCCCCGGCACACGCTTTGCGAGTGCCGCGATGCGCAACGAGAGCATCGGCATCGAAACCTACAGCCCATATCAGGACAAGGATCTGAGCGACCGCCGCATATTTGACGGCGGCGACCTTGAACTGATATTTGGCAATGCATCAAGGACGCTCGATATCATAGAGGATTATGTGGCTTCTATATTAAATGATAATAAGCGTCCCGTGATGATCGGCGGTGAGCATTTGGTTACGCTGGGCGCGCTCCGTGCCGCCATAAAGCGTTATCCCGAGCTGCGTATCATCCATTTTGACGCACACGCAGATTTGCGCGAAGAATACATGGGCGAAACCCTCTCTCACGCCACGGTGATACGTAGAGCCTGGGAGCTCGTGGGCGATAACAGGATATTCCAGTACGGCATACGCTCAGGTGAACGAGACGAGTTTATGTTTGCGCGCGATCACACATATATGAATAAGTTTGATTTAAAGAATATCGATCACGCGATCGCTGCCTGCAAAGGATATCCTGTTTATCTGACCGTGGATTTGGATGTGTTGGACTGCTCGATCTTTCCGGGCACGGGCACACCCGAAGCCGGAGGTGTTGGCTTTAATGAATTACTGGATGCCTTGATGAGGCTGTCAGGTTTAAATATCATTGGCTGTGACGTGAATGAACTTTCCCCGATGCTCGATGCGAGCGGCGCATCAAACGCCGTTGCATGCAAGATATTCAGGGAAATACTGCTCGCAATATAGTTCTTGAAAATTTTGGAAAGAATTTTTCAAAAAGGTGTTGACATATGAGACGAGCCATGGTATATTATTCAACGTTGAAGGGAGCTTAGCTCAGCTGGGAGAGCGCCTGCCTTACAAGCAGGATGTCATAGGTTCGAGTCCTATAGCTCCCATTTTTTTATGGCGGAATAGCTCAGTTGGCTAGAGCATGCGGTTCATACCCGCAGTGTCGGGGGTTCAAATCCCTCTTCCGCTACTAACCAATGAGTGGTTCTGAAATTTTCCCAGATATTTTGTTACGACGTTATAAGAGCCTTTGAAACAATCACATTTAATAGTGATGTTTCAAAGGCTCTTTTTCTCATCGTTTAGTTTAATATTTGACAGAACGATACTAAAATTTATCTCGCCAATTCTTTCAAATCTCTTAGTTCTCGTTTGATCCATATCCGCCGTTCTATTAATCTGCATAAATATGCCGCTGCACGATTGAGCCTGTCTGTCATTTTGCTTACCTTTTTGATTAAATCTCTGTATAAACCACATTTTTGGCTGTTTTCATATATTGAATTCCGACATCTTTTGTTAAACATGCACTTGTTATTTTATATGGAATGTTTTATAATCGTCTTACGCATATGTATTTTTTATATTTATAGGGAGGGTTATCGTATTGAAGAATCTAAAGATTCAATCTAAACTTTTTGTAGGTTTCGGCATAGTACTCATGCTGATCATTGTGTTAGGGATAGCTGCATTTTTTAGTAACAAATCGTTGAATAAAACCATTTCGGATTTTACAACGATAGAGATGCCCAGTACCAAGGACATCTTAATGATGCGTAGGCACATCCTATCTATACAGCGTTATGTGCTCGGCGCTATGCTACAGACAGACCCCAAGCTTGTAGAAGAAGCAGCAACAGGTTCGGATACTGATGCACAGAAACTGCTTGACACATTTGCAGAATATAAAAAGATTGCTGAGATTGATAAAACATTGATCAGCAACCTGGAAGCGAAGCTGAATGAGGCAGCCCCCTACAGACGGCAGATCGTCGATCTCGCCTCTATCAATACCGAAGAAACAAATGCCCAGGCATTGGTCCTTTACAACACGGAATATTTTCCACGTCTGAACGATTGTATAACCTTATTGCTTCAGATGGCTGATGCTCAGGATGCAATAGCGGCAGAGAAAGAAAGACAAGCGAGTTCCACATCCGCTAGTGCTATGGTTATCATTTTTATCGTATTGGCGGCCTCCATATTGATCTCTATCATTATCACCTTCGTCATCACACGCGCTATTACTCGTCCGGTCAACGAGGCAGAAAACGCTGCGCGTGAGATTGCCGCCGGTAACTTTAATGTAAACTTGAGGGTCACGACAAAGGATGAAATAGGCAAACTCACCGAGTCCTTTATCAAGGTACGTGATACGATTGTCAACCTAGTCGAAAAGATCAACTATACCTCAAATGAGCTTAATAACGGCGATCTGGATGCACGTATAGACGAAGCCATGTTTGACGGTGAATACAAAGCCACCGCAAGTGCGGTAAACGGCATCATCGGTTCATATGCAGCTGAGCTGAGAATGCTGTTGGCTGCGTATGGAGAGTTTGGCAATGGCAATTTTAACTCTGAACTCAAGAAGCTACCGGGTAAAAAGGCTATTGCGAACCAGAGCTTTGACAGCCTGAAGAGTAATTTAAAATCAGTCAGCGGTGACGTAACGACATTGATAAACGGCGCTATGGACGGCAAGCTCAGTACACGTGTCGATGCATCAAAATATAACGGCGACTGGAGGAAGCTCACAGAGGGACTAAACGAGCTGCTTCAGGCTATCAGTCAGCCTATTGATGATGCTAACGACGTGCTCAAGGAGCTCTCAGCCGGTAACTTCTCCGTATCTGTAAACAAGAACTACAAGGGCAGCTTCGGTGCAATGATGAAGTCCTTTGACTCAATGGTCACCTCCACGGGCTCGTATATAAACGAGATCACCGATATCCTCGACACGATATCACAGTCCGACCTACGAAAGAATATCACGCGCGAATATGTCGGTCAGTTCAATATGATCAAGGAAGCGATCAACAAGATAAACAAGACACTACGTGAGACGATATCCGAGATACGTACATCAGCAGACAATGTATTAGCCGGTGCGAAGCAAATCTCTGAGACATCTATGGATCTCGCGAACGGTGCTTCGAACCAAGCCAGCGCTATTCAAGAGCTTAACGCGTCTATAGCCGTTATCAACAACCAGACGCATGAGAATTCCGATAAGACAAAGTCAGCCGATGAGCTGTCTCAGAAGTCTATATCGAGCGCACAAAAGGGCAACCAAGAAATGACTAAGATGTTGCAGTCCATGGACGACATCAAGCAGGCCTCAAACAACATATCAAAGATCATCAAGGTAATAGACGAAATAGCGTTCCAGACCAATTTGCTTGCATTAAACGCATCGGTCGAGGCTGCACGCGCAGGCGAACAGGGCAAGGGCTTTGCCGTTGTTGCCGAGGAGGTTCGCTCGCTAGCGGGCCGGAGCCTAAAGGCCGCGTCGGATACCTCCACAATGATCGAAGATACCATCGCAAAGATCAACAGCGGAACCGAGTTAGCATCCCTAACCTCTGACGCGTTAAAGACGATCATAGGTGATATCGACTCGATCTCAAACATTATCAACGAGATATACAGATCCACCAACGAGCAAGCTGACGGCATCGCTCAAATCAATATCGGTATCAACCAGATCTCCGATGTTGTACAGACGAACTCATCTACATCTGAGGAATCCGCGGCTGCTGCCGAGGAACTCAACAGCCAGTCTGAGGTATTAGCTCAGATGGTCTCAAACTTTAAGATCTGACACAACTACGATACCCCCCTCATAAAATAAGCGTGAGAGGACTTGGACAACATCCAAGCCCCTCACGCTTTTTAATTGGGAGGTAAATATGAATATAATAACAAATCTGCTGACACCGGGTTCCGAGCACGGACGCTCGGGCGCAAAGTTAGTACCGAAGGGTATACTCGTGCATTATGTAGGTAACCCCGGAAGCTCAGCGGCCGGTAATAGGAATTGGTTCGAAGGTGGCGCCGGTGGCGCACATACCTCTGCTCACTATGTCATAGGGTTAAATGGCGAAATCATGAAGCTCGTACCGGAAAACGAATGCGCTGCACACGCAGGTATCGCATACGACAAGAAATACACCGAAATCGCCAAGACAAACAATAGCACCTATCTCGGTATAGAGGTTTGTCATCCGGACGCTACCGGTAAATATAACAGCGCAGCTTACAAGAGCCTTATAGAGTTATGCGCCGATATCTGTAAACGCTACGGCTTTGATCCGATGAAGGATGTAAAGCGTCATTATGATGTGACAGGCAAGAAATGCCCTCTGTATTACGTTAACAATCCAAAGGACTGGGATGCGCTCAGAAATGATATAGATAAGGAGTTGTGGAGCATGAATAAAACACCGCAGAAAGTAAAAA
>CAYURR010000173.1:0-6269 GCA_964446745.1 uncultured Defluviitaleaceae bacterium | reverse complement strand
CCATATACGCGGGGCTCGTGACCGACACGGGCGGCTTTCGTCATGGCTGCACCTCACCGCTCACATTACGCATCGCCTCCGAGCTCATTTCAAAGGGTATAGACTTTACGAATATCTACAATGAAATGGCCTATCGCCACAGCGTTACGGAGGCCGTGATGTTCGGTGTAGCGATTAGTAACATGCGTTTAACACCGGATGGCTTTGTCGCGTACACGACTATATCGGCCGAGGAATTCGCTAAAAACAACGCAACAAATCAGGACCTCGACGGCGTAGCCGAGTATTTGCTCAATACCCGCGGGGTTAAGATATCCATACTCTGCTACGAAAAGGAACAGGGCTTGGTCAAGGTCAGCATGCGTTCAAAGGTAGCCGATGTCAGTAAGATTGCCGTTTCGCATGGCGGCGGCGGGCACAAGAACGCGTCGGGCTGCACTGTCGAGGGCACACTCGAGGCCGTATGCGCGAAGCTTCTCTTCGAAGCCTCTTTGGCCGTAAAGGTCTCAGGAGTATTAAATATTTACAAAGAGCCCGGTTATACCTCACACGATGTGGTAGCACTGGTTAGAAAGATAACGGGCATCAAAAAGGTCGGGCATACGGGTACATTGGACCCGGAGGCCGAGGGCGTATTACCGATCTGCATCGGCAATGCGACTAAGCTGTCGGACAGCCTGACCGCAACCGGCAAGGCATATCGTGCACAGCTGATATTCGGCATTGAAACAGACACACAGGACATATTCGGGCAGATCACTCGCATGTCCACTACACCTGATCTAAACGCCCCTTCGGTGCGTCAACGCATTGAGGATATCGTCATGGGCTTTCTCGGGCCTATCGAGCAGGTACCGCCGATGTATTCGGCTGTAAAGATCGGCGGAAAGAAGCTATACGAGCTCGCACGCAAGGGTAAGGAAATAGAGCGTCCCGCGCGGCTGGTCACCATAAAATCCATTAATATCATAGGCTTTAGCACTTATACACACGACGGAAACGAACACCCGATGCTCGAGTTCGATGTGGAGTGTTCAAAGGGCACATACATCCGTACGCTCTGTGCGGACATAGGAACGAAAATAGGCTGCGGCGCCTGTATGGGCAGGCTCATTAGGCTCAGGTCTGGGCAGTTTGACATAGAAAACAGTATTACACTCACGCAACTCAGACAGGCACGAGAGCGCGGCAACTGGACCGAGCTGTTTACAAAAATGGTCGTGACGGTGGGCAAGTTCGAATGTCTGCATAAAGGGCATCAGGCGCTGATCGAAAAGACATTGCAGATATCCGCTGCGCATAAGATCCCGTCTGTCATCATAGCGTTCAAGTCGCATCCCGCGGCGGTGCTGCGTGACCGCTCATTCAAATCGTTTTATACCTCTGATGAGAAGCGTTTCATCTTAGGCGACACCCCGGCCATATTCTATGAATATCCGTTTAACAGGGAGGTCGCAAAGCTCTCAGCCGAGGATTTTATCAAGCAGTTATACGATGATTTTCATATGCACACGATGGTCGTCGGTAACGGATTTGCGTTTGGCAGTATGCGTAGCGGCACCACCGAAACCCTCTGGGAACTGGCGAATGCATACGGCTTTGATGTCGTGGTTGCAGACGATATAACATCCGACAGTAAAAAGTTTTTAACACGCATCAGCTCAACGACCGTGCGCTCCGCTCTGCTGCAAAACGACTTCAATACGGTAAAGGACTTAACCGGTCGACCGTTTTTTGTGCTCGGTGAGGTCAAAAGCGGTAACCGCATCGGCAGGAGCATAGGCTTTCCGACACTGAACATCATACCGGACGAAAACAAGCTGCTACCGCAAAACGGGGTATTTATCACAGAGACCCTATTACGCGACAGGCTATGGCCCAGTGTGACCAATATCGGCTTTGCACCGACCGTCGACGGCAAAGCGCTCCGAGTTGAGACATATATCATATCCGAGGATTTTGAGAACATAGAGGCCTACGGTCAGCAAGCTGTTGTATATTTCCACCGCTTCCTGCGCCCCGAGACACGCTTCGCGGACCTCGACGCGCTCAAAGCACAACTAAATGAAGACTTAAACACTACAAAGGAATATTTTGATGGACAACACTCAGGATAAACGATACGGCATCATCATCCACCCGGGCCATAACAGGGTCTATTACGAGACCGCAAAGCGCTTAGCCGCCGCCGAGTTTGGCGTGGCCACGGCGCATCTGAGCGTACGCGTCACCGAGTACGGCACTCAAGAGATTGCGAATGTCCCTTACTTCACATTTCGTACAGATGCTCCGCTGACCGAGCAAGACCTCGGCATCATAGCGAGGCTCTCGTTCGTGTTCTGCATGTTTGAGATCGCAGGTGAAACATTTAAACCCGTTACGATCCAGACCGAGGGCATCTTTCCATCCGATATCAACACCGTACTAAAATACTCTGGCAAGACCAACGAGCTGTTCACTAAGCTGTTGATCAATGTCGCGCGGCTCTCATCCAATTTTGGCGGGACGCAACTGTCCGAATCATCGACGCGTTATTCGCTGCTGGATCCCGTTGCGGGTAAAGGCACGACGCTGTTCGAAGGGCTTTGCGCGGGGCTCGATGTCGCGGGCATAGAATCCGACGAGCGTTCGGTCGGCGAGGCCGTTACTTTCTTTACGCGCTATTTAGAGACGCACCGCTACAAGCATGAAACCCATGCCGAGCGCGTGGGCATTACGGATCCAAAGGATAAGAAACCTAAAAAAAGCCTCGTCACAAGCTTTCGCATAGCAAGGGACAAGGCCGACCAAAAGACCGGTAATATCTACAGCCTAACATTTGTGCAGGGCGACTGTACAAACGCGGATAAATATTTCAAGAAATCATCGTTTCACCATATAGTCGGAGACTTGCCCTACGGCATACAATGGAAGGCCTCATCGCGTGAACGCACGGGTTCTTTAAACCCAGTTCAGCTATTGGAGCATTCATTGCCGTTATGGGTTCGACTGCTAAAAACGGGCGGCACGATTTGTTTGTCGTGGAATACATTTGTTTTGCCGCGCGCAAAGATAGCCGAGCTGTTTGTACAACACGGTCTCGAGGTTATGGAATCCGAACCGTATACGCAGTTTGCGCATCGTGTCGATCAGGCCATCAACAGGGACATTATCGTCGGCAGGCTCAACGCGAAGTAGCATATTATGACCGCTATTGCGGTGTTTACAAGCTTCGAGACCAAATATACGCCAAAGCTAACAGGTGTCTTTTCGAGAAATCCGATTGACTGAACGTGTATGCATAACCCACCAAAGGATAGAACGGCTACTGTCGCAACGAGCTTGATGCGCATGGTACCGCTCACAATGTTCACCGCGCTTGTGCCGTTCGTTATCTCCAAAAAACCTATCGCAACGGCTCTTGTTATTTCACCGGGCAGAATATTCAGCAGACCGACACGCTTTACAAACGCGGCCACCACGCTAAAGAATATGATGAACCCACCGATGAACAATACGGTCTGCATCGCATCTGCGACGGCCTTGCCTATGTAAACGCCGGGACTGATGTATGCGGGCCGTTTTATCGTTTCGGCAGGCACACGAGCGTATCCGTGTGCGGGTTGTTTTTGCCCATATGACCGGAACAATAGCCCCGTTACGATCGCGGCTATATAAATCACGCAGAGCAGGAAATATCCGATCGCGGCATTTTTATACATACCCACCCCCACCGCACCGATCACAAACAGCGGCCCCGGATTATTTGCAAAGCTTAGAAGCCGCTGTGCCTCGGTCTCGTCGATTGCGTTCGATTCATAGAGCGAGGCCGTGAGCTTCGCGCCCATCGGATACCCCGAGAGCATGCCGCCCAAGATCGCAAAGCCCCCCTCCCCCGAAACCCCAAACAGACGCGTAATAGGTGTGAGATACTTGCCTACCCGCTGCGTAAACCCAGACAGCAGCAATATATTCGCGCAGACGATGAACGGCAGCAGCGACGGCAGCACGGTATTGAACCATAGCAGCAGACCGTTTTTGGCTGCTTCTATAAGTTCCTTTGGAAAAAGGATAAGCACCGCATTGAACAAAGCGGCTAGGATTGGTATAATCAGGCAAACCACCCTTTTGAATCGTTCGGTATATAAATCTTTATGCGAAAGTCGTGATATTTATTAAACGAGCTAAACCGCCCGATAAACCAAGAAATCCACGCCGACCCGCGAACGGTAAACCACCGGCCAAGCGACCAACACAACAAGGCCGTCCAAGATCCGGCAAGGGTTCCGAGCGCATGGGTGAGATCCGGCATTTGAGGCCCGCCCCACCTAAGGACCCGCGTGCGCGCGTAACCAAGTCCCATCCGGCCGGTCGCCGAAAGCCCAAGCAAAAGAATCCCGAGCAGATCGTCGAGCAGCATATTGTAAACCTGAACCAAAAGCGACGTGCAAAATCACGCAATAGGGCTTTAAACTTTGTGTCTGGTTTATTCTTTATCGTGGTGCTGTTCTACATCGTACAGCAGGTCACGGCGTTTGCTACAAAGCCGAAGATCAGCACCGAGGTCGTCAGGACCGGCAGCATAGACAGGCCGCGCGTTATAAATGCGTTGATCGTCAGAGACGAGACTGTATATTCGACTGACAAGGCCGGTGTGATTTATTACGACAAATCCGAGGGCGAGCGCGTCAAAAAGGGCATGAGGGTGTGCAGCGTACAGGACGAGGCCGCAGTGGCTAAGATTCAAGAGGAGCTGTCGAATGTCGACAAGGATATTTTACAGTTGCAGGAACGCAGAGAGGACATATCGGGAGCGAACGCATTCGCGCGACGCATCAACCAAGACATCAAGGATGAGGTAGACAATCGGATCATCCGACTTGTAAACGCTAACATTGATGAATTGTATACATTGAGACAGGCCCTTTCGCAGGAGATTGAGATGCGAAACAGCAGCCTACTCGGTGAGACAGGCGGCAGCCTCAAGGAGTTGTCCGACAAGCGCAAGGTGTATACAGATCAGATGCTTACGAACATGAAGAGTATCAAAGCCGAGCAGAGCGGTATAGTCAGTTATTTTATTGACGGATTGGAAAGCCGTTTTAATTTCAGCAATGTGCATAGCCTGACAAAGGACGATACAACCATACAATCACGCATAAAGGATCGCGACAGTGAGAACAATGTCAACGAGACCGATGAAATCTTTAAGATCATAACCTCGAATAAATGGTACATAGCCGCATATATCCCAAATGATCAGATACCAAACTATTCGGTCGGTGATACAAAGAACATATTTGTCGAACGAAACGGGGAATTTGAAACACTCAATGTAAAGGTTGAGGACATGGCACCCGGAGATGATGAAACCTTTTGCCTGTTCAGCCAAACGAAGTATATGACGGATTTCCTTGAAAAACGCAGTATTAAAATAAAGACCCTCAGCAGCGTCTATACAGGCCTAAAGGTCCCGACCACCGCGATATCTAAAAAGACCCTTGTGGCTGTACCGAGTCGTTATTTGATTGAAGAGGCGTTCACAAAGGTTGAGAAAATGGTAGATGGTAAGCCAAAAAAGGTCAATGTCAGCGTGATTACAACAGAGGGTGATCTTTCATATGTGTTATCTCGAGAGCTACAGGTCGGCGAGATCGTAGTCAACCCCAAAGCCTCCGATGATACGTTTAAGCTTGTTGACATTTTGCAGGCGGATGGCGTGTTTAAGGTCAATAGGGGCACCGCAAATTTTGCACGGATATTCTTTGATGATGAGACACCGAGAAACAGCGGCTACATCATACTCGATCAGGAGAAGAACCACGAACTGAGCCAATACGACAGTATCGTAACGGATGCGGAGCAGGTATATGACGGACAGATTATTTATTGACGAAGGTGATAAACAATGAATACAAAGCTTAAGCAAAACATTGACGAGGTGCGAAAGCAAATAAGTGAGGCAGCGCTCAAGTCCGGCAGAAAGCCTGAGGACATAACACTGATAGCCGTCACAAAGACTGTGGATGTGGATACGATAAGAGACGGCATAGCGCTCGGGCTTGAGCACCTGGGTGAGAACCGTGTGCAGGAGTTCGATGATAAATATAATCAGATCGGCAACTCATGCAAATGGCATCTAATCGGACATCTACAGACAAATAAAGTCAAATCTGTAGTAGGAAGGACAGAACTCATCCATTCGGTCGACAGTAATCGACTCGCTTTGGAAATAGATCGACAATCAAAGAGACTAAATGTCATATCTAAAATATTAATAGAAATTAATA
>CAYURR010000172.1:0-6271 GCA_964446745.1 uncultured Defluviitaleaceae bacterium | reverse complement strand
ACGCGAAACACATCCTCCGACACATTAAACTTAATATGCCCGTTATAGCGTTTGACTACGGCCTTGGCTGATTCTGTGCCTATGCCGTAGCCCTCGTGCTTACGCGAGAGATATTGTCCCTTCATCATCTGTACGGGGGTATCATAGCTGTTTTCTACACGAAATAAAAACTGCTCCTCTCGCCATCCGCATTTTATCCTAATAACGGGATCGGGCTTCTGCTGCTCGCTGCAAGCTTCAAATGCGTTTTCAAGCAGGTTGCCGCAGAGTATGGACAGATCGGTATCGGATATGGGTAGGTCCTCGGGCATATCGACCTCAGTCTCAAATGATATCTTCTTCGCGGTGCACAAGGTTTTGTAATATCGCAGTAAGGCATCCAACGTCGGATTCAAGCAAAACACGGCCCGCTCCTTCGTTTCGGCCACAATGCGGTAATCTTCGAGATAGGCGCGCAGCTTGTCAAGCGCACCGCTCTCGAGTAGGTTTCCGATCATTTGCAAATGATGCCGTTGGTCGTGGCGATGCTTTTCGGCCTCGGAGATTTTATCGTTTAGCTCGCTGTAATGCGCACGCTGTATCTCCATCTGTCTGCTTAAGTGGCGACGCTCATCCTCAAACAAGGTTTTCATTGCATAGGCACGTACTATATCGTGCCACAGTGTATAGCCCACGGCGAGCATTAAAGCGAGGCTGCCCCATTCGGGGAACCATCCGCCGAATATCGGCTCGTATGACGGCAGCAACCTATCACATATAAATGCTACGGCATAGATGATGGAGGCATAGAACAACGGTGCGGCATCACTTTTTTGTTTTCTCGCAGACAGCCATGAGCTTGACAGCAGATAAAACGCCACGCCTGCCTTAAAGCCAAATAATGCAACGTTAAACACCTGCATAAGCGGCGCGGTCAGTCTTGAAGACATTAGACCGTAAGCAAGTGCGAGCACGGCAAATATGGCTGCTGTAAGGTTGGTTACACGGCCGCGTATGCGCGATGCATCACAAATACGGTTATGTAAGATCAGCACTAACAGCGTTAAGAAATAGCTGCCCGCAAGCTCGAGCGCGTACCACGGAAATACCGGCAGAGCAAACATTGTGTGCACAAGCGGATACGAGGTAGACAAGCACATACAAAGACACAAAAGCGAAAATAAAACAGCATTCTTATATCGCATGCGTATAGCTAAATACAACGACAACGCCGCCGCAAGTAATGCAATCGTAGTTGAGGATTGTTTTATGGCTATTCGAAAATAGCGGTGTTGACTCACGGCGTCGGGGGTTCCGAAGGCCGGAGGGTACACAAGCCCGCTGTAGAAATGTGAGTAATCACTCACCGCAAGTATCAACGTCATACTGTCGCGTTTATCAAATATAATAACCTTGCTTTGGGTTTCGGCGCGGTAGCGTTCAGGGCTCGGTTCGCCAACCTGCATCATAAGCTTGCCGTCTACATACAGCCGATACGCCGAAAATATCTCGGGTAGCTCTAATGCATAAGCATTAGCTTCGGCGGGTAGGCGCATGTGCAGCACATATGTACCACAGCCATGAGGCTTGCTGCGCCTGCCAAATCCGTCAAAACGCGTGCTTTCCCCGATATTTACATAGCGCATATACCGCTGCGGATCTCCGTCTACAAAATCGGCGGGATTAAGCAGCACGTCCGGATAAAATGCCCAGCCGCCGTACAGATACCGCACGGGCCTTTCCATTAAATCTGCCTCAGTAAGTACAAATAGCCCATTCGCCGGTTGGTCGGCGGCATGGGCATATTTATTGTCATAGCGATATAAAAATATAAAAAATACGGATGCCACAAATGCCGTCAGCAGGATGAGCATGCCTTGACGCTTATATGTATTCATCGCTTACGCCTCCGGCCAAACCATACACCAACAGCAGCAATCCCCAATACAGGTAGCGGGGCGAGCCAATATTTCGGCTTGTATGCGGGAGCGTCATCGATTACAGGAGACATTTGAGCGACCGGCTCCGCAGCCGGTTCCTCCCGAATTTCAAAACAGCCTGTCGTATCCACCGTAAACAAAGCCACGCCGGTCATTTCGTCATAGCTGCCCTGTGATACGACCTGTCCGTCATCTGTACACAGCGTCAACAGAGCACCGCCGGCCAACGGCTTGTATGGGATAAGCAGTGATGTGCCGGGTAATTCTGTCAGCGTTATATCGTTTACAGTCAGGTTAAAATTAAATTTCCCGTTCTTGAGATTTTCGATAGTCACTGCAATGATGTCGGTCGCCTTTATATCTGCAACTGCATCAGCCGTTAAGATAACCATTATACCCTGCTTTGAAAAACGCGCAGTACCGCCGCTCTCCTCGACCATCATTATTAAGCGTGTACCCGAGATAATATCCCGCGTCTCGCCAAAGGATTCCATAAAGCCGGGTCTATAAGCAGATTTGTCATCTGCGGCAGACTTGTCATCTGCGGCAGACTTGGCGTCCTTATCAGGCTTGGGGGTAGGAGTGGAAATAGGCCCGGGCTCGGGTGACGATATGAGCTCTGGGGCTGGCGCGGGTTCAAGCATCACCAGCGTCATCAGCTCGATCCCAGATGCAGGCTCCGGACTTTGGGGAGTCTCTGGTGTGAGAGAGGACTCGGGGCTTTGAGTAGGAGGCGGCTCTGGGGTAGGAGAGGGCTCTGGGCTTGGGGCAGGCGCTGTAATAGGTTCAGGCTGTTGCAAAAGCTCCGGGGTCTGATACGGCGTCTCTGTCAGCTCTGTCGCAGGTATATATAACGGCCACGCGGGACGTAGGGGCGGGGGTAAAGGTTGTGGTAGGGGTGGGGGCTGCTGTGAGGGGACTTCGGGCTTGTCGCCGTCGTTGTCGCCGCCGTCCCTGTCACCGCCTCGCAGTAATAAGTAGATGACTTTGTCACCGTTGTTATCGTTATAAACCTCTACAATATTAGAATAACGATCGCCATACCTTGCACAAAAGTAATAGTAATAGCCCTGTTCAAGCTCAGACTTACGAATATTCAAGGGCGGGTAGTTCACCGTTGGCATAATATCCCATTTAGCAGCCTCGATCTCATCGTAAGATAATGGCACATCACTTTTAATATGCATCATTGTAGTATCGTTGACAGACATAGCCATATCTATATCCCAAAAACGAAAGTAAAAGTATGTATCGCTGATCTGATACAGAAACATATCAAGCTCATCCGGATCGGATACGCATACCGGAATGGTTATTGTTTTTATATTATCCGCAAGGATATATTGTATATCCGTATTCTCTTCTTCGAGCTTGACTGTGATATTTATATTATATACACCGGGATTATTGATATTTACAGCCGAAATATCAACGTCATCAACACAAAGGTAAGCTCCGTATTTGTAGTCGGTGTCGCACGCATACAGGTTTGCCATATAATCAAATCGAACTTGAAGTGCCTCATTAAAGCCCTCCGTATCCCCTATTGCAACCATTATGCCTTGTTCATAGGCTCTGCTGCCCGGTATCACTTCTAACAAAACACTCTCGGGTGGTATTTCGGGTGGTATTTCTTCTATTATGTTTATTGTAAATCTAACGGTCGGATTAACACCCTCTGCAAACGCAAAACCATCGGGCAAGATGATTTGCCCCGTCACAGGCTGATAACCCAATTCGCCGCTTAAAACACATGAGATATCCCATTCCACGGGGAACTCGATATATTCCTCATCGTCAACTGCGCACACAATAGTTGGATAGCTCTCCAGCAGCAACTCAACGATTTCGTTGACCTCGCTTAAATAACATCTGCTTGTAAAGCTGCGAAAACCCACCGCGGTGATTAAACGTGCCCCGTCTTCTGCTGCATATGCGAACGGTGTGTTCAGAGGTAACATAACAAACAAGACAGTAAGCATCAAACATATCATTTTTCTCATCTGATAGCCCCCCATTTACAATACATATTCAAATTGAAAATGCATAAACGCCTCACTTACCTCCGGCATCAACCGGCGACTGATGGGTATGCGATCACCATTATCCATAATCATGCAATTAGCTGCAAGCGCACGTGTATGAGCCATGTTAATAACCAATCCGCGCCCTCCGGTAATGAAACGATAATCCGAAAGTAACGGCTCCACTGTCTTATTAAACGAGCTGCGAGCGGCTAATGTGATATAAGTATCGGCAAAATGTAATTCAATTGCCGTGCCTGCCGTTATCACATACAAAATTTTATTAAACGGCACGTCATATTCCTTTTTACCCGCCGTTACAGATAGTCTGCGACGCGACAGCTCTATCCTCTCGACGCAAAGCGGCAAAACCTCTTTGAGCATTTCGACTGTGACGGGCTTTAACAGATAGCGCAGTGCACTGATCTTGTAGCCCTCGCCGATATATTTGTCGCTCGAAGTCAGAAAGATCACCATGCAGCCCACGTCAATAGTACGTAAGCGCCGTGCGGTTTCCATTCCGTCGATACCGTTTAAATATATATCCATAAAACAGAGGTCAAAGACTTCGGGTTCACATGCAGAGAGTAATGCCTCGCCGCTTTCAAATTCGCGAATATTTACGTTGAAATCAAATTTGCTTAAGAAGGACTTTAACAGCCCAATCAGATGCTCCCTATCCTCTCGTACATCCTCAGCAATCGCAATATTCACCGTATACCCCCACCTTGTTATCCTCAGCACAAATTATATCATATCTGAGAAAACTTCCAAGATTTTTACCGTTTGACCTACGATGACTACCGTTCGCTGCAAAACCCTTGTATCCATCTTGTGAGTTTTTTATGCGTTTGCTAATATGCATTTAAAGGGGGATTATGATGAGACGAATAATATCCATTTTAATGGCATTTGCGTTACTGTTTACGACGATCAACCTAAGCGCGATAGCTGAGGATGTCGTAACAGAAGCTGAAACGTCCGATGAAGCTGACGTATACGGTATGCTCTCGCTTGAGGAACAAGCCGAGCTAGGTATGAACAACGATGGCAGCGGCGTAACATCAGGTGCTGGACTTATGACGATGATGGCGGCAAGCCCCTCCGCTTTTGGGCAGAGTGCGGCTCAGCCGTTTACACTCATGAACAAAGCTCAGATACATGAGCTTGCAACACTTATAAATGAAAACAGGACATATGGCGGCGGCTACAGCTACGCCCGTGCGTATTACAAGCTCGCGAGCGACATCAACCTCGCTGGAGAGACCGTTGCAACCATAGGCGAATCGAATAATCCTTTCACGGGTTATATAGATGGCGCCAATCACGGGATACTCGATATCAAGCTTGACAACCCCGATGCCAACGAAAAATACAGGGGGTTGTTCGTAGGCTATATCGATGCAAACATCACAAACCTGCATGTCACCTTAGTAGCGGATATGTACAGCTGGTATGATACATGTGAGTCTGCACAATATGAGATATCCACGCTGCAGGAGTTTCAGGGCTTTGCCAATATCGTAAACGGAGCCGATGGAAGAACCCGAGACCTGTTTGGCGGCAAGACGATTGCGCTCACAGCAGACATAAACCTTGCGGGATATGATGATTGGAACGCTATCGGGGGAGAGGCGTTTCGCTTCGAAGGCACCTTTGACGGAGGTCGACACACGATAAGTAACCTGACAATAAACAAGCCCAATGATGACAGGCAAGGTTTATTCGCCACGGTGAACACAGGCGGGGTCGTAAAGAACCTAAGCGTGGCAAGTTGCTCTGTTATAGGCAGCTCTTTTGTCGGTGGTATTGTAGGTGACAATAAAGGCAGTATATTAAACTGCTCCGTTACGGGAACGGTCACCGGCAAAAATTCTACGAATGCCTATGTTGGCGGCATAGCGGGTTACCTTTCCGGAGCTTCATCAATAATACAAAATTGTTATACCGCAGGAAGCATAAGCGGTGCATTAGTCGGTGGCATAGCCGGTGGGAGAGATAGCGGTACTATAAAGGACTGTGTTGTGCTGTCGGATAGTGTTACACATATTTCAGCACCGGACCCGAAATCTGGGCGCATTGTAAGCGAGCCTGTGACAGACAGCAGTGTTACAAGCAACTACGCCTGGAAAGGCACAAAGATCGGCGCAGTCGGCAGTGCGGCAGCCGTATCATCTAACGACCCCACGAGTAAAGACGGTGAGGACCTTGCCGACGCGACGGCGTGTGTGGCGAAAGTACAAGCCATCGGCTTTACAAGCTTCACTGAGGCTGACCTGCCGCCGTGGATAAACGGTAGTGATCCGGCAGGTACGATATATATTTACA
>CAYURR010000171.1:0-6317 GCA_964446745.1 uncultured Defluviitaleaceae bacterium | reverse complement strand
AAGATGCTCAACAACAAATGGATGGTGCTGTGTCTGCTGATAGGTAATATCCTGTTGGTGGGTATCGTTTCGGGTGCACCACTGTATTCAAACGCGACGCTACAGCGTATGCTGATGAAGGGTGTCGAGCAGCAGCAGATCACGACGGGCAGATATCCGGGATACATGGAGTTTTCATACCAGTTCAACAATGTGGAGCCAGACCAGATCATAAAAGGTTATACCGCGGCTCGAGACATCACAAACAATGAGATACGGCGCAGTTTAGGTTTGCCGGTGCTCTTTGATATAGAAATGCTTGCGATGCAAAACCAATATTTTTCACCGGAGATAAAGCGTGAGGAAATAGGACGAAGCCGCGGGGTTTCAATCGTTGCTTATACGGATTTCGAAGACCACATAAAAATAACGGGTGGTCGCATGTACGCAACCGAACCCGTTGATGGGATTATCGAATGTCTCGTAAACCAGCGCACGTTGGAAAACCAAGACATCCTGCTAAACGATGTAATGATATTTAAGGACACCAAGGTTAACGGCGAGCCGATCAAACTAAAGGCAGTCGGCATCTACGAGAACAAGGACGAAAACGATTATTACTGGAATACCTCGCCTAACGATATGTTCGGGCGATTGATTATACCCCATGGGCTCATGCAGAGCTTGTTTGTTGATAACTACGACATGGCCTATAGGATCAACGCGTACTTCATGAGTATATTGGATCTGAATGCTATGCGCGCGGGAAATGTAAAGAATTATCTGGCAGTAAACGACCAATATACCGAGAGATATCAAAAGAGCAGGGTTTATGGCTTTAGGGCTGATTTCCTGCCGGTTATAAAAGGCTTCTCGCAATCCGAAATGCGCCTGAATATCACGCTTTGGGTATTACAGGTACCGTTGTTTGTAATGCTTGCGTTCTTTATCTTTATGGTGTCGAAGCAGATACTGATGATCGAGCAGAATGATATCTCAGTCATAAAAAGCCGTGGCGCGGGTCGTGGTCAGATAGTGGGTGTATATTTCACGCAAGGGATCATCATCAGCGCGATCAGTTACGCGGCGGGTATACCGCTCGGCGTGTTTATATGTAAAGTGCTCGGCTCGTCGAGTGGGTTTTTAAATCTCGTTTCTAGAACCGCGCTCGATGTTCAGTTAAATACACAGGCGCTTATATTACCGTTGATTGCGTGTGCGATCTCGGTAATGACGATGCTCGTGCCCGTAATAAGTTATTCGCGTGTATCGATCGTAGACCATAAACGCGGCAGGGTGAAGAAAAAGAAGCCTTTTTGGCAGCGTTTCTTCTTAGACGTGTTCGCGACGGCGATTGCGTTATATGCGCTATATGGATATCAAAGCATACGCGCTGTGATCGGAGCGGCAGCAGCAGATGCACAGACCTCTGACCCGTTGCTGTTTCTGAGCTCGTCTTTGTTTATCATCGGTGTGGGATTGTTATCACTGCGTATCTTCCCATTGCTTGTAAAGCTCGTGTTCTGGCTCGGCAGATCCGTTTGGTCTCCGCCGCTGTATGCGTCGTTTTTGAAGGTCATTCGCTCTGCGGGTGAGGAACAATTTATTATGATCTTCCTGATCTTTACGCTTGCTATCGGCGTGTTTGATGCAAAGGCTGCGCGCACGATTAATTTCAATCAAGAGGATGCGATACGCTATACAAACGGCGCAGACCTAATCGTCAAGGAGGTATGGCAAAACAACCTGCCTCCGGCCGGTGCAAATGTTCAAGGCCCCGGAAACGCCGAAACAACGACGCCGAAGGTAATAATCTATAAAGAACCGGATTTTGAGAAATATCGCAAATATGAGGATGCGGTTGCGGTCACGAAGGTACAACGTAATCAGGTTACAGCGGATGTCATGTCAGGTCGGCTGGATAAGGTCGAGCTGATGGCTATAGACACAAAGGGATTCGGCGAAACGGTTTGGTATAGGAATGATCTGTTTAAGACGCATTTCAATAATTACCTGAACGTGCTGTCCCGTGAACCGTCGGCGGCTATAGTGTCCAGAAACTTTGCAGATAAATACGGGTTCAAGATAGGTGATGTGCTGTCCTTTAAGGGCCCGCAGGATTACGCGAGCTGTGTAATATACGGATTTACGGACTATTGGCCCGGCTTTTCGAGATATACGGTCACAAAGGATAAGGACGGCCAGATGGTCACTAACGAGGCGTTTCTGATTGTTGCAAACATAAATTATATACAGTCCGCGTGGGGTGTGACACCATACGAGGTATGGATGAAGACATCGACTGCATCAAATAACGGGTTCTATCAATTTATAATGGATAACAATCTGCAACTGACCCAGTTTACGGATACAAAGGCAGACCTTGTCGATGCGCGTAACGAGCCGATACTTCAGGGTACCAACGGCATTCTAACCGTTAGCTTTATCATTATCTTGCTCATATGCTTTACGGGATTTTTGATCTACTGGATATTGTCAATCCGTTCGCGTGTATTGCAATTCGGTATATTCAGAGCCATGGGTATGTCTATGCGCAGCATACTGGAGCTTCTGATGAATGAGCAGTTCTTTATCTCGATACTCTCGATAGCCATAGGTGTTGCTGTCGGTGAGGTGGCTTCGAAGCTCTATGTGCCGCTCGTACAGATGTCGCATTCGATAGCAGAGATGTCGATACCGTTTAAGATCGTGACGCTGATACAGGATTATGCACGCTTGTTTGCAGTGGTCGGCGGCATGGTAATAATCTGCGTGGTCGTGCTCAGTGTGCTCATATCCAAGATCAAGATCGCTTCGGCCTTAAAACTCGGGGAGGATTAAGCTAATGATTATCATCAACGCAGTGGATGTAAAGAGAGGCTTCCCGATAGCGGGCGATATGTTTTGGGCATTAAAAGGCATCAGCATGAGTATAGAGGAAAACAAGTTGACGATTTTGAAGGGGCGCTCAGGCTCGGGCAAGACGACGCTGATGAATATCATAGGCGCGTTGGATTATCCGTCGTCGGGACAGGTGTTTTTCGGTGACGATGATATCGTAAAGCTGTCCGAGGACAAACGCGACTTGATACGCCGCAGGGACATCGGGTTTATATTTCAATCGGTTGCACTCGTCTCGATGATGACCGCATATGAAAATGTCGAGTTTGGCCTCAGGATATCGGGCTATCCGTTAAAGGAACGCAGAGAGCGTGCCGAGACCTGTCTGCAATTGGTCGGGCTGTCGAAGCGTTCGCATCATCTGCCGACCGAGCTGTCGGGTGGCGAGCAGCAGCGTGTGGCGATAGCGCGTGCGATAGCGCATAAGCCGAAGGTTATCTTCGCGGATGAACCGACCGCTGAGCTTGACACGAATACGGGGTTGCAGGTCGTAAAGATATTTAAAGATCTGGTCGAAAGGGATAACGCGACGATAGTAATGACGACGCATGATCCGGGACTCATGGAGATCGCGGATAAGGTTTACGAGATAGAGGACGGTGCGTTATTGTGACCCCGAATAATCTAACGAATTTGAACGACGAATACGATTTCGAAAAACAGGTCATCATATGTGAGAATCTGGTCAAGATATATAAGACAAAAGACTTAGAGGTGCTTGCGCTGCAGGGGTTAGATCTCGTGATAGAAAAGGGCGAGATTATGGCCATCATCGGTAACAGCGGCAGCGGTAAATCCACGCTATTAAATATGATAGGCGGGCTCGATAAGCCGTCCGCAGGTCGACTGTATGTAGACGGCAGGGATTTATTTAAGCTGTCGGAGACCGAGGTCGTTCAATATAAGCGTTCGACGGTGGGTTTTGTATGGCAAAACAATGCACGAAATCTGATCCCATATCTGAACGCGCGTGAAAACATATGTATTCCGATGGCATTTAATAAAGGAAAGAACGCAAACGAACGCGCAATGGAACTGCTGGAGCTCGTTGGTATTGGCAGGAAGGCCAAGAGCAAGCTGAACCAGCTCTCAGGCGGTGAGCAGCAACGTGTAGCGATCGCTATCGCACTAGCAAATGAGCCAAAGGTGCTTCTGGCCGACGAACCAACAGGCTCTGTGGACGTGCGTACCTCCGATAATATCTTGGATGTGTTTCGCAAGATAAACGCAAGCCTCGGCACAACAATCGTGATTGTAACCCACGACCGTCAGCTTTCGAAGAAGGTTAATAGGGTCGTAGCGATAAGGGACGGCAAAACAAGCAGCGAGATGATCATGCGCCAAAGTTACGCAGAGCAGCTGAACGGGGTAAGCGGTTTTATCTCGGACGGGCAACCGGAGGCAGTGGGGGCGGGTACGCCAAACTCAGGTGTATCCAATCCAGGTGCAGCCGGAGGGATTGCAGTTTCGCATAACACGCAGGAGGAATTTGCTGTTTTGGATCGCGTGGGGCGTTTACAGGTACCCAAGGAGTATTTGGATAGTATCGGTTTGGACGGCAATAAGATAAAAGTAGAGCTGGTGGACGGGAAGATTGTATTGAGCCCGCCAGAGGCTTGAAATATTCATTATACGGACAAGGAGGAAGACGTTATGAAATTTATCTATGCGGGAAAGGGCCTGACGGTCACGGATGCGATGAAGGATCGCGCCGAAAAGAAGATTGGGAAGCTGGAAAAGTTTTTGCCGGACGGCACAGAGGTTCATGTCACATTCATCGTGAACCGCCACGAAAACAAGGTCGAGGTAACGATACCGTTACGCAAGCGCATTCTGCGCGCTGAGGTCGTGACGGACGACATGTACATGTCGATAGACGGCGTGGTAGATTCGCTCGAAAAGCAGTTGAAGAAATACAAGGACAGGTTAAATCAACGCTATAGAAAGGATGCGGCGTTCAAGGAGGAATGGGGATACATAGGCATGCAAAGCCCCAAGGAATCCGATCCGAGCGAGCAATCCTCCCCCGAATCCGAAAACAGCATCGAGATCAAAAAGACCAAACGCGTTTCGGTTAAACCGATGGACGCGGAGGAAGCTGTTATGGAGATGGAGCTTCTGGGGCATAACTTCTATGTATTCAGAAACGGCCAGACGGATGAGATCAACGTCGTGTATAAGCGCCAGGATGGGGCTTATGGGTTGATAGAGCCGAATTAAACAATTAGCTTGTGTTAAATAAAACAGCAGGGGTTCATTGAATGAACCCCTGCTGTTGTAAATCCATGACAGTATCCTGGCTGAGCCCGGTGGCCTGGCAGATAATGTCTAAGCTTAAGTTGAGCTTTAGCATGTTGTGCGCTGTATTAAGTTTTTCGTGATTAATAATCTTAGGGCGTTCGTCCTCTATGATAGCAGGTTTGGCCTCTTGAATGATAGCTGGTTTGTATTTCTCGATAATATCCTTTGCAGCCAGTTTGCTGTGCAACTCTGCTACATCCGGATGTCTCTCTTTGAAATCCTGATACCATTCCTCCAATGTCCTGTCTCTTCTTACTCGTGTTGATGCGCTTCTCATTAAAACCGCCTCCCAAAATACCTCTCCGAATACATTTTCTAAGTATCCGATTGTTCTTTCTATCAGTTGTTCGTTATCACGCAGAGCATCACTTGTATTGTAAAAAATACTCGTGTCAATGACCTCGTTCAAACGCTCGGCGATATGATCCTCAGTTAAAGCCTTCAAATAAATGTTTTCCGAATCGGGCAGAAGGGATGTAACCGCAATTTGTATGGCATATTCTTCACCGTATACACGATACATCCCGTGGAGATATTCTACAGTTAAATGCCTGGTTTCTCTTAGATGACGGATTAGCTTAACAGGGTTTCGCGCACATATGAAGGTTAATGAAAATTCATCACAGGACAAATGTCTCTTCTTATTATTTACGCCCGTGACAGTCTTTATGTCCATGAATAAATGAGCGTATGCCAATCCTTTGTTGTAGGCAATGACGTTTAATGACTGTTCCGGGGACTTGAATTCGTGTATGTTAAATTTGGTGTAAATACTAGCCAAGTTATAATCGTTTGGGACCCTGCAGACATCATCGATTTCTACAACAAGAGCGTCTATCTGCAAAGGCTGCTGGTTTAATGGGTATTCAAATTCAATGTGATATATATCCGGGAGTTTAGTCTTTAGCTCCAGTTCCAGCAGACAACCGAACAATCCATGCCAATTGCGCCTGTGATCCTGTCCTTTGCTCTCCATATCCCACCGCCTCATGGGCATTATAACATTCATGAGAGTTGTGTCAACGAAAATGCACTAAGCTAAAAGGCATAAACAAATCGGGACGCTGCACTTTTCGTCTGTTGGAATCCGATTTGGTTTATGCCTTCTTTTTGAGTATTTATGGATGTTACAATAT
>CAYURR010000170.1:0-6445 GCA_964446745.1 uncultured Defluviitaleaceae bacterium | reverse complement strand
ATAGGCAAAATCAACCAAAAGCGTTCCCCAAAAAGCTTGTCTATTCGTGGAAAAAATACAAAACACCCGTATATGTTTCGACATACGACGGGCGTTTGACAAATATAGACATCGTTGTTAAATAATAATGCGACGATATGTTGAAATAAAGGAGAGGGCTAATACTTAAACAATACCCTCGTCAGGAACAATGCGGTCAATACCCCTGCGAAGTTTGCTATCAAAGCGCCGGGTAGGGTATAACGCGTTTTGGTGATCTTGACGGACAGGAAGTAGACGCTCATGGTATAGAACACGGTTTCGGTCGAGCTCATCATGATAGAGACGAAACGGCCGATGAAGCTGTCGGGGCCGTAGTTTTTGAATATGTCGATCAATAGACCCGTGGAAGCCGATGATGACACGAGGCGCATCAATGTGAGCGGCACAGCGGCTGTCGGGTATCCGAGGCGGCTTGTGAGCGGCGATAGGAAATCCCCCAATATATCAAGCGCACCCGAAGCGCGTAATATACCCACCGCCACCATGAGCCCTACGATCGTCGGAAAGATATTTAATACTGTTTTCAAGCCGTCCTTAGCGCCATCTATGAAGGTATCATAGATGGCTATTTTTTTTGAGTAGCCGTATATGATGATTGTTACGAACATAAGCGGGATGATCAGATCCGAGATAAACAGGATGATATTCATGCGGCATGCTCCTTACGTGTGCGAGATGGTCGTATGTTTGATCGCGTCGGCTTTACGCTTGATTGTGCATCCCAGGTCTTTTCGAGACATTTGCATGCGATGATGCCTGTTATCGTGGACACGAAGGTCGCGATGATGCCAGGGCCTATGATCTCGGATGGAGAGACCGAACCGTATTGCGACCTATATGCGACGATGCTAATTGTAATCAACTGCAGGCTCGACATGTTTATCGTCATGAACATACACATGCTACGACTAGCGGTGTCCTTTTTTGTGTTCAGGTTTTGCATCTCCTCGATGGCCTTTAAGCCCGCCGGGGTAGAGGCCCAGCCCAGCCCGAATATATCCGCGATGAAATTCATTGATATGTATTTGAATGCGTTATGACCCGCCGGGATCTCGGGAAAAAGATAACGCAACAACGGCATCATGCGCTTTGAGAGCGCGTCCACAAGCCCGGCCTTCTCGGCTATCTTTATAAGACCCGTCCACATGCTCATCACACCGAGCATTGTTATGCATAGCGTCACAGCATCCTTTGCCGAGGTGATCGCCGCATTTGTCATCTCGGCGAGCCGCCCGTTCAACAGCCCGACCAGCACACCTATTAATATCATCCCGCCCCATAGGTAATTTAACACACTATCAATCCTCTTCCATACAAAGCCTCTATACAACCTATTCGGATATGTTGGGAAATATGAGGATTGACTTTATTGAACAAAGCAATAAACTGAACTAAAACACAAGAGTGAAGGGAAGAACGGTATGGACATCAAGCAGTACATCACATCTACTTGCATAGCCGAATACATCCTAAATGGCGAAACGCATGTGCCTCCACAGGTTTCGGGGGATGAAGCGGAAGGGATTTTTGCAGACAAGCGTATCCGGATAAGCCGTAAGATTTCGGACTGCGGCGACGGGTTATTCAAGATTGAAAGCACTTGGAAGAACATAGGCGATGGTGCGGACGGAGGTACAGAGGATTATATTTTTGCTATCCGACTGACCACAGTGGATGCGCCGCATTTCAGCGTGATCCCGGGCGTAATGTATAACAAAAATGCATTCGGTAACGGCAATGAACCGAAGGGGTTGTCAAGGGACGGTGAACCGTGGGTATTCAGTTACTCTCGCAGCGGTATACCATCGGTCACGATCAGCGAAGGGGCATATACGGTCGCAATGTTTGCAGACTGTGCCACTAAGGAGAGCCTGATTTCAGCGGGTTCACTATCGGAGAATCCGGACGGTACATATACACACAGGATCTATTATCCGGAGATTGAGCTACCCGTTACCTATGCGTATAGGGATGCATATAGCGCGCCGATCAAAAATTATATCAGCCTCTCTAAAGGCCAAAGCTTTTCGGTCACGGCGTATGCGGTCATTTCGAAACCAAAGTATCCAAACTTTGGCTTGATGGCGGTATATGATAAAGCGCTGGAGGTATTTAATCCGCAGTCGGAAAAGGTCTTAAGCAATCAAAAGGTCTGGGACATGGGTATCGGCTACGCAAAAGAGTGGCTACTGGAGACGCATGGGGAATATAAGCTGTTTTCTATCGGCTGCATGCCGGATAAGGATGGTATTGTAAGGACGCGATCGAGCGGGCTGTACGAATTGGGTTGGTGCGGGCAAAACGCGGCATTGGCAAGGGCGTTTATATGCCACCATAGACGTTACGGGGACAAAAACTTCATGCAGATCGGCATAGATGTCATCGACACCTGGGTAAAGCACAACAGATTTGAAAACGGACTGATCGGTACGCATTTTCCGGACGACCTGACAAAGCCAGTGCCCGATGTGGCCGATACATGCAACATGGGCGGAGGGGCCTATCATGTGTTGTGCGCTTATGAGGAGCTAAAGGCGATGGGCATAGATAAGCCGGAATGGCTTGCATACGGAAATGGTCTATGCGATTTTATGTGCGGACATTACTCTGAGGATTACGGCTTCGGTAAGCTATGGGATGCGAACGGAAACCTCGTAGACGGTGACGGCACCGTGGGCATCTTTATTAATATGCCGCTCATAAAGGCATATCAGATATGCAAAGACGATCGCTATCTGGAGACTGCCGAGAGGGCACTGGCCTTTTATGATCAGAGGGATCTGCAGCGCTTCGCGTGTACGGCCGGGGCGCTGGATACCTGCTGCGTGGACAAGGAAACCTGTTATCCGATATTAAACACGGCCATTTCGTTATATGAAATAACCGGCAAGGCGTATTATCTTGAGGTCGCGGAGCGCGCGGGATATTATCTGCTGTCATGGACATATTTGTATGATGTGGAAATCGATGCGAACAGCGATATGAAGAACCTCGGCTACAGAACCCTCGGGGGCACGTCGGTATCGGCCCAGCATCATCACCTGGATCCGTGGGGAGTGCTGATATGTCAGGACCTTGAACGACTGTACAAAATAACAGGCGAAAGCAAATGGCATAGCATTGCACAGCTGATGTGGAACAACGGAATACTATGTATAGCGGACAGGGATTTTGTATATGACGGCATAGCATATCCGTATGGCGCGCAGGGCGAAGCTTCGTTCCATACGAACTGGGGCTTTCAAAAGTTATACGGGAGCAGCCCCAAGGGCGGTATAAACAAATGGTTTGTGGCATGGCCGACAGCTATGCGGCTCTGGACGCTTATGTATGATCAGGAGTTTTTGATATCGTAAAACAAAGGAGTGGTCTAAGATGAAGAATAAAAGAATAGTTTTCTGTGCTTTGATTTATTTTAATGAAACTTTTTGTGGCTAACACGCCGCTATATATAGTAGAAGGGAAGTGGTGATTTGATGTTGAACCCAAACATCGCTTCGCGGTTCGATGATATATATAATTCCACAAGTAAAACTGTTCTGACGTTTATTACTGCTAAATGTAGGAATACCGCCGATATAAGCGACATTTTTCAAGAAACTTATATGGAATTATATCAAGTCTTAAATAAACGCGGAGAGGGATATGTGACAAACGATAAAGCTTTTGTTTTACGCATGGCGAAACAAAAAATTGCTCGGTATTACTCGTTGTTGGAACGATTGCGGAACATTGTTTCCTTGAACGCAAACAATGAAGATAACGATGAAGCCGATTTTTCCGATTTTAATATGGATGCTTTCACAACGGAAGATTATTCGATTAATCAAGTTTTACTTGATGATGCTCGGCAGTTTATTATGACAAAATCGGAGGATGTAAAAAAGGTTTATTATCTTTTTTATGATTTAGGTTTGACTATTCCCGAAATCGCAAATGCTCTTTCTATGAGCGAATCAAATGTAAAAAACAAGCTGTACCGTACATTAAAAGAACTGCAAAATCTATTAAAATGAAAGGTGGTATATTCTATGAAAGGCAGGGAAATTATTGAGTATACTGTCCGGGGAGAAATGCCGGATTTAGAACAAGTCCGCAATAAATGCTATTTGCAAACCCAAAAACATTTTCATGTCCGTAAGATCGCGATTATAGCGGCTACGGTCGCAGTTCTTCTTGGAGTATCTATCACCGTTTACGCTGCCTTGAGAAAATTCCATGAACGCGCCGACGCAGGTTTGAAAGCGGGATGGGAAACTACGGATATTAGCAATATGAATAGAGCGGAATTTATTTCTATTGAAGAATTCTCGGAAGATTCAGCTCGTTTTGATATTGAAACAGCTAATAAAATCAACAGCCAGCTCTCAAATAAAATTTTCAATGAGAATGGAGATGAAATCAACTTAATAATCCCGTTATCTGAAATTCCGGGAGCTGTAATTACCTCAAATGAATTTTGCTACGCAAGAAGACCTGGAAATGTTTATGATGAAAAGGGTTTCTTGATTTACAGTCTTTCTTGGATGTTGGATTATGAAGAGGTATTAATCACTTTGACAGAAGAAAATATGCCCAAGACTGTTACACATGAACAAGCCGCCGAGTTTTTAGGAACAGAGTTCAAACTACCTGTCTTTCCCGGATTGCTTTCGAATGACGAATTATATATTATGGACAAGGGCAACAGAGGTATCGAATGTGTTACCACTTCTTGGGGAGGCGGAGATGATAATGAATGGTTATCTTCTATATGGCTTTCTATAGAGAAAACAAGAGAAGCAGGAACTGATCCGTATTCTTATTACTCTGTCACAAGCTTGATTGAAGAAATAGACATTTCCGGAACAACTGTTTATAGAATGGAAGATCTTAGTCTTAGTGATAAGGGATTAGCTGCATATATATATGCGTGGACTAAAGACGGTGTATCGTATGAATTAGTAATTACAGTGTATAAAGATTTTGAAACTTCCGGTTTTACTAATGCCGATTATGAACAAATTATCAGAGAAATTGTGGAATAGTTTGGACGATGGCGAAATATTCATCGGTAACACGACATATTGCGAATAATCAAGCATTAAATGTAGCTAACAAATTTCATCTGCAACATAAGAAAAGCAGACAATTATTCTTCGGTGTCTGCTTTAGCTTTTTGACGTATTTATCGGCTTTTCTGCTATTGTTGAAGTGTGTACATGGGCGTTCCTGACGAACCATCCACACACTCGCAATGAGTGAGTGTTTTGAAATAATTGGTAACCACTTGCTATTTTTTCTAAGATATGTTATATCTAAACAAATACCGCAACACCTAAACGAAAGGGGTATGTACTATGATGAACACTATGACTAATTTCAAAAACTCGGTAATTGTAGGTTTAATTACAACATAGGGCATATCAGGTAACCTTTCGAGCATTCCGAAAACCGTACCGCGGTTCGGCAGTCTGTGTAAAGGCTGCTTGACCGCGGTATTTTTATGCCCTTTTGTCGGAGAGGTTGTCTAACAGCTTCAGATGTAAACAGGAGGATATAATGATCGATTTAATGCAATATGGCTTTACAGAGGACTTAATACAGCAAGATGGCACTACAGCGCGTGTGACGGCTGTGCACAGGGAGCGTTACGCGCTGGTGTGCGAGCATGGGCATACCCACGGGCGGTTGAAGCCCACCGTGTATTATCTGCAAGGCACTGAGGAATACCCGACCGTAGGGGATTTTGTGAAGATCACATATAACCCGACGGGCGACAGCCAGATATATAAGACACTAACGCGTAAGACCTGCTTCAAACGTTCGGATGCTTGGACCCTGCGCGGAGAACAGACAGTGGCTGCAAATTTTGATTATGTATTCGTAATGCAGTCTCTAAATTCGGACTTTAACCACAAGAGGCTCGAACGCTATATCACGCAGTCATGGCAGAGCGGAGCGACACCGGTCGTTATCTTGACAAAAGCGGACTTGGACGGCGATCATGCCGAGACCATCGCAACAACCAAACGATATGCGATTGGTGTCGATGTATACGCGGTCAGTGCTAAAACGGGCTATGGCATGGAGGCCCTCGACAGATATGCATTGTCCGGGAAGACGATCGTATTTTTGGGATCGTCGGGCGTGGGAAAATCGAGCCTCGTAAACGCGCTTGCTGGTGAGGAACTGATGGCTACGAAAGAGATACGCGAGGATGACGCGCGTGGGCGGCATACGACAACGCATCGCGAATTAATTTTGCTTAAAAGCGGATTGATGATCATAGACACGCCGGGCATGCGCGAACTCGGTATGCTGGATGTATCGGATGGCTTGGGTAGCGCGTTTTCGGATGTCGAGGAGTTTTTTGGAAAATGTCGATTTGACGATTGCAAGCATGAACGTGAACCGGGCTGCG
>CAYURR010000169.1:0-6518 GCA_964446745.1 uncultured Defluviitaleaceae bacterium | reverse complement strand
ATGTTAAGGAACTTTATCTTATTATATTACATTTTCTGAGAAGCATGCAAGTGAATCAGTATCCATGATTAAAAATAAAGCTCGCCGTTTAGCTGGAAAGAGCGAAAGCGGCGAGCGATAACATGCTTTAGTTCGAGGCTTGCACAGGCATAATCTCTATTTCAAAGTCCGGCATGTTAAACTGTATTTCTGCATAGCAGACAGAAACAGGATGTATAAAGGTTGTCACGGGGACGGGAACAGAGGGCTCTCCTTTTTTGTAAATCAAGATATCCTGAATGTAGCTGCTTGTGTCGCCATATTTTTCAAGTATCAGAGTAACCGGCTCTCCGACCTTGTACAACGTGTTATTGTTTCTGTCATCATCATATGAGTAAGGATATCTGTAGTTAATATTTACTGACAGATCGTTGAGATCAATGAGATTGATCTTATGCATGTTTACATCAGAGACATACAGCTTTAAAAAGTCCTCGAAAACATTGCCGAAGCCATCGTCGTATTGAGCCTTGACCCTTATGATTTTATTGGGCGTTTCGTTTAATGAAACGGTAAGCGCTCCACCGGAGACGATTCTCGTATCAGGTTGCAAGGACGCGGCTGATAAGCAAGCATATGAACTCAAACCATAGCCGTATTCAAAGCCCTCAACAGAGAGTTCTATGCTGGATGGTGTAAGAACAGATGGATCCGTGTTTTGGAAAAGTGTTCCTATTTCGACGGTGTCACCGGGCTTTACTACATTCTTACCATCCGGTGTAGACATTTGAATATGTACATCCTCTAACTCAAAACCTATTCTTACAGAATTGTCTCCAATTAAAAATGTACGTCCGGCCCCTTCACCGGTATCAGTGCCGATTAACAAATTACTATCATAGATACTTTTGGTATAAGTATCCGTTATTGTTATTTGTTTAATCTTTTTACCGGAGGGCAGCTTTTTCAAATACACTGTCACCTCGCCACCGCTGTTCAATGGATAGGTATAATCATAACTTAAATTAACATTTGCTCGTTCATCCGAGTAAATTTCATTTTGTATATATAAGCTGTCGACGTGTCCACCGCCGCTGCCATATTCGTGAACCTGGGCTTTAATCACAACATTGTAAGTCGGCATATCTGTAAAGCAATATAATACGTTTCCAATCAGCTTAGTATTAACGGATTTAGCACCCAATCCGGCCGTATTTTCCAGCCAAGTGATTACATACTTGTCTTGGGGAATATTTGATACATTGTATTCTACCGTATCACCTGCCAAGTATGTACTTTGGTTTAGTGTTACTACGATGTTGTCGGGATAAGAGGTTTCTAAGCTGACGGTGTATCCTGCAGAAGGATCTTCCTCTTCCGTTGGGGGAGCGGTAGGCGTACTAGTAGGTGATGGATCGGTGCCTGGGTATGGTGTAGAAGATGGTGATGGCGTAGAAGTTGGTGACGGTGTAGGGCTAGTATCAGAGGATGAGCTTTTGGGTGTGCTGTCATCCTTGATTTGTATTTTGCTCTTGTCAGCGTCTATGTTTTGAACACTGGCATCCTTTCCTATATTCAGACCTACATCAACCAAATCTTTTGATATCTTTATATTTGATACTGCTCCATTAATATCGAGAATGGTATGATCGGCTTCAACACTTAGATTTTTTACCTTTGATTTCGCATCAACGCTGAAGATTGAGTCTCCACCCTTGATGTTTACATTACCGATATCGGCACCGGAGGTTTTTACAACAACGCCTCCGCCAATTGTTAGGTTTTGCACCTTTCCGGTAATGATGACATCGTCACAGCCATCGTCTACGTAGATAGCTTCAACTTGAGCGCCGCCCAAAGCTTTGATTGAAACGGTGCCATTGACGGTAGAAATAATCATATTCGGGATTTCGCAGTCACCTTTTAATATGATTGAATTTTCACCTCCGCCTCGGACCACGGTGTTTCCTTTTACTTTAACGATATCAAGAGTCAATTCGCCGCGACCAACACCGTCGGCAATAATCAGATTTCCATCAATAGTTACATTTTTCAATACCACACCTGGCGTGTTTACAACCACAGAACCTACATAGGTTTTATTGGAGTAAGTCGCTTTATTGGTTATGTATTGACTAACCATGTTGTTCATAATAAATGCAAATTCTGCTCTGGTTATAGGCTCTTGAGGTTTTAGCCTGTTCATTTGTATGGACGATAGGCCGTTGAGATAACCAGCCTCGACCATGGCAGCGACATCTTTTACAATTGAATTGCTCACTTTTTTTGCATCAGTATAAGCATTTAAAGTGGATGCTTTACCGTTACTTAATTTAAACGCTCTAGCCAGAACTGCATATGCTTGTTCATGGGTAATGGGTTGATTGGGTTCCATCTTGCTCCCATAACCCTTCAATGTACCGATCTTTACAGCAATAGACAAATCATCGAAATACCATTGATCTTGGGCAATATCGTCGTATGCCGAAAGATCAGCTCGTGCGGATGCCTTTAAAGCGCGGTTGATGATTGCTGCCATTTGTGATCTGGTAAGTGTATCATCGGGTGCAATCTTTCCGCCACTGCCCTTTAAAAGACCGTTTTCTACAGCCTTGTTTAAGGCCTCGGTAGACCAGTCGTCCGGCATGTCGCTGAAGTTAAGTGCATACGCCTCGGTAGAGATAACGGTCAGCATGAGCACAAAGGACAAAAGGTAACATAATAACTTCTTCACATAGCTCGCTCCTTTTCAATTAAATGATTCATATCGTACATAGTAAGCACACAACACGAATCATTTGTCAAGTCCTTAATAAGTGAATGCGTATCTTGCACCGGAACGCTTCATATGATATGATATTGTATTAATACTAAAATGATGTCGGAGGCGTGTATGTTAAAGGTTCCAGTGGGTTACAAACGGATATTTGATATCAGGGAGACAGAGATTGCGATAAAGGCAATTAAGGATTTTTTTGAGCGTGCGCTTGCAAATGAATTAAACTTGACACGCGTATCCGCACCGATGTATGTGTGCCCGGAAACGGGTTTAAATGATAATTTGAACGGTTACGAACGTGCTGTGGGTTTTGACGTGCCCGCGCTCGGTGACAACGGCAAGTACATAGAGATTGTACATTCACTCGCTAAATGGAAACGGCTCGCACTAAAGCGATACGGTTTCTGCGCAGGAGAAGGGCTGTATACAGATATGAACGCGATACGCAGGGATGAGGAACTGGATAACCTGCATTCGATATACGTGGATCAATGGGATTGGGAAAAGATAATAGACGGGTCCGAACGCAATGAGCAAACCTTGCGCAGTACCGTAGAGCGGATATACGCGGCATTTTTACAGCTCAGGGATTTTGTAAATACATCATACCCTGCATTACATATTTCGTTGCCGGATAAAATACATTTCATTTCCTCTTCGGAGCTCTTGGAAATGTATCCGGACAAAACTCCAAAGGAACGCGAGGATTTAATATGCAAGGCATATGGCGCGGTGTTTTTGACACAGATAGGCGGAGTCTTGGTCGACGGCAAGAGGCATGATGGCCGCTCTCCGGATTATGACGACTGGAACCTTAACGGTGATATGTTGTTTTACAACGAGGTGCTCGACCAGGCGTTTGAGGTCATGTCGATGGGCATACGCGTAAATGCAGAGACAATGAAAGCCCAACTTGAGATAGCCGGATGTTTGGATCGACTCAAAAACGCCTATCACACGGATGTAATAAACGGCGACCTGCCGCAGACCATCGGCGGCGGTTTGGGTCAGTCGAGGATATGTATGTATTTTCTGAAGCTGGCGCATATAGGTGAGGTACAGGCATCGCTGTGGCCTGACGATATGATAAAGAGCTGCGAAGAAGCGGGCATACTGCTACTGTAAACTAAAAAATACCACGGATATACACGGAACTTTTCGGATTTACATGGATAACGCCATATATAAATGGTTAATCCGTGTAGATCCGTTTTTTTTATCCGTGCTAATCTGTGGTATATGTTTGTTATACCCTTATGATACACTTCGACGGGCATTTCTCTACGCATGCGCCGCATTCCGTGCATTTGTCATAGTCTATCGTCGCGAGATTGTCGCTGACATGGATGGCGTCGAAGCCGCAAGCCTTTTCGCATAGCTTACATGAGATACAGCCGACCGAGCAGTTTACGCGTACGGCCTTGCCGACATCGTGCGAATTGCAGTTCACGCGTACACCGGCGTCATGCGGTACCATCACAATCAGCTTCTTCGGGCAAGCGTCAATACATTTCCTGCAACCTGTGCATTTCTCGTTATCTACGACGGCTATGCCTTCTTTCATGGAGATAGCACCGAAGTGACATGCCTGCTCGCAGCTACCGCCACCGAGGCAACCGTATTTGCAGCTCTTTGAACCGTTTCCGGCCAGCTGCATTGCGGCTCCACAGCTACGCATTCCAACATAGTCATAGCGGAAATTGCTCTTTGTATCGCAACCGCCGCAGCGGATAAACGCGCATTCGCGTTTCTTTTCCGTCACATCAATGCCCAAAATATCGGCGATCTTGTGTAAAGTCTTGTTTCCGCCTACGGGGCAGGCGTCGGGTTTGACCGATCCGTCCAGTACAGCTGCGGCAAACGCGTCACAGCCTGCAAAGCCGCAACCGCCGCAATTGGCACCCGGCAGGGCGTCGCGTACCTGGGGTAGGCGAGGGTCTGTCTCTACAGCAAATTTCTTTGACGCTACGGTTAGACCTACACCAAAAAAAAGCCCGAGGCATCCTAATACCAATACGGGCAATATAATTGCAAAAAGCAATGAGGTAACCTCCTATTCGATTACAAGGTCAAATCTTTATCAACCCGGAGAAACCTAAGAATGCGATGCTCATCAAACCGGCTGTAATCAGCGCAATCGGGAAGCCTCTAAAGGCCTTTGGGATTTCATTGTGTTCGATGCGGGTACGGATACTCGCAAACAACACAATAGCAAGCGCAAAGCCAACAGCCGCGCCGAGACCATGAATAACAGATGTAATGAAGTTGAGCTGCATATCCTTGTTGAGCACTGTAACACCCAGTACTGCGCAGTTTGTTGTAATCAGCGGCAAATAAATACCGAGCGCTTGATAAAGCACCGGACTGGATTTCTTTACAAACATCTCAACGAGCTGCACAAGCGAGGCTATTATCAATATAAACGCGATATTGTACAGATACTCAAGGTTCAACGGTACGAGCACATAGTTATAGACAAAATAGGTCACAGCCGAGGCAAGTACCATGACAAACGTAACGGCCATTCCCATGCCAAAGGCTGTTTCCACACGCTTGGAAACGCCCAAAAACGGGCATATCCCCAAGAAACGGTTTAGTACAAAGTTATTGACCAGCACAGCGCTGATAAATATTAAGACCGTATTAACCAACGATAACCCTTCAATCTATTGTAGTTAATGCGCATCCGCGCTATGTATGTCACTATACTAATTACGTTTTCTCTGCAAAAAGATCGGAATCTCGAAATCAAACGGTTGATCTCCGTCACTCTCTCTGCGTATAGGCGCGAGCTCACGGATATTCGATTTCTTTTCCTCTTCGTGTTCCTGTACCTCTTCGGTTCGCTGCTGTGGACGCTGAACAGGCTTGAACGGAGTAGGCTTTTTCTTTTCCGTATCATCAAGACCCGTCGCGATGACCGTGACGATAACCTCATCCTTGAGTTCGTCGTTGATCGTTGCACCGAATATGATGTCGGCCTCAGGATCGATTGAGTTCCTAATGATCTTGGCTGCAGCATTGATGTCCTTAAGACCCAACGAGGTGTCGCCTGTAAAGCTGATGATTGCGCTCTTTGCGCCATCGATAGTGGTCTCAAGCAGCGGGCTTCTGATGGCCATTTCGGCTGCTGCGGCAGTCTTGTTCTTGCCTGTCGCGTGACCTACGCCCATATGAGCGATGCCCTTTTCGAACATAACCGTCTTTACATCCGCGAAGTCTAAGTTGATAAGCCCTTCCTTTAGGATCAAATCCGATATGCCCATAACGCCCTGTCTTAAAACCTCATCGGCTTTTTGAAAGCTCTCTTCAAGCGTTGTGTCGTCATCGATGATCTCGACCAACTTCTCGTTCGGGATGATGACAAGCGTATCGACATTCTTTTTAAGTTCATTTACACCTTCGAGCGCGTTCTTCATTCTCGGTACGCCTTCAAATTCAAACGGCTTGGTCACAACGGCAACGGTCAAGATACCCATCTCGCGAGCTATACCCGCGATAACAGGTGCCGCACCTGTGCCTGTGCCACCGCCCATACCCGAGGTGATAAACAGCATGTCCGTGTTTTCGAGAGCGGACGCGATGACATCGCGGGTTTCCTCGGCAGCGCGTCTGCCGATTTCAGGCTTGCCCCCGGCCCCGAGGCCACGTGTGAGCTTTTCCCCGAGTTGAATACGCACGGGTGCCTTTGAACGTTCGAGCGCCTGATGATCCGTGTTTGCAGAAAGGAAATCTATATGTTTAATGTTGTCCTCGATCA
>CAYURR010000168.1:0-6522 GCA_964446745.1 uncultured Defluviitaleaceae bacterium | reverse complement strand
TTTTAAGTATACCTTTGATGGGAAAGGAATTCGAATCCTATGATAGGAGCACCTCGCGGAACCAACTACATTTCGGAGAGGACTATCCGCTGCCCTTAATATTTCTGACGCATACATATAAGGAATTTGTGAACGTATCACATAAGCGTACTATAGAACAGGCCAAGGAACTCGCAGACTACATAGTGAATGGTCGCATCCTAAATGAATTTGATTTCGCGGCCGATGTTATAGGTAAAGATTTCCACTTCGGCGAAACACTCGAGGGTCTACGAACGACCGTGACCGTAACCATTCACCGTAGGATAGACCTCCAAGAGCCACTCCAAAGCCAACCCACACCCGAAGCACCGCCAGTAACACCGCCTCCACCGGAGCCCACACCTACGCCAGCACCGCCATCTTAAACAAAAAACCATACCACGGATCCACACAGATTTAAACGGATCTACACGGGTTTTAAACTATATATTTAATCCGTGTAGATCCGTTTTTATCCGTGGTAATCCGTGGTATGGTTTTATTTATTACCCCTTAACACTACCGACTACCAAGCCGGTAGTGAAGTATTTCTGTATAAACGGATAGATGATAAGTGTCGGCACCAGACCCAAGAAGAGCTGTGCTGCGCGTCCGGTTTGTTCGTTCATACGGGACAGCAGCTGGTAATAGTCGGAGCCGGTTTGCCGGAGCATATCCCTGAAGTTAGTGAGCAAGGTCTGCAGATATGTCTGCAGTGGATAATTCCTCGGATCGTGCATAAACAGCGCACCTGTGAACCAGTCGTTCCAATGATATACGAATGCGAACAGGCCGACCGTTGCCAAAGCGGGCTTTAATACCGGTAGGAATATCGCGAACAATATCCTGAAATGCCCCGCGCCGTCGATCATGGCGGCTTCTTCTATTTCCGGGGGTAGGTTTCTCATAAAGTTCATCAATATGACCATCGAATACACAGGGCAGGACAGAGGCAGAACCAATGACCAGATGCTGTTTAAAAGGCCCAACTGACTGACCAATATGTAATACGGGATCAAACCGCCGCCGAACAGCATGGTGATGACATAGAAGGTCATATAGAAATTCCTAGCGCTAAAGCGATCCTTGGTCTTGGATAGTGGATACGCGGTGGTCACCATCATAAAAAGGTTTATGGAGACACCGAGCAAGCAGCGAAGCGCCGAAACTTTGAATGCCTGCAGGAACTTGCCGTTTTGCATGGCGAACTCATACGACATCGTCGTAAAGCCCTTGGGAAAGAAGTAGACCTTGCCCGATGAAACAAACGCCGGTGCACTGAACGATATGGCCAGAGTGTTTAGCAGTGGCAGGAAGCACGACAGGCACACGATGATAATGAAGATATAGTTAAACACATTGAAAATCTTTTGTCCTCTTGTTTGAAACTTCATTAAGCCGCACCTCCCCCTTAGAATACTCGGTAATTGGCAACCTTATATGCGATATACAGCGACAGCGAAATCAGGATGCATGATACGACAGACTTGAATAGGCCTACCGCGGTACCAATCGCATATTTGCCGTTTTGTAAGCCTAACCTGTAGACGTATGTATCAATGATATCGCCTGTGGGATAGACAACCGGCGAATATAGGTTGTAAACCTGGTCAAAGCCTGCATTGAGCACGTTACCGAGTGCGAGCACGGTCATCAGTATGATGATCGGATACAGCAGCGGAACCGTAATATGCCTTGTCTGTTTCCAGCGGCCGGCGCCGTCGATGACGGCGGATTCGTACAGCTCAGGGTCGATGGAGGTTATCGCTGCCAAGTACACTACCGTGCCGAAGCCAAAGGTTTTCCAGACATCACTGACGATAATCGTCCACGGGAAGATGCCCCTGTTTGAAATGAACTGTATCGGGCGGATGCCGATATAACCAAGCATAGTGTTTACAAGTCCGTCAGAGGACAGGATATTCAATAGTATGCCAGCCATGATGACCCAGGATATAAAGTTCGGGATATATACAATAGTCTGAAAGACACGCTTGGCGGCGGTAAGGCGGATCTCGTTTAGCAGCAGTGCAAACACGACGGAGCTAAACGTCCCGACGACGATTTTCAATAACGATATAAATAATGTATTGAACACCGCATTATGAAACTGAGCCTGCGCGAAAATCAATTTAAAATTCTCCAGGCCCACCCACGGTGATTTTACAAAGCCCAAACCGGGGTTGTAGTCCTGGAAAGCCATGATAATGCCGTACATCGGCATATATGAAAATATGAACGTCAGCACCACGCTCGGGAGTATCAATACGTGAAAGGGCCAGTCTTTCTTTAATCGTTTAACCATTTAGTATCCTCCATTGTCATAGAGTTACCATAGAGGGCTTGCTTGAAAAACAGTATATATTTTTCAAACAAGCCCTCGCTCATACCCTAAAATATTATTTATCTACTATTATTTATTGTAGTTTGCGTTTACCGCATCCTCAAGGATCGTACCGCCGGCGGCGTACCAGTCCGCGATAACCTTGTCATAGTAAGAGATAGGCTGTGCACCCATGATGATCTCGGTAAAGCCGTTCAGGGCTATATCGATCGTATTGGCTGTCTTGTCGAAGTCCTCAGGAGCGGGGCCCCACATATCGGTCCTCTTCAAGAAATTGTTATCGATCAGATATTTACTGTTGTAATAAGCACAACCGTCAAAGCCCTGCTGCAAATATGCGCCAAGGCCGCCGGTGTCCTTATTATTCAGCCAACTAATGGAATCGCCATACTTCTTTTTCATGCCTGCTGTGAATAGCTGGCTCGTATCACCGGACTTGAGCGCGGCCAATACATGTTCAAACTGGATCATATCGGCCTGCGGGTCGATGATGGCAAATGTGCCGGGCACATGCTCCCTCTGTCCATCCGTAAAACCTTTGAACTGCTCCTCGGTCAGCACGGTATTCGGGTCGAACATAATATAGTCTGTGTAGCTCAACAGCTTCATAACAGCAGCCGGGTTTGCACAGCTCTTGTTGACGACGATGTTAGTGCCGTTGGGGAAACCGACTTGCCCCAATACCTGTGAGCCATCCATGGTCGGGAACGGCAACGGGATCATGTATGCATTTTCGTTACCCTGAGCCGCAACGAGGTTTGGACCGTTTAGCCAACCCTGCCATTGCCAGAACGGTTGGAAGCCGGCCTTGCCGTTTACGATCTCCTCGTTCATCTTGTTGAAGTCCATGTTTGCAAAGTCCGGGCTGATGATGCCTTCTTTGAACCACTTAGCCCAGGTCTCGAGTGCGGTCTTCATTTCCGGATGAGTAATGCCTGCCTTGATGCGACCAGTGCTGTCCTTGTACCAGAAATAGCTGCCGTTACTCGGCGCACCGAGATAAACATTAAACATGGGGCCTGTCATGAACAGCTCGTCGAGGGTATTGCTGACAGCCATACCGTAGCCGCCGTGCTCGCTCGTAAAGGTCTTGGCCAGATTTTCAAAGTCTGCAACGGTCTTGAGCTTCGGTGAACCTGCGGCCTCGTACCAATCTTTTCTGACCCACAGATCACGCGGACTGTCGATGATGCCGTAATAATAATTTGGCACTGCATAGATCTTGCCGTCACGCGATGTCAGCTTGATGGTGTCCGGATCGACCTTTTCATAATCCCTGACACGCTGTGATGTATATTTGTTGTAGACATCGGTGATGTCCATCAACAAACCGGCCTGCATAAGTTGTCTGAACTGGATGTAGTTGCACTTAAATGCATCCGGGAGGTTGCCTGAAGCGATAGCCATGTTTAGCTTGGTTTCGTATTGGGTTCCGCCTTCATCAATCCAGTCATATGTAACCTCGATGCCGAGATCCTGTTTCCAGGCTCTGGTCCATGGGTTATTGGTCTGGTCGTCGCCGTTTTCAAATACCTGGTCCTGACCAGTGCCCTTTACGGTCGTTATGTTGACCATAGTGGGGTACGGTGTCTTCCAATCGCCCTCGGGTACGGGTTGAGCCTCTCTGGTAGCGGTACCGCCTTGTCCGATCTTTGCCGATCCGCTTGTGTCAGCCGATTGTGTATCAGTTTTGGTTTCCGTTGTTGCCGTCGTATCGGTTTTGGTTTCGGCTGCGGGAGCCTGTTGTGCTCCGCTTGACGGCGGTGGCGTCACCACGCCGCTGCATGCTGCCAGCGAAACCAGAACAACCGATGCGAGCAATGCCGATGCAAGCTGCTTAACCTTTCTCTTCATTCGAAACCTCCTTAATGTAAAGTTATTGTGTAACTTTGCTCATAATACAACAGTGATTGCTAATAATCAAGACAATAATTTAGTAACATTACATAGAACAATATAGCGAACAAAAACGGTTGATATGTACAATGTTGTAAAATATGCTGAACAAGTATTTCCGTTTACAATGCCAAGAGTTTTTGTGCAAGTGATGATGCATATGCACATAATGTCTTGACAGAAGTGTATGAACATGAGAATATGTCCGAGAGAATGTACGCTTAGATTATGCACGATCAAATATAACATGCGAAACGGAGGATGAAACGTGCATTACAAGCAGCCCACCATATTAGAAATAGCGGAAAAACTGCGGATATCACGCAATACGGTGTCCAAGGTGCTAAACGGAAAAAGCGGTGTGACACCGGATACAGAGCGCACGATCATACAGGGAGCGTATGACATGGGCTACAAGAAACTGCCCACCGAGCTGCTCGAAAAGATAAACATACAACCCCCCGGCGTGATGATGGACAACGGTATGATAGTCATGCTCACGCACAGGGAGGACAGAAACATCTTCTGGAACAGCATCATCAGCGGCATCTACTTGGGGCTGGAGGACGCCAATTATTCTCTGGTTTATTGCGAGATCAACGATAGCCCGAGCTGGAAGATGCCTGAAATATTGGCATCGAAGCGTGCAGGAGGGCTTATTGTAGTCAATGTATACGACAGGGATATATTGGATCAGATAGCGGGTCTTGAGATCCCAAAGGTCTATCTGGATTCGCCACCGGACTATGATGCCAATGTGCTAAACGGGGATATTTTGCTCACAGAGGGTTTAAACAGTATTAAGAAAATAACCAGACACCTGATTAAAACAGGCTGCAAACACTTGAGCTTTATAGGTGATATTAGTTATTCGAAGACGATCTACGACAGGTGGATGGGCTTTAGAGAGGCTTTTATAGAGGCGGGTATGGAGATCGAACAGGCGCTGTGTTTTACCTCAGACGAGGACAGGTTCTATAGCCCGGCGGCTATATCACGGATCATGGATGGCCTCAAAAGTATGCCCGATGCGTTTGTATGTGCAAATGACAACATCGCGTTACTGGTCATGAAGCAGCTTGAGGATCGCGAATATGACGTACCCGGTGATGTTAGGGTTTCCGGATATGACGATGACCAGGGTAAAAACGTAATATTTCCAGATCTGACATCCGTGAAGGTGTGCCTGGAGAGCCTTGGCAGGCGGCTTGTTAAGCAGTTGATCTGGAGGATTGAGGACGACGAGCAATGTTATGAAGCTGTGTATATATTCACAGAGGTAATATTTAGGGAAAGCACTTGTCTTATGTAAACGACTGTGTTGACAAATGAATAATTCAATATATAATGCTAAGAAAAGAGGAGGGGTTCGATGAACAGCAAGCGGATAACGCTAAAACGTATCCTAGACCAGAAATATCTGCTAATGATGTCTTTACCCTTTGTGATTTGGATGATTGTATTCCGATATCTGCCTATATGGGGATGGACCATGGCGTTTCAAAATTACAAGCCCAACAGGAGCTTTTTTGAACAGAAATGGGTGGGGCTTGATAATTTTATAAAGTTGTTCAACGAGCCTGATTTCTATATGGCCTTGCGCAACACCCTCGGTATGAGCGTGCTCGGCCTTATCTTCGGTTTTACTATACCGATTTTGTTTGCCATTTTATTGTATGAAATGCGCGGGCTGTTCTTTAAAAAATCCGTTCAAACGATCTCTTATCTGCCGCACTTTATTTCATGGGTTATAGCGGCAAATATGATCACACAGATATTGTCGGTCGACGGTGGTGCGGTAAACAGCTTCTTGTTATCGACAGGCATCATCAAAAAGCCGTTCTCTTTCTTGGCGCAGCCTAAGCTGTTCTGGTGGATCGTTGTATTATCCGATACATGGAAGGAAACAGGTTGGAACTCGATCATTTACATATCCGCAATGGCCGGCATCGATGCGTCGCTGTATGAGGCCGCTAAGATAGACGGAGCGGGCAGACTCAAGCGCATATTACATGTCACGCTGCCGGGCATCAGGCCCACGATCGCAGTCATCTTGATCATGAATATCGGTTGGTTGCTCAGTATAGGTTTCGAGAGACAGATGCTCTTGGGTAATGCAGTTGTACAGGACTTTGCACTCGTTATCGATCAATACGCACTCAAATACGGTATCGGTCTCACGCGTTATTCGTATGGTACTGCGATTGGTATGTTTAAGTCTATCGTGAGCGTCGCGCTCGCGCTTATCGCAAATACGATCT
>CAYURR010000167.1:0-6536 GCA_964446745.1 uncultured Defluviitaleaceae bacterium | reverse complement strand
GGCATCACTGAAGCGCATCGTTCGCTCCCTGAGCATAGCGCTGTTCGTCGCAAAGTATTCACAGACCGCCTCTATATTTGGAAAAACCGTGGCATACCACGGCTCGTAAGTGGGCTTTTCTTCTTGCAGATCCGAGCAGCTTCCGCCACAACAGCAAGACTCGGTTTCCTTTAATGAGCCTACGCGGATATCGCTGTATGGTACATACCAGCACAGATGGAGCTTGATTACTTTGCTCTCCCCGGGCTTTAGGCAAAACGGTATCGCAAGCGTACCACCTGCGCTATTTCCGTCGGCACGGGATTTGTTTGCGCATATCCCCGATTGGATATCCTTCCAGAGCATTGTAAACGTATCGAACCAGCCGCCACGAAACCATGCCGCATCCACATAGGCATCTTCTTCAACAAAAGCGCAGAAGTCACCCTGCTTATGTTTTTCATTTAACGGAGGCTGACTGAGCACAAAGCCATTCATATGCGGCGCGTCTTTTGATACAGTCGTCACACATGCTCCGTCGCCCTCGCTCATGAAGTTAAACGACGCGAAGTAATAGACAGCCTCCAGATTTTCGTCAGAGGTATTCGTGAGCAGATATTCAAGCGTCGCACCGGGCAGGCACGAATTGAAATCGTCGCCGGGCATGAACGGGCTATAAGCCTTTATTTGAACGCTTAGTGGGATGTCCTTATCCTTTAGGTTAATGGTAGCGACCGGAAAAGCCGACTCAAACGTACAGTCTTCAAAGCGCGGCAGTCCGTAGTTTTTACCATGCAAGCCGTTACCCGCGCTGCCTCCGCGTGTCTGTGCCTCAAATATCTTTACCTTTGGCACAGGCCCTTCGAGCACAGCCGATATATTCTCTGCGCCTTGCTTATTCTTTACCGCGATCGCTGCGAAGATATTTGGCTCGTTGTGTATATCCATTTTATTACGCACAGAGACGCTGCCTATCGCACCCGTGCCCTGCATACATATCATACCGGCACCCGTACCGCCCAAGGGATACGCGATACGGCTCAGCGCTTCGCCCGTATATGGGGCATTATACATTCTGTTTTTCATTTAGCACCTTCATTCATAAATTCGTACAGCGAGGTCGAAGCCGCTCCATTACCCCAATCGAAGATTGTAAACTCGCCGAGGCCGTTTCGTTGTGTGCCGTCGCTGTGGTTAAAGTTTTCCATATGGAAGCCGTAGTCGCGGCTGTCCAGTTGCGGGTGTACAGTTTCATAGAGAGCCTTGGTCTCCGGATTTTCTGGGCAGTACATCATGTAAAAGGATGCCGCCATCGCCCATTGCCCGCGCTGCAGATATACCGTGTTGCCCGTGGCCTTGTAGTACCGCAGATATGTAAGTGCGTTGAGGCATTGGCGCGCGTCGTTCCATTCATCGTCACAGTTCATCACGCCAAACCCGCCAACCGTTTGCACGGGGAAATCCGCGGGCCTATATATCTGCTGATAGAGCGAGAGTTCGGCCAGGACGGTTTCACCCACATTCAGCCATTGTGATATGCCCGTGATGTTATACAGAGCCAATAGACCCTCCGCACAGAAGTACATACCAAAGGTGTTTTGGCTATATATGCCGCTCTTGCGATCCACACAACCGAATTGCTTTTCTCTCCACTCCCCGGCACAGGACCAGTATGTCTCAAAATCCTCCCAGCGTCCGTCCGGTATGATCTGATTTATAATGAAATCGCCCGCATGTTTCGCGGCGTCCAAGTATATGGCATCGCTTGTGATCTCATATAGCTTGCAGAGTAGCATCACATGCACACCCGTCTCTGGCGAGCGTTGCAGATACGGTGAGATCGCTCCCGATACGGGCTCCACCCAAGCCGGTAAGCTGCCGTCCGGCTGCTGCAGCGACAGCAAAGCCTTCGCATAGCGTTTTACATATGGCAAGATGCGCTCATCCGCTTCGTTATCCGTGAACCATTTGCAGAGCCACAGACAGGTCCATGAATTGTCCAGCAGATGGAAGTATTCATCATGATGTGCGGGACGGCGCGGGCAGGACTGACCGAATTTACCGTTTGTAATGTCATTACCCTCTCCGGCCTTGTAATAGCTATAGATAAATCCGTCATGCTGTGGCGCGTTCAAAGCGAAATTCAGGTTTAGGCGTGCCTTTCGAACAAGGTCCTGCCGATCGAGTTTCTTTCCCCAGTTGAAATAGCCGTAAGCGCTGCGCAGACTGCAAAACCAGGCTTGGTTCCATAGGCTCTTGGGTTCTCGCCATATATCCTCACCGCCGCAACCGGGCTTTTGCTTAGCCGTAACGATAAAAACTACGCCGCCAACACGTTGCCCATTCAGGTCAAACTCCTGCCAGCATATATCCCTCCATGTTTCAAAAGCCCAGTTGTAGACATGCTTTACATATGTCGTGAGTGTCTCGGGCTCCGGCGGAGCGGCAAAGCGCTTTTTCGTAAACATCTCCCATACCAGTTCGACGATGCGTCGATAATCGCGTTTAGCGGGTATGACCTCTCCGGCTGGTTTTTTATATCGCGCGGCATAGAATGAAATCACCGCATTCTCAGTGAGATTCAATGCCTCGCCCGTGAGCCTGTAATATACATGCCCAGTGGTCACATGCCTGCCGATACCGAAGCGGATGAGATTGTCTTGTTTTATATAGTCCATGAAAAACGGCACAGGGTGTGCTCGCTCCAATGCCTCGATGTCCGGCAGGACAAAGAAGTAGCCATCCTCTCCCTCCATGATAATAGGTGCGCCGCGCATCGCACGTTCACCGATGACCATGTCCTCGCATGGGGCCAGGTGCGGCGTAAACGTACACTCGAATTTGTCGTCTCTTAGCCGGAGGTTTACAACCGCTCCGCTTTTACCAGCTATTCGCTCGGGTTTAATCCTCGCCGTGACCTTAACGACATGCCAGCCCGGCAGGGAAACATCTACTGCCTCTATGCTGACCTCCAGGTTATCCGTTAGACTCTCCGTCCGGTTCGCCGAAGCAATTGCCCCTTCCCCTTGCGGCAGTATCGATATCCCCAGATCAGCAGTATCCAATATCCTCGTATTTACCACTCCTGTTTAGAAATGGCTACCGAAATAAACCTCTCAGGTTTGCTGCGGTAGCCCCTATATTTTCATTTCATTGACATGTATCTGTCGTAATTCGACTGCATGATCTGTATATATTCTTTTAAACCGATCTTGTCAAGCTCGGCCTTAAAGCTCTCCCAATCATTGTCGATGCCGCCGTTTACGATGTAGTCGGCCTGCTTGGTCTCGATGAACTTGTTCAGATCTGTCCGAAGCTGGGCGATCTTCTTGCTGTCAGCCTCGCCGAACATGAAGCTCGGGTATGTCATCTCGGGCTTTTGGAACGGTTTTACGACCAGGTCGGCGGCCTCCTGAGGCATCTGCGTCGCTGGAGCGAACTTCACGCGTGAGTTCATTTCCTTTGTCGTTATGAACATCGTGTTGAGCGTTGTGTTCTCAAGCACGGGCTCTGCGTTAAATATTTGGTTGTAGGTGTTGTCCCCGTTATCGATGAGGCCTACACCGAGCAGACCGTAGCTGCTCTCAAGAGAGATGACCTCGTCATAGAGGTAATCCTGATAACGCACAAGTATCTCCGGGTTCTTTGCGGACTTTGTTATCGCAAAGCTGCCCTGAATAGCCACGCCGTCAGCACCGCGTCCCCATTGCTGTGTACCATCGGGGCCTACGAGCGGCTTGACCGGTATAAAGTTAGCATAGCGCGGGTCGCTCATATCCGTGAAGTCCGGCACAGCTATGAGCCCGGACCACATCAGCGAGGCACCTACTATAGGGGTTTCCTCCATGAGCTTTGCTCTAAATACATCCCAGTTCTGCGTGAATATCTCCTGGTCGATGAGCTTGTCGTTATACATATTTCCGATGAACTTTGTAGCTTCCTTCCAGTTATCTCCGGTGATGGTATCCTTAACGACGCCATTGTCCACATATACCCTGCTCGAGGTGTTAAACACGCCGTAGGCCGAATAGATGTTTTCAAAATTCGGGCTATCACAGGTCTGCGGGATTGCGTTAGGGTATTTATCCCTCATGTCGGTCAGTAGCTTATAATATTCGTCCAATGAGATATTCTCGTCTATATACTCGAGGGTCTCGCCTTTGACGATCTTGTAATCCGGGCGAAGTTCTTGAATCCAAGCCTTGTTCAGATGCAAAATGCCGCCGCGATTGCCAAAATCGATGTCATAATGCGTCGGATACGCGTAAAATTCATTGTCAACGCTCAGGAATGATTTGTAATACGCGGGATATTCCGTCATGATCTCCGTAAAGCGCGGTGCGTATTTCTGCGAGAGCTCCTTTAACGGGATGATGATGCCCTGCGTACTAAAGTCCATGATATCCTGCTGCGACAGCGGATTGCCCACGCCAAACGCATCCGGTAGGTCCTTACTCGCAGCGATCAATTGCTTCTGGCTTCCCCATGCCTCGCTCGTATAGAGCTGATATTGGAATTTTACGTTGGTATCCTTCTCGTACTTCTGTATGACCTTGAACGTCGAGAGATCGTCCGGCCATACGGCTTCCTTGACACCCGCTATCCTGTAGGTCACAGGCTCGTTCACAATCGGCAGTCCCGTCTGGTTAAAGCCCGATCCGGACTGCTCCGACTTTGTCTCGCTCTTTGCTTCGGACCCGGCGGTTGTGTTTGTGCTTGTGTTCGTGGCCGCTGTATTGTTCCCGCCGCAGCTCGTGAGCACGGACAGCGTCAGTGTCGCGGTCAGTAATAACGCTACGCTTCTCTTCATGCCTTGATCTCTCCTTTATTTTTAACTAAAAGTTACTTGATGCCCTGTCTATTCATGTCCTATCCCTTTAGCGATCCGATCATTACCCCCTTTTCAAAGTACTTCTGCAAGAACGGATACAATATCAACAGAGGTGCGCTCGACACGACGATGATGCCGTAACGTATCAACTGCGCAAGCTGATGGCGTTCCAGTTCGGACTGCTGCAGCACCAGCATACTGAACATATTGTTGTTATCGCTCTGCTGTATGAGTATCTCACGCAATACGACCTGCAGCGGCAGCCTGTTCGGGCTACGCAGATATATCAGAGCTTGGAAATAACTGTTCCAGTGCCCCACACCGTAATAAACAACGAGGATGGCGATTAGCGCTGTCGATAGCGGTATAGCAATCCGTATGAGGAACTTGATATTCGAGCAGCCGTCCAGTAGAGCACTCTCGAGTAGCTCGTCGGGTAATGTACTCATAAAGAAAGTGCGTGCGAGTATTACATTAAACACCGACATCGCATTTGGTATGACCATAGCCCAGAAGGTATCGACCAATCCCAAGCTGTCTACAACCAAGTATGTAGGTATGAGCCCACCTCCGAAATACATCGGGATGATGAATATAATCATTATAAACCCACGAAACGGCAGATCACGTCGTGACAATGCATACCCCGCGCATAATGTAATGATAACGTTTATAACCGTACCGATAATGGTATACATAAAGGTATTTGTGTAACCGGATATAATGGCCGGGAACGAGAATATCTTCTTGTAGCCCGTAAGGGTTATTTCCTTTGGCAACAAAATAACCTGACCGGCATTAACGAGGTTCGGGTTACTGATCGACGCAATGACTATCCAGTACAGCGGATACAGCACCAATAGGAGGATCAACGCGAACACCGTGTAGTTAATAACATTAAACAGGGTAAATTTCTTTCCTACGGAGTTATTCATCCCTTTCTCCCTCTACCACAGACTCGTTTCGCTGACACGCTTGCTGACCTGGTTCACGATGATAAGCAATACAAAGTTGATCGCGGTGTTAAACAAACCGATCGCTGTTGCGAAACCCTGATCACCTCGTAACAAACCCACCTTGTACACATAGGTCGATATAACCTCGGAAACCGATTCGTTTAACGGGTTTTGCAGCAGATATATCTTTTCAAAACCGACGTTCATGATACCGCCCATGGACATGATAAACAGTATCGTAATAGTCGGCATGATCGTAGCGAGATCGATGTACAGCAGCCGCTGCATCCGTGTCGCACCGTCTATGTCTGCCGCATCATAGAGCTCCGGGTTGACCCCGGCCAACGCGCCGAGGTATACGATCATTGCAAAGCCGCTACCCTGCCATACACCGGATGATATATAGATGCTGCGGAAGTATTTTGGGTTTGATAGGAAATTATTGCTCGGCAAGCCCAGCGATACGAGCATATTGTTCACGATGCCCGTGCGCGGGTTCAAAAACAACACGAGCATACCGACTATGACCACCGTCGATATAAAGTTCGGGGCGTATGTAATAGTCTGCACGGTGCGCTTAAAGCCCTTGCTACCCATTTGATTTAGAAACAATGCCATGATGATAGGGATCGGGAAACCGATCAACATCGACTGTATGCTGATGGTCAGGGTGTTGCTCAAGATCTGACCGAAGTAGTAGGACTTAAAGAAATTTGTAAAATTATCAAAGCCTACCCAGCGCTGTGCAAAAAATGTTTGGTTGGGCTTAT
>CAYURR010000166.1:0-6543 GCA_964446745.1 uncultured Defluviitaleaceae bacterium | reverse complement strand
AGCGCGCGTTTGCTCTACAGCTTACCGGAGCGATATTAGGTGCGCTCGGGATAGCAGCACAGTCCGCGAAGGATATAAACAACGAGCGTTCATCAGGAGCCAGCCAAGATGTAAGTGCAAAGGCGAAGGCCGATCTCGATAACGCTACAAAGCGTCAGGATGAGCTCACAGCCGCCGTCGAAAAACTCAAGCAGGATATAGCGGCTAAAGATAAGGAGCTTGCTGCCACGGATGACGCCGAGAGGCAGAAGCAACTGCGTGATGAGAAGGTTGCGCTTTTAAAGCAGAAAGAAGACAAGGAAAAGGAGCTGGAGGCCGCAAAGGTTAAGACCGACACCTTTAAAAAGGCTTTTCAGGAAATCGGGGACCAGTTTACAAAGATGGGTCAGCAGATGCAGGAATATGCGGATAAATACGACAAGAAACTGAACGAGATATTTCAGCTGCGTAGTGATCTGCAAAAACAGGAGCGCGAAAACCTTGTAAACCTTCAGAAATTCACAAAGCTGATCGCAAACGCCGTTATAGACAAGAACTCGTTGGACACGGCCATTGCATCACTGGTAACGGCGATAGGTTGCCTGCGAAAGGTTGTGAGCCATCTGATGGATATGGTGGCGTTCTGGCAATCCATAGAGGCCTGCTGCGAAGCCCTCGCAAGCAATGATACGATCAACGCCGTAAGCCGGATAAAAAGTAAATATGCGAACACACCGGACACACCGGAAGCCCTCGATGAGCGTGTAAAGCCGTATAAGGAATTGATGTTTGTGCGCGTGTTCCTCACATACCTCGTACGCTGGACAGCGTTGAATCAGATATGCTCCGAGTATTTGGCCGCGCTTGAGCAGACGCGCTCAAGGCTCAACGAGACCATAGGCGAAAAGGAAATGGACAGGGAAGAGCACTGGAAAAAAGCCTCAGCACTTGCAAGCAATCTGAACGATAAGCTTCGCACCCAGATCGAAAAGGCGAGCTAAAGATCAAGGAGGGGATTATGGGATCATTTGGGGATCATTTTTCTTTGTGTGCCAAAATGGCGCAGCAGGGCATGTCGCGAAAAAAGAATCATCGTTTATTAATTCAAGACGATGCAAGCGATCTTAATCAGGAGGCGGAACGCAAGAAACAACTCAGACTTGATCTGAAGCGAGCCGTCGAGCAGCTAATCGTGGAAGTGGATAAACGACGCGTCGAGTGCGATACTAAGATAGATCAACTTGGGCAACGGCGTTCAAATCTGGTCGAGGAAAAGGCACGATTATATGCTACGTCGGACCAAGACAAGAAACAGATGTCCGACCTTGAGGTAGAGATCGCAGCCAAGCAACAATCCTTGAATCTCATCCTGCAATCCGTATCTAGCATCGGCAGTCAGATCGCGGAGCTCAAAAGGAAGATTGATAATGCCCGCGCGAAGAAACGGCAATTGGAGACATGGTGGTGGGTACCGGGTTACGGGATCTATCTGGCGATTGACAGCATGATCGACGAAGATCTCCAACATATTAATTCCCTGCAGAACGATTACAACCGCAAAAATGATGAAATAAATAGTCTTAGGGATGAGCTGGATGATTTAAACAAACAGATATCCGAAAGAAAGGAAGATGTTTCTGATCTGGGAGCCCGGATATGTGCTGTTGAAAAGGATCTCGGCGACTGCATCGGCAGCATAAACAATACCAACAGGGATTTACTCCAATGGATGGAGCTACGCTCATATTACGGCAGCATCGAGGCAGTCCTTGAAAGCGACGACTGCGACCCGGACGAGATAGCCGCTAAGCTCGCCAATCTCGGAAATGAGCTTAAAATGATCGCGTAGTCGGAAACGTAAAAATACCACGGCTGGACACGGATATACATATGATCCGTGAAAGCCGTGGTATTTTAATTTGAGCCCTATAATTAATCCAACAGTCTCTTATATCCTTCCCTGTCATAACCCGCCGCGCGTTCCATCAGACCCTCTAGGGTTTCCCCGGCATCAGCCATTTCCTCACACATCATATCTGCATATACCTTTCCATATCTGAGTATGATCGCACGGTCAATAAACTGCTCGACCTCGTCGATTAAATGGGTCGCAACAATAATCGTTTCGTTGGTCCGAAGCGATGAGACCATCAGCCTCAGAAAATCCCTGCGCGTGAATATGTCCTTGCCGAGAAACGGTTCGTCCATCAGGATATATTTTGCATTCTTGGACATCCCTGCGGATATCTCGAGCTTTGACCGCTGACCGCGCGAGAGCTTACCGGCCCTGTCATTTTTAGATAAACCGAAAAAATCTATTAGCGTCTGATACCGCTCGGCGTTAAATCCCGGGAAGAAGTCCTCCAGAAATAGACCGTACTGAGCCACGGTCATATGTGTGAAGAAGCTGCCCTCCTCGGAAATATAGGCTATGCGCTCACAACGCCTTCGGGGTATGTCGCCATCGATTACGACCTCGCCGCCGGACAGTCCGCTCATGCCCGCGATACAACGCAGCAATGTGCTCTTGCCCGCTCCGTTTGCCCCGAACAGTCCGACCACCTGCCCCTCGGGTATACTTAGTGAGATATTATGAAGCGCGACCCCGTATCCCGGATAAACCTTTTTAACATCCTTGATCTCAATCATTGTTTACCTCCGCAGTGGGGGATATCTTTATGCCGTTTAAATATCTCATGGTAATTCTGCCTTCATATGGCGAGGTGTTTTGCTGGAATATGTCCTGGGCCTTGTCTGTCACGATCTCACCGGAATATATCATGCTCGACGCATCAAATACATAAATGATGTCGCGGGTTGCCATATAACTGAAATACTGATCCGGATCCTGTTTTGGGGTTATGCTTGCAACGACGACTATCTTCCCGTTTGAACGTCCAAGGGCCATAATCTGAACATAATCGTTGTGCATTCCTATAGGTACTTGAATGACATTTGACAGCGCAAGGCTTTCGCCTACACTTACGCTTATAATCGAATAATCTATCCCCTCCGGGGTTACGGAGCTGAAGTTTATGCCATCGTTGTCCGTATATGCGATATACGAGCCTTTAAAATCCGGGAGATGTAGCTCATCGACGAATGTGCCGTCCGTTTCATATCTGCGCACGGCGTAGTCCCCATCTTTTTTGACCAGCAGCAGCAGATTATTGTTTAACGCATGCAAGCCAACCACCTCGAATGCTTCCGCATCAAACTCTACAACGGGAACCGATGCCCCGATACGATCGCCTTGATTGTCATACCACGGTACAAACTCCGTAATCCTGTATATGCCGTTTGTACCCGTAAAGCTTTTATCGGACGGGAATGTGTAATAAATCTCGCCCGCCGCCTCCGCGACAAAGTATCCGGACGTCTCGGGGATTGCGGCATTGGTGTAATGCGACATCATATATTCTGTCGTTAGCGGATTTGTCACGAAGCTATCGACACCATCCTTGGATACATCATACATTATAGGCGACGAGCTGAACGTGAAGCCTTCTTCATCATCCCATTTAAGACCCCCCTTTGTGCCAAACATGCTATCCGGCGAAAAAAAGTTCTGCTTATCCCTACGGATTTCAATATAAGGCGAGACGGCGTCGGTTTTTATTAATGTAGTCTCGGTTATCTGTACAAAGTCCTGGTTATATTGCGACGGCGCGGTCTGCCTGTCATGTGTAATCGTATAATCGCCAGTCACGGATGGTACATAGCCAATCGAGGCCCTATATATCATTTCACCGGATGTCACTGCAGGCGCGCCGTAATTCACCGGTAACCGTTTATATGCCTCCTCATAGTTCTCGTAGTACTCAATATCCCTTGTTATCTCTGCGTTTGTGATATCAAATCTCTCGCCATGCACATCGTCGATCAGATACCCCGTGATATTAACCCCCTCAAGTGCCTCCGGACTTCCCGAGAGCGTTTTTAGTTCAAATGTACCGTTTAGGCTCATACCTCTGATAGCTATGCCTATCAACGCGATGATAAACATTGCGCATACCGGCAGTGCGATCGGAGTATATCTTTTCATAATCAACTCACCTTGCCCTTTCCATACAGACGAACCCCGATAAAGCCACACAGAAACAACACGACATTTACAGCAACAGCAATAAATAACCCGCGCGTATATGCCCGCCAATAGATCATATATGACCATATCGGTATTGCGCTCAAAACATATGCTATGGTGTAACCTATAGCCCCGAGCCTTTTCCAATGCCACGCGAGGCTACTAAACAGCGCGGCTTGAACAGAGCCTAAGCCGAGCAACAACGACAGCAATGATGTAATCAAAGACATCGGCAACAGCATCCGCAGCAGTGGCGAACGCACAAACGCAAGGAACAATCCGTTTTTCATAAAGAAATCTATATAATACTCCTGTCGGTAAAAGGATGCATAAATGCCGTAAGACATCAGAACACTTAAAAGCAGACAGGCCAACAGCATCAAACCCCACATCAAAGCGGCTATCAATTTACTTATATAAATCCACTTACTCCCGCCCGGTATCGACAGCAGCGTATATATGCTCTTTGTGCCTACTATGTCGGCGGTCGTAGAAAAGGCCACACCTACCAAATACATCGCATACACTACAGCAAACAGCATTTCAAGTCCCGCACGTGACATCATCGTCTCAAAACGTAATCCCGGGACAATCCCGTTCCTCAGATTTATATACATCATCAGCGGCGGCAATAGCAAAGTGGCTATGCACAATATCCCGATCGGTTTCTGAAATCTGGCAAAACAAAACGCCGTGAGCCTCGCAAATATTTTCATGACCTTCCCCCTTTATGCCCTTCCCATCTCTCGACGAGCAGCTTGGTTACTTGATCCATATCTAACCCCATCTGCATACACTCACTTACAAACCTGTCCGCCAAAGCCTCCACCTCGTCCCTTCTCAATATCTCAAGCGCGCTATCATCTATCGATATACAACTCTTCGCGTTTTTATCCGTGGTCAGTAGTCCTTCGTCTTCGAGCAGTTTGTATGCCTTTTGAACCGTGTTGGGATTTACAGACAATATCATCGCGGTGTCTCGACGCGACGGGAGTCTATCTCCATTTACCAGTCTCCCGGCCAATATCTCACGCTTCACATGGCGAATGATCTGCTCATATACATTTTCGATTTTGTTTAGCCTCAGTTCGTCAAAGACAGACATTGATCCACCACCTTATGTGTATTATATATGTAATACACTTTTGAATCAATTATAAAAAATAGCACGGATAAAACCATGTATATAATGGTTTATCCGTGCTAAATATATTATTTTGCATCAGCCTATTCAGCGAGCTTGTTCCAATCCATAAACACGAAACCGTTGCCGTCCGTGCTCTCCCAGTATTCCCTTATATACCTTGCATCCAGAATAGGATGCTTGGGCTCGGCCTTGATTCCGATCTTTGTACGGATCAGCGCGTTCGTGCCCATCTCGTCGACCGCTACAGCGTAACGCGCCGGATTATCCGACCATTCTGTGAATACGATCACATATGACTGATAACCGTTCGTTGGCTTCGGTACGCCTTTTATTGACAATCGCTCACGGCAGTCCAGAACGGGTATTTCTTCACCCCTCAGCGTAATTGATGTCTCATTGTATGGGTAGTAAACCATTTCTCTCATGTACCAAAGACTTTCCACAAAAGCAATGCCCCCAATCGAAAACATCATAAAGAAGTCCTCGCTTTCGGTGGATGTTACGCAATGCTTGACCTCCGGTATCGCCATGGTCTGATCGTTCTTGTTTCCGGACAGATTTTTAAACTTTTCTGTTAGGTTCCGGTATTCCTCCGCGATGACCGAGAGGGATTTGGTTGCACCCGTATTTGTATAGTGATCGGCCTTGATCATCTCGGAAACGAAATTCATGGTCAATAATGTCGCCTGCAAAACCACATCATCCAGTATCCTGTCAAAAATATGAGCTGCGTTTTCCGTGCTGTCCAGTTCATCACAGACATTATCCAGCCTATTTGCAAAGACCCGCATCTCATCAGCAACGGGCATTAGGCTCTTAGCTATAGGCTGACAGTGTCCGAGCTCCGTACACATCTGCAATGCGAGCGACCACGCCATCTGTTTATATCCCTTAAACCGCTCTATCTTCTTTTCAATCGGTAATACCATCATAGATTAACATTCACCCCTATGTCTTTTAGAAATACTTCTCCAAATAACCGCGCAGCTTATCAAGCGCACGCCGGTGATGCGACAGCACGGTGTTAAGCTTGATATTATGCCGCTTAGCAATCTCAGAAAATCTGAGATTACCGAAATAACGCTCCGTCACTACGATCCGCTCTATCTGCCTCAACACAATCATCGAACTCAGGATGACGGATGTGTCTTCTGCAGCGATCAGCTCTTCAACGAAGTCCCTTTCGCTAATCACATTCGAGTAGTCATCCAAACCCATCGGTGCGTTCAAGTTAAAATCCTTGGACCTAAACATCCGATACGCTATGCGCAGACACGCAACGGACAGATACCCGAAGTTCATCTTGTCCTCCGAATATGTCTTGGAAATC
>CAYURR010000165.1:0-6606 GCA_964446745.1 uncultured Defluviitaleaceae bacterium | reverse complement strand
CAACACAGGTACATCGGGCAGCGCCGCGACAGCCGCACCTGCTGCTACAGAGCAAAAGACAGAAACCACAGCAGAAACAACCAGTGAGGAAGCTGAAGCTACCACTGAGAAGAAACCGATGACATTCACGGTTTTCTCGAAAGATGTAAACTCGCAGTATGAAGATTTCCAAAGCCCTGTTGCAAAGAAGATCACAGAGCTCACGGGCGTAACGTTGAAGATGGAATACCCGGTAGGCGACCTTAAAGAAAAGACCGGTTTGATGCTCGCTTCGGGCGAATATCCGGACATGATGTTCCTGTCTGGCGAGATAGGCCCGTTCGTAGAGGCCGGTGCGGTTATCGATCTCACGGACAGGATCATGAACAGCAAGTACATCATCAAGATGGTAGACGGATACACAAACAGATTGAAGTATTCGATGGACGATCAGGCTATCTATACATTGCCGGGCTTTGGCTCGTTTGATCAGCGTTGGGAACCCGCAATGGGCTTCTGGCTCACACACAAGGCTGTAAAGGCATCGGAATATCCGCAGATCAAGACCCTTGAGGATGCGGAAAAGATCATATCCGATTACGTAGCAGCTAACCCGACCGTAGATGGTCAGCCGACGATCGGTCTGTCATTTGCAACCGATGACTGGCGCTGGCAGTGCGCGGTAGGTAACATGGCTGCTTCGGTCACAGGCCTGCCCGACGACGGTAACTGGTATATCGATCCAAAGACCTATGATGCAACATTTAGGTTTGCGCTCGATAACCACAAGCAATATTACAAGTGGCTCAATCACATGAACGACATCCAACTGTTGGATCCGGAGGCGTTTACGCAGAAATATGACCAGTATACGGCCAAGATCGCGTCGGGTCGAGTAGTGGGTTTAACAGATCAGGCTTGGGAGATCCAAGAGGGTCTGAATGCCCTGAAGTCGGCCAAGAATTACGAGTCGATGTTCGGCGTATATCCGGTTCAGTTGGACGATACATATACAAGCGGTGACTTCATCGACAAGGGCTTTACAGCCGGTTGGGGTATGTCTATCTCGGATAGATGTAAGGATCCCGATGCTGCATTCGCGTTCCTGGATTGGATGGCATCCGACGAGGCTCAGATCTTGAATAACTGGGGTATCGAAGGCGAGCATTACACGATCGAAAACGGCAAGCGCGTGATCCCGGACGATGAATGGAACAGACGTCTTACAGATCCCGAGTACGGTAAGAAGACCGGTATTGGCGTATACCTGTATCCGTTCCCGGCATGGGGCAAGGGCGTGTTGGACCCGAGCGGTCAGTCATACTCGACCACAACGATTGATACCATCGTCAACAACTACAACGAAGTAGAGAAGGATGTTCTGTCCAAGTATGGCGTCACGATGTGGAAGGACCTGTATCCGCAGGCCGACCAGCTCAACCGTGTAGACCCATGGGGTTACGCTTGGCAGATGACGATCCCGGATACGAGCGAAGTACCCGTCATCGTAACAAAGATGCTCGACCTCACAAAGAAATATATCGCAGCTTCTGTATTGGCTAAGCCTGATCAGTTTGATGCGGTATGGGATGAATTCCAGGGCGAGCTGAAGAAGGCAGGCTTGGATGAGGCTACACAGGAATACTCCAAGCTCATGAAGCAGAGAGTAGAACTTTGGAAATAATCCACTAAGGGGCTGTTGCACAAAGGAAACCTACCGCGGATTTGCACACGAAACTAACGCATCCGTAGTAGGTTTTTCTTTTGCAACAGCCCTTTTAATATAATTTGAGTATTAAATGCTGGAGGTTTATATGGAGATGACATCGTTGAACAAGGCGTGGGACATGTCCTATTGCGATTATGGCGCATGGGATATAAACACGTTTGACAGAACACAATCGATCAAATGCCCCGTGCCCGGAGCGGTACATATGGGCTTAAAGGATGCGGGCATTATCAGCGAGCCGCTCGAGGGTATGAACATGCTCGACTGCGCGTTTGTTGAGGAAAAGGATTTTTGGTATACAACGAGTTTTGATATGAATGCAGATTCAATCGGCGAGAGGGTCATTCTCTATTTCGATGGCGTGGATGTAAACGCGGACTATTATCTGAACGGCAAGCATATCGGATCATCCGATAATGCGTTCTTGGCACATGAGTTCGATGTCACGAGTGTAATCACAGCGGGCACGAACGAGCTCACGGTGCGCGTGAACGAGGGGCTAAAGCCTGTAAAGGCGAAGTCCGTGAACATGGACTACATGGAATTTTCGTGGAATCAAGAGGAGATCTACAGGACGTATATAAGAAAGCCACAGTTTTGCTATGGTTGGGACTGGGCAAAGCGTTTATCTACCTGCGGGATATACAAAGGGGTATATATTAAGAGCTATAAAGGAGCGTATTGGGGCAATCCGCATATCACTTGTGAGTATGACGCGAATGAGAAAAAGGCCGATATCAATATTACCGCCGATATCAATGTCATAAAGCCTGGCGCGTATAAGATTGCATACAAAATAACGACAGATACACGCTACGAGGCTGAACGTGTGGTAGCGGCAGGCGAGACGGCATACAACCTCGCCGTAACGATCCAAAACCCGCGTCTCTGGTGGTGTAACGGCTTCGGCGAGCAGTATCTATACAACATTAGCTTAGATATTATAGACCAAGACGGCAATGTGCTTGATACGCGCACATATGACTACGGTATTAGGACGCTGTATATCGAGCAGAAACCGATCGGTACAGACGGCGACAAGACCTTTACCTTTATATTAAACGGCGAAAACGTCTATGCTAAGGGTGGTAATTGGGTACCAGTCGATCAAGTAATCGGGCGCATCACGCGTGAGAGATACGAGACCTTGATCCAGTGTGCGGTCGACATGAATATGAATATGTTTAGGGTTTGGGGAGGCGGTTTCTATGAGAGCGACGACTTCTTTGATCTGTGTGACAGGTACGGGATATTGGTATGGCATGACTTCATGTTTGCGTGCGGATATTACCCGGACTACGACGAGGACTTCGTCGAGAACGTAAGGAAAGAAGCCGACTATCAAGTCAAGCACAAGCGCAACCGCACGAGCTTTGTAGGTTGGAGCGGAAACAACGAGAATTATTCGATGTATGAGGGCCACAAGAAGCATATAGAGAAGAAGTTCCCGTTCTATGGACAGCGGATATACGAAGAGGTACTCGCATCTGCGTGCGCAAACCTCGACCCTCAGAGGGAATACCGTCTGAGCAGTCCGTTTGGCGGCTCGGATCCTGATGACAAGCGTGAGGGCGATCAGCATTTCTGGTATGTATATCAACCCAATACCGGTATGCAGTATGACTTCTTTAGGATATCGGATATGAAATCGTCGTTTTTGAGTGAGTTCGGTGTGATCGCACCGATGAACCTCGAGACATTAGTGCGCTGCTGTGATCAGGACGAGCGCTATCCTCAATCCAAGCAGTGGTTGTTCCACTCGAACACGGGTGACAATTTCAATATGGTGTTGAATAAATACTTCGGCATTGAGGAACCCGACAAAAATCTGAGCGTCGAGCAGTATATCCTAATGGGTCAGGCGATACAGGCAGAGGTTATCAAGCAGGCGTTTGAAAAATTCCGCAGCGAGAAGTACTTGTGCTCGGGTACGTTGTTCTGGATGTACTCGGATTGCTTCCCGACGTCGGGCTGGTGTTTTGTGGACTATTATTATAATAAGAAGCCACTCTACTACCACACGAAAAAGGCTTTTGCGCCGATCGGGTTATATTTCAAGGGCTTCAACCCGAACACAGACGAGGGCATGAAGAGCTACGGGACAGGCTCCGGTTCGATTGAGGTCTTTGTATTAAACGACAGACTCGACATCGTACCGCTCGACCTGAGGCTCGAGATCATGGATCTGTCCGGCAATGTCATAGATACGCTTTGCACTCAGACGACCGTACCGAAGAACGCATCGGTGTCCGTAATGAATATCGACACATCGGCTTACATGTCAAAGCATAATCCAGAGGATATCGTATTCGTGTGCACGGTGTTTGAAAACGGTATCGAGGTCGCGCAGAACAGATACTTCGCTGCGCCTTATGGCAAGCTTGCGCTCAAAAAGGCGAACATCACATGCGAGGCGGTACAGTGTGACGGATATACACAGCTTAGTATCTCGGCGGATGCATATGTGTGGATGTGCCATCTACCCGGAACGGGCTTTGACAACAACGATTTTGATATCATACCGGGCAAGACCGTAGAGGTGAAACTCTATGGCGTGAACGTCGAAGATTATAATTTCAGCTGCCTGAGTATGAACGACTGCATAGGGGGGTAAATATGAAGCTGCCAATCAACAACCCACAGCCCGACAGGGAGTGGTTCAAGCGTGTAATATTGGGACAGGAGATACCTAAACGCCCGCCGCTTATCGAGTTGTTCTTGGATAGGGAGGTTTTGAGGGAGGTTGTAGAGGTCTTTCTCGAACGCGAATGGGTTGAGCCTACGGAGGACAAGAACGCGCGCGCAAAATACTGGGATAACTATATCGAGGCTTATTACCGGCTCGGTTATGACTTTGTGTGGATCGACGGACGCATAAACTTCCCGACCAAGTCGCGCATCTCGGACGATACTGCTGAGCTTACGCGCGGACAGAGACGCTGGGATGAGGAGGGCGACGGCCTGATCTCGGACTGGGACGAATTCGAGGCCTATCAATGGCCAAAGACAGACGCGTTCGACCTCTGGGATGTTGAGTATGTGTCGAAGCATTTGTATGAGGGGATGGGCATGTTCGTGTTCCCGTGCAGGGGATTCTTGGAGGTGCCGCTCGAAATCATCATGGGTTACGAGAATTTTTGCCTCCAGCTCTACGAAAACCCGGAGCTTGTGAAGGCTGTATGCGACAGGGTAGGTGAAACGATCCTATCGTTCTACCGCCAGCTCAAGGGCTTTGATAACCTAATGGGCTTCTTCCCGGGCGACGACATGGGTTTCAAGTCTCAGACGCTGGTTTCGCCGGCGGCGCTTAGGGAATATATCTTGCCGTTTCATAAAAAGGCTGCGGAGATTGCACACGCGGGCGGATATTTGTACCTGCTGCACTCCTGCGGTAATATCGATGCGATCATGCCTGATCTTATAAACGATGTGAAGATAGACGGTAAACACTCGTTTGAGGATGTAATCATCCCGGTTACTGAGTTTAAAAGGAGATACGGCGACAAGATTGCGGTATTGGGCGGGATTGATGTGGATAGGCTCTGCAGGACTGAAGAAAAGGCTCTGCGCGCGTATGTGCGTGAGACGCTAGATGTCTGTATGCAAAACGGTCGTTATGCATTGGGCACCGGGAACTCGGTAGCCAACTACATACCGATTGGGAATTACTTGGCAATGATTGATGAAGGATATCATTATGGGAGGTAAAACCATGAACAATCTACCGGCAAATCTGTCGACGCTCGCACAGAAGCGCGATTGCAAGCGCATGAGGGTGTCGTCTTATGACCGCACAGGCGGCAATAACGATAGGATATATATTAAGCCTAATGAAACGAGGACCTTTGCGGAGCTCGAGGGTGCAGGATACATCACGCACATCTGGATCACATTCGGCAACGAGGGCGTGCCTGATGAGCAGGAGGCGTTCAATCTGCGCAAGATCTATTTGGAGTTCTACTGGGACGGTGAGGAAAACCCGAGCGTGCAAGCGCCGTTCGGTGACTTCTTCGGGATGGGCCATGGTGTGACAAGGAATTTTGTTAGCGAGCCGCTGCAGATGAGCCCGCAGGACGGACGCTCGTTAAACTGTTGGTTCGTGATGCCATTCTCTAAAGGTGCGAAGCTAAACATTACAAACGAATGCGACAGCACACTGATGTTGTATTTCTATATCGACTATGAAAAGCACGCGTCGATACCGGAGGATATGCTACGCTTCCACGCGAAATGGAACAGGGAGTGCCCGACCGAGGGTAAACCCGAGAGCGAATGCGCATCCCATTCAGACTGGTGCTTCGGGGGTGAAAACACGACCGGCGACGGTAACTATGTGATCTTGGATGCTGAGGGCGCTGGTCATTATGTGGGCTGCAACCTGAACATCCATAATTTAAATACGAGCACGTTGTGGGATTGGCCCGGCGAGGGGGACGACATGATCTTTGTGGACGGCGAACAATGGCCGCCAAATATCCACGGCACGGGTACGGAGGACTATGTAAATATGGCATGGTGCCCGAAACAGGAATACAACGCACCGTATCACGGGCTGATCTTGGGCACAGACGATAACTGGAAGGGCAAGACCACGTATTACCGCTATCACGTCAGAGACCCGATCACGTTTGAAAAGAGCATACGTGTGACGATCGAACATGGACATAACAACCACCGTAGCGACGATGTGTCGTCCACAGCATATTGGTACCAGACAGAGCCGCATGCGGCATTTGGGAAAATAGCGCCAAAGGAAGAACGCATGCCGATAAGTGAGCGCGAACTGCTTTGGAACGGAAAGATTGTTACGGAGAAATAACAGGAAGCGCCTAAGTGTTAAAGTTTGGTTAATGTTAAAAAGGAGCTATAACAAAAGAAAACATTTACCACGGATTTTC
>CAYURR010000164.1:0-6657 GCA_964446745.1 uncultured Defluviitaleaceae bacterium | reverse complement strand
GGGAGGAAAGATCGTGAAGAGGATTTTGTTGGTTTATGTATTAACGCTCGCGATTACTATGTCGAGCTTTGGAAATGTGTTTGCGGCCGAGGCGGGAGAGGGCTATATCACACGCGCAGAGGTTGCGGCTATGGTGCTGCAGTATGCGGATGATTATGCTAGCGGCATCAGGCATGAGGACATCATCAAGGGCGACGGCAGGGGCAATTTGTTTGAGGATAGAGTTGCTACAGGTTACGAGGCGCTCGCTATGATAGCGCGAGGCTTTGGGGATTTTGACGAGCCGCAGGGACATAACCTGCGCATGTCTGTCCTTGATACGGATATATCGGATGCACCGGTCTTTTTCTCCGATGAGTTGGATGTGCTTCAAAAGGCAGGGGTATTGGGTAAAAGCGTAGACTACGCAAAGCCCATATCGAAAGCAGATTTTGAACGCTTGCTCGCTCGTGTGTTTGAACTAAAGGGAACGAATCTGCGTGACGATTATTTTAACACTGTATTGAAAGATGAGTTCGACTCATCGGTCATCAAGGAGGGAGAGCCTGATGCGGGCACTTATGCCGATGCAGCGAAAATAATAAATGACAGGGTGGAAAGCCTGATCATGGACGCTGTTAAATCTAAGCCTGAGAAGGGTTCTCCCGAGCAAAAGATCGCAACGTTTTATCAAAACATGCTGGATACAACGAGCCGGAACAAGCTCGGTCTGGAACCATTAAAGCCATATATAAAGCGGATAATGGATACAAAGAACGTGAAAGAACTCGCGGATGTTTCGGCTGAGCTCACAAATGAGATGGGAGTTTTTTTGCTATTAGATTTTGGCGTATTTTCAGATATGAAGGACAGCTCAACTAATATGCTGTATATGGGGGCGTTTTCTTCGGCTTTGTCTAAGGTGGAGTTTGAGACGGACGTGGTTAAGGATATATATATAGACAGGATAGTAAAATATCTAGTCTTGGCGGGTGTGCCTGACGGTGAGGCCGCAGACGGGGCGAGTCGGATATATGAGATATATAAGCGTATTAGCTCGGCTTCGTTAGAACCCGATGAGATATATGATGTAGACAAGGTATACAATATCTTCACGATGGACGAGCTTCAAAAGACCTTTAAAGATATCGATATGAAGAAATACTTTAACACCATAGGTTTAGGCGATGTAAAGAGGGTTTGTGTAATGGACAAGGCCGCGTTTATAAAAGCGGCAGAAATAATAGGTGATGAGAGGAATTTCGAGGCGATAAAATATTTGGCGATCTACGACTTGGTAAACGGTTTTTCGATGTATCTGTCGGAGGATGTGCATGATATTTTCATGTCGTTTAACTACAAGCGATACGGCATAACAGGGAAAAGGACCAATGAGCGATTGGCTTTAGAAAAGGTGAAAGGCGAGTTTGGTTCATTACTTGGCAGGATGTATACAGATAGGTATGTGTCTGACGAGGCAGTGAGCAATGTGAGCAAGATGGTGGAGGATATTAAGGCGATATATATCAGGCGGATAGAGGGCATGGAATGGATGTCGCCAAAGACAAAGGACCGTGCGATATCAAAGCTCATGAAGATGGGTTCTATCGTCGGGTATGACGATAAGTGGGACACATACTATGACAATACGGAAATAAATAGCTATGCAGAGGGCGGCAGTCTCGTGCAAAACAAAATTAATATGGGAGCCGACATGTATAAATATATGCTCGGTGAGTTAAAAAAACCGGTTGATAAGATGAAGTTAGTAGAGAGTGTATATACAATAAATGCGTATAACGACATAACTAATAACGTTATAGCGCTATACGCAGGGATTATGATCCCGCCATACTACGACGATGCCAATAGCTACGAAGAAAACTTGGCGGGGATAGGTAGTATCATTGGTCATGAGATAACCCACGCGTTCGACACAGCCGGAGCAAAGCATGACGAAAACGGAAATGCAGCAGATTGGTGGACGCCCGAGGATTATACACATTTCGAAAGACTATGTGAGGATATTGTCGCGCCGTTTGACGGTGTCGAGGTGGCTCCGGATATCATAAATAACGGTGCACTGACACTCTCGGAAAACATAGCGGATCTCGGCGGTATTAGCGTAACACTTGAGCTTCTAAGCAAAACAGAAAATCCGGATTACGATAAATTCTTCAGGAATTACGCAAGGTGTTGGGGGGAGATGCGTACACGCGAAGCTATGGAGATAGCAGTGAACAGTGACGTGCATTCGCCCTCAAAGGTCAGGGTAAATAATGTGATAAAACAGTTTGAAGAGTTTTATAAAACATATAACATTACCCCGGCGGATTGGATGTATGTAAAACCCGAGGATAGGGTGTCACTCTGGTAATCACTAAATCAAAGCGAGCTGCTTAAATAGCACAACCCACAGGAAGATCGTTATTATGGACAGCAGCGAGCCCATTACGACGATCTCGCCCGCGAGTTTGCTGTCCGCACCGGCCCCATGCGCCATCGTAAAACTCGATACGGCCGTGGGGCTAGCAAACATCGCAAACAATGCAACGAGCTGTGCCTCACGAAAACCCAACAAAACGCTGATGGGCATAAAGATAGCAGGTAACAGGATCAGCTTACCGGCGATTGCGAGTGTGAGCGGTTTTATATTGTTCTTAAGATTGCTCACGCCGAACGAGCCACCCAAAACTATCAGCGACAGCGGTGTTGCGATCTTTGCGATATCGCCTACGCTCTTGTGTAATAATGACGGCAATCTAAGGCCTGAGAGTATAAACAGATATGCAAATACCGAAGCAATAATCAACGGATTTTTGGCGATGCTATTAAGCGTCGCCTTTAATTTTATCTGCTTGCGTCCGAACAGCTCGAGCGCAAACACGGACAGGATGTTATAGAGCGGCACGACAAACGACGAGAGTATAGCGGTCACCGACGCGCGGCTTTCCCCGAACAGCGATATCGTCATCGGTAGTCCGAATAGTATGTAATTGCTCCTAAATATCCCCTGAATGATGACCCCACGACGCTTGTTGTCCTTTTCGATCAGCGGGATCAGTAACATCAACGCCGTAAAGCTGATAAATACACATGAACACGCGAAAATAATCAGCTTTAATGAAAAGTCGTTTTCGAAGTCGCTGTTGTAGATATTATAGAAGATCAGCACCGGCAAGAACACCTTGAAACAGAGGTTGTTCAGGTCGCGAAGAAAGTCTGCGTTGAACACCTTGATGAACCTGAGCGCATATCCGAGCAGCATCATCGAAAACAGCGGGAATACAACAGAGAAGGATGTGTAGAGATTGGACATTGTGGTATTCACTCCTTGGTCAATATATATTGAGTTATTCCACCCAATCTTCAATCTGTAGATCTTCGATAACCTCAAAATGCCGGGTATTATGCGTGACAAAGGTAAAACCGTTTACAATACAGTATGCGGCTATAAGTATATCGGCATCTTCCACTGTCCGTCCTGAACGACGTAGATCAGCGTAAATGACAGCTCCACGTTCCCAAATATCATTAGTCATTTCGCCTACAGGATAATGGGAGCACATAATGCGATATGCTTTCTCTTTTGCCGGGGCAGGCCGATAATAAAAGCCACGGAGCAATTCGTAATTGACAATTGGGGGGATTGCGATATTCGCATTTGAATTTATGGCATCGGTAAAATGTTTGAACACAGACGCTTCATTCCGAAGCAAGCGGATAACTATGTTTGTATCTAATGCATAAGTCAATTCGTTCGCCCCTCATCTTCTAATGCATCCACATCGCGACTTATATGCATGCGGGGAAAAGTTTCATCCAATAATTCCTCGCCGACTGAATTTGATATTAGGTGGTGAAATTCATTGAGCCATTCTTTATCACTATCGTGTTTCAATAACTTTGTCATATCTTGAATAACAAGGATTGCTTCAGTGCGTTTTGGAAGTATTACAAATTCATATGGAATGAAACGCTCATCTTCAAGATAACCTCTAATTGCTTGCATAAGTACCCTCTCTTCTCACACTCACGAATCATTATACTTGGACTTATTTATATCACAAAGTAATATTAGCTGTAAAAGTATTTTTCAAGTAAGTATCGAGCATTTATTATCCAAGCACAAAAAAGGCAGAGCCATCTACATATGTGTAGATGTGCTCTGCCTTTTAACGATGTCTTAATAAATCGGGGCTTGGCTTAGCCCCGATTTAGAGGGTTTGACGGAATGTTTAGCAACCGCAGTCTTTATCCTTCTTGCGGCGTGGGATATTGTTAGAAACACCTGCGAGGAACTCGGGTTTCTGCGGAGGTGCAAAGATATCCAGCGGGAAGTCTAAGTTGTCAAAGAATTCGCAAGGATTGAGCGGGGAGATCTCTTCGCATTCCTCGGGGATGCAGAAGCCTCTGGACTCAACGGTGAGGTTAACGATCCTGAAGAGCTTGATGATTGTGAACAGGCCGATCGTTACACGAACCTCGTTGGCTTCGGGAGCAAAGTCTCTGGGGCCACAGTTGATGCGCCTCTGGTATGCGAGCTCAGCATCAAGTGCTATAGCCTTAGCATCGTGTATCATACGTCTGCAAATGCTGATCGCCTGTAATGCTGCCGCCTGACCGGAAGAAAATAGTAATATCTTGGCCGTTCCATTCCATGTGGTGGATGATGCGTTTTATGATACAGCGCTGCTCCGTGATGTCGTAGACGTTTGACATACTACCGATCTTTGCGAAAGCGTCGTGCAGTGAGAGCTTATCTAATTCCTTTGACCGTTCATCGACTAAAGCTGTTTCGAGGGTACTTATTTTTATTTCGATCTCTCTTATCTCAATACTGAAATTCTTTATCATCGCTAATAACGGCTTACCAATATCCGGATCGGAAGACTGGGCGAGCTGAAGCATAACATTTTGTTGACCCGATTGTTTGAGGGACAGTTCACGCTTGAGTTTGTCAAGATGCACGCGTCTGTCGTCATGATGTTCGGTTTGGCTTATTTTATTGCGCTCGAGTAGCTCGCTAAAGCAATCCTCGTCCGATGAGATCTTTATAAGCAGGTCGAGCACATCGGCTTCTAACTTGTTGCCGTTAATGTTTATAACGTCACAGCATGCTCTTTTGCTTGTTTCTTTGAGGTTGCAAACATAATAAAACTCCCTGTAGCCGCCTTTTGCACTGACCCTTCCGTTCTTTACCCTCATTGTAGAGCCGCATTTTGAACACTTGATCAATCCGGCAAAGATACCATGTCGGGCCGTGCCGGAGCGCGGCATCTTGTCTTTATTCTCATACAGTATATGTTGTACCTGCACCCATAGATCACCGGGAATTATCCCGCTGTGCTTGCTGATCGCAATGATCCATTCGCTCATCGGCTTGTCGGTGAGCTTTTTTCTGTCCTCACGGTTGTAAGGCATCACAGAATACATCCCGTCGTATTCGGTTTCATCATTGCATAAGTCAACGTCATGAGATTTGAAATAGTGATACAAGTTACTATCCGCTGCAGCATATACGGGGTTTGCAAGGATATTGCGTATCGTAGACATGCAGTAGGACTTGTTCTTCTTTGTCCTAATGCCCTTTTGTGACAGATATGTTTCGAGTGCGCTCAGCGAACGCAGTTCGAGATACTTGCTATAGATGAGTTTCACTATCTCGATCTCATCAGGAATAGGGGAGAGCACAACCATATTCTTTTCACTGCCTAATGCGTCTATGTATGGTATCGATCTACTTTCAAAGCCTGTAGGCGTGAGGCCTCCGGTCCAACGGCCTTGCTTGGCGTAGTGTAGCATCGTATCTCTAATACGCTCGGATATGTTGTTACGCTCGAGCTGCGCAAAAATCATCAAAATGTTGAGCACAGCCGAACCCCAAGCCGACGATGTGTCAAAGCCCTCGCTCGCGGAGATGATGTTGACGTTATACTTTTCAAGATACTGCTGTAGGTTTGCAAAATCAACTAATGAACGGCTGATTCGGTCGATCTTGTAGCATATCAAGGCTTGAAATTCCTTTTTTGTTCGAATATCCGAGAGCAATTGCTTATATTGAGGTCGCTCAGTGTTACCTCCTGAAAAACCCTCATCGATATAAACCTTGAATTCCTCAACCTCGGGGTAACGGGTTCTGGCTGCGTTTTTGCAGTATTCTATCTGGCTTTCGATACTTTCGCTCTTGTCGCTATATTTGGATTTGCGGGTGTATATGGCGATTTTCATTATGTTTCAGCTCCGTTCAATCATCATATACTTCTAATCAATTCTGTACATACTCAACCTTCTATATAACAGCATACGATGGTGCGAGGTGATGATATGCCAAAAGCAAAGGTAAACGATAGAGAACATAAGTATACATACAACATTATTTGTGCGAACACACCATCAAAAGAAGCTATTCGCGAATACAAAGAAACCATATTTAGTTATAACCTCCGTAGGTTAGTTCCGGCACATCAACAAGACGAGCTTTTACAAGCATTTGTTGACGCAGGTCTGATGAAGGCTTGAATTTATCGAAGCATAAAAATAGCCCGCCCCTCGTTTGAAGGGCGGGCTATTTCAAATGCTATGTAGATTAAGAGGATGCACCGGCTCCTGCCGCCGCTGCAGAGGAGGCGGAAATCGTTGCTATCATGACGACTTGTTGTGCAATGATAATGTTGG
>CAYURR010000163.1:0-6786 GCA_964446745.1 uncultured Defluviitaleaceae bacterium | reverse complement strand
TTATAACGGGCGGAACCGGTTCATTCGGTAATGCCGTGCTTAACCGCTTTTTGAATACGGATGTAAAAGAGATCCGCATCTTTTCTCGAGACGAAAAGAAGCAGGACGATATGAGAAAGCTTTATAAGAATGACAAGATTAAATTTTATATAGGTGACACGAGGGACTTTCGTAGTGTAGAAAACGCGATGCATGGGGTGGACTATATCTTTCACGCGGCTGCGCTAAAGCAGGTGCCGTCTTGTGAATTCTTCCCGATGGAGGCCGTAAAGACCAATATACTCGGCACGGATAATGTGTTAAATGCAGCCATAGACGCGGGTGTAAAGAAGGTCATATGCCTGTCGACCGACAAGGCTGCGTATCCGATCAACGCTATGGGTATCTCAAAGGCGATGATGGAGCGGGTCTACATGGCCAAGTCAAAGACCGTAGACAGCACAACGATATGCGGCACGCGCTACGGTAATGTAATGGCCTCACGCGGTAGTGTGATCCCTCTGTTTGTGGAGCAGATCAAGAGCGGACAGCCATTGACCGTGACCTATGGTGAGATGACGCGTTATATGATGAGCCTCGATGAGAGCGTAGAGCTCGTCGTGTTCGCGTTCGAGCATGGCTGTCCCGGCGAGCTGTTCGTTAAAAAAGCCCCCGCGTGTACGATTTTTACACTCGTGGAGGCTCTGAAGGAGATATTTGGCGTCGATAACGAGGTTCGGGAGATAGGTATCCGGCACGGTGAAAAGATCTATGAGACGCTGCTGACCAAGGAAGAGATGGGCAAGGCCGAGGACATGGGCGATTTCTACCGGGTATTACCGGACAACAGGGATCTGAACTACGAAAAATATTTCAACTCGGGTGATAACGAGGCCGCCGTCGCGCAAGAATACACCTCTGACAACGCACGCCGCCTAAACAAAAGTCAGATAATCGAACTGTTGCTTAGATTGGACTATATTCAAGACGCACTGAAGGATTGGGGTGGACGCAGATGAAGATACTCATAACCGGTGCGGACGGATTTGTGGGCAAAAATCTCACTACTCAACTTAAAAACCAAGGTTATACGGACCTGTACCTATACGATATAGACAGCAACGAGATGGTGTTGGAGGAAGCACTGCGGGACTGTAATTTTGTATTTCATTTGGCCGGAGCGAACAGGCCCGAGGCCGTAGAGGAGTTTATACAGGTAAACCGCGATTTTACATCCGTACTAATCGAAAAGCTCGAACAGTACAACAACACATGTCCGGTGCTCGCATGCTCGTCCATTCAGGCGGAGAACGATACCCCTTACGGTAAGAGTAAGAAGGCCATGGAGGATGTGTTGTTTGCGCATGAAGCGGCTACGGGGTCACCGGTATATGTGTACAGACTGCCGAATATCTTTGGCAAGTGGTGTAGGCCGAATTATAACTCGGTCGTTGCGACATTTTGCCATAATATGACACGGGATATCCCCGTGCGCATAGACAACCCCGATACCGTGCTGCGGCTGTTGTATATAGACGATCTCGTTAGGCAGTTTATCGGTGCGCTCGAGGTCCCGCCCAAACGAGGCGAAGTCGGATTCTGTGATGTATCAGACATCCATACGACTACGCTCGGCGAGCTGTACGAAAGGCTGCGTACGTATGTGGATAGTCGCGCGGATAGCCAGGATATGGAGTTGCACGCATTTGAGGATAAATTGGATCGTAAGCTCTATGCGACCTTTATCTCGTACCTGCCAGAAGGAGGCTTCGCTTACAGCTTGGATAGGAAATGTGACCAGAGGGGATATTTCTGCGAATGCTTAAAATGTCCCCAATTCGGACAGGTATCCGTGTCCGTCAGCAAACCCGGCGTAACGAGGGGCAATCATTGGCACCACTCAAAGACCGAAAAATTTCTCGTGCTAAAGGGCAAGGCTGCCGTAAGGTTTCGCATGATAGGCTCCGACAAGGTAATCGAATACATCGTGACAGACGAAAGCTCTCAAATGCTCGACATCCCAGCCGGATATACGCATTCGATCGAAAACATCGGGGAAGGGGAGCTGATACTGTTGATCTGGTGCAATGAGATATTCGATCCCAACGCTCCGGATACGTATATTGAAAAAGTGTAGGAAAGAAAAAAATAAAACACTACCACGGACTTGTACGGGTTTTTATCCGTTGTAATCCGTGGTAGATGTTTTGTAATGTGGTTGCTGCACTACATATTGCGATACTGCTCGCCGAAATACCGGACCTGCCATTCGCTCTTGTGCAGCTCTGAGAGGTGCTTTAGTCCCATCGCGCCATATTGCTTCACAAGTCCCGAGTAATTGATCATTACGCTGTCGTTCATGCCGATACGCTGACCCGCAATCGCATGATACACGACGGAGCCGTAATGAACCTTGGGCTTCCAGTGTGCCCTGGTGCCATAGTAGTAATAGTATCCGAGCAGCATGCTGTCGTCCTCAAAGGCCTGCTTGCCGGTTAAAAAGCGCGAGTTGTACCCGCCTGTTTCCTTCAATATGGTCGCGTTGTGTATGCACGGGTTCGTAAAGCCGTGCTCGATACGATCGAGCCTAAGGCCTTTTAGATAATCATCCATCATATCCGCTTCGAGCGGCGGACGCTCCGCTGTCTTGTTCAAAAAGCTCATATAACCATTCTGATCTACGATCCCGCAGCTTATAAGCGGCTCGTCGTGACTTTCCAGATATTCTACTAGCACGTCCTCCCAGTTGTGCGTGAGGATCATGTCCAAATGTATCTCGCTCGTAAAGCCCGTGTGGGGATATCCGTCCCAGATCGCCTCGAAGCAGCTTTGCCTCCCAACGACTGTCCCCATGTTTACGCCGTCCCCGATTATGATGCAGTTCAGGTCAAACGGCTTGACGAATTCCTCGAGCATCTCCCTGTTCCAAAAGCCTTGATTAAAGATAACTACCGTCTTATATGTGCTTTTTTCCAGGGAGGACAGGCATTTCTTCGCGAGCTCCGCATCCTCAGCCGCATATCGTTCCCTGATCAAAAATAATAATGTATGGATTAGCTTCATATTATCACTCCTATCCCCTGACTATTCATACTATATGCTTAAGGGGCTGATGCGGCGCCTTGTATTTTGTTTACTGCTTGCAATAACGGGGGTGCGAAATGGATAAACTGAAGCTCATGACGATCATCGGTACTAGACCCGAGATCATTCGCCTGTCGGAGGTAATCAAGGCCTGCGACATTTATTTTGAACATAAACTCGTGCATACGGGGCAGAACTGGGACTACGCCCTAAATAAGGTGTTCTTTGAGGATCTGTCGATCAGGCCTCCGGATATATGCTTAGACGCAGTCGGCGAGGATCTTGGAGAGACCATCGGAAATATCATCGGACGTTCGTTTAAGCTTATAAAGGAGCAGAAGCCTGATGCGCTACTGATACTCGGGGATACGAACTCGGCGCTGTCCGCTATATCAGCTAAGCGATTGAAGGTGCCCATATTTCACATGGAGGCCGGTAACAGATGCTTTGATCAGAACGTGCCCGAGGAGATCAACCGTAGGATCGTAGATCATATCGCGGATGTAAACCTCGCGTATACGGAGCACTCGCGGCGTTACTTGCTCGCGGAAGGTTTAGAGGGACGCTATGTATTCGTGACGGGATCGCCAATGCCGGAGGTGCTTACAAGACACAGAGAAAAGATCGATAACAGCGCGATACTCAATGAGCTCTCGTTGACACCGCAGCAATATATCTTGCTTTCGGCTCACAGAGAAGAGAACATCGATAACGAGGAGCATTTCCTTTCGCTTATGACCGCTGTAAATCGATTGTCTGAGCGATACTTTATGCCTGTCATATACTCGACCCATCCGCGCAGCCTGAAGTTTATTAAAGAACGCGGCTTTGAATTCAATGAACGCGTGCGCAATCTAACGCCGTTCGGCTTTTCGGACTATAACAAGCTGCAAAAGAACGCGTTCTGCGTGCTGTCGGACAGCGGTACACTCTCGGAGGAGAGTGCCATACTGGGTTTCCCGGCGGTGCTAATCCGCACCTCCACGGAGCGGCCCGAGGTTTTAGATAAGGGGAGTATCGTGATCGGTGGCATTGACTACGATAGCATAGCCCAAGCCGTCGAGATTGCCGTAAGCAGTAGCACACACCCGATGATCCCCGATTACGAAGACGATAATGTATCGATGAAGGTAGTCCGACTGATACAGTCCTACACGCATATCGTCAATGAGTTCGTTTGGCGAAAGTAAAAAACAAAAGAATACCACGGATTTACACGGATTAAAGCAATATAGCATTTAAATCCGTGTAAATCCGTGGTACTTTTTAATTATGAGTTAAAGAACGTCTGCGATGCACCCGCAGCGAGTGTCGGGATGCTGCCGATCGTACCGAGCACGTCGTCTGTCACGAGGATGTCGAAAAGATCCACGTTGCCTGTATTTGTAACGACATACTTGAACTGTGCCGTGTTGCCTTTTGGTAACATCGGTCCAGGGGAGGTGTTTGCATCCTGCCAGGTTACGCCGTTGTCTACAGAAACGTACTTGACGATGCTGATGCCCGGTACAGCCTCGACACCGTTATAGTTTCCTACGCTCTGGTCGGATACGCTGCCGCCGTCATAGGACGCGTTTACGGTAGCGGTGTTTGTATGCTGACCCGGTGCCCATGCTTCGGTAATCGTGAATGATGCGCTATCGCCCACAACAAGGGGCGTTACGCTGCCTATGGGGCCATATACATCATCCGTTATGGTTACATCAAACAGGTCCTCGTTGCCGGTATTTGTCACGACAAACCTAAACTGTGGAGCAATGTTCGAGGTTATATCCGGGCCCGGTGCGCTGTGTGCCTCGAGCCAGGTCGCACCTTTATCGGGCGATACATACTTGGTTATGGTGACGCCAGGTGCGATGATTATGCCGTTGTAGTATGCGGAGCTTTGCTCGGATATAGGGTCAGAGATAAACTCGGCCGTAGCTGTGGCGGTGTTTGCATGCTGGCCTTCTTGCCATTCGGCTGTATAATAGAAATTTATACTATCGCCTACGCTCAAGAACGGAGCTAATCCGATCGGACCGAAGACATCGTCCGTAATATTGACATTATACAAGTCCACATTACCGGTGTTGATTACGCTGAACTGGAACTGCGGCGTGATATCGGGCGTGATATCGGGTCCCGGAGGCGTATGCGCTTCGAGCCATGTTACACCGTTATCGATCGAAATATATTTTATAAAGCTCATGGCGGGTTTAGCAGGGACACCGTTGTAATAGCTGGAGCTCTGGCTGGAGACGCCGCCCCAACCGAAATCTCCCGTTGCGGTAGCGGTGTTTTCATGCTGACCTTCCTGCCATGTCGCAGTATATAGAAAGATTGCACTTGCGCCTGCCGATAACAGCGGTGTGCTGCCTATGGGACCGTATACATCATCAACTATATTTACATTCGCCAGGTCCGTGTTGCCGATATTGGTAACGACAAATTGGAACATCGGCGCGATGTTTGAGGTGATATCGGGTCCCGGAGGTGTGTGTGCCTCTTGCCAAGTAGCGCCCCCGTCGGAGGATACATATTTAACAATCTGTATAGCCGGATTTTGCAGCTGTACGCCGCAGTAATGTGCCGCATCCAAAGAGGTGACGATATCAGTGTTATAGCAAGCCGTGACCGTGGCGATATTTTCGTGCTCGCCCTCGCTCCAAGGCTGCTGTATCGTCCATGACGTAGATGTTTGGGGGTTAAGGCTATCCAATGTCCCGATAGCTCCGTAGACGCTGTCCTGTACATTGATGTTATTCAGTGTTACGTTGCCGGTGTTTGAAACGACGAACATAAACTGGGGTATGATATTGGAGAATATTGTGGGTCCGGGTGGATCCTGTGCGTCATCCCAGGTGAGACCGTTGTCCGCGGAGACATATTTCTTGATATCGACCTCCGGACATGCGATTGTGGCCGGGTTAGGAGCTATATGAACACCGCTCGTACCCTCGCTCATCGAAAACGATGTTGTTAGTGAATACCAACCGCCGACAAAGATCGCGTCCGAGAGCCTCGAGGTTTCGCCTGTATACAATCCGGTCGATGGATTTAATGTCGTGGGTGAGCCGGTTGTGAGTAGGTAGCCCGTAAAGAACCCGCCACCTGTCCAGTCCGAACCGCCGATAATCAGATCGCCGCTGCCGTCGTAATAACGCGGACCCTGCGGATACGGGAAGGCTGGAGTGCTTCCGCCGCCCTCTGCATTGATGTTGCCAGCTACGCTGATAAAGTTTGAGGGCATGAGTCCGCCATGCGGTACGATCGCGCCGCCTGCGTGCGGGCGCAGAGTGCCTTGGTATCCGTTTGTCGGGTTTGCGTCTTCGTCCCAACGAAGGATATAAACATCACCGGCGTCGCCTGTGATGTTTATCTTCTTGTTGAATTCAAAGCCCGAGGTAATGTTGATGACAAAGACCTCGTCTGTACCGTTTAACGTATTAAGTCCGTCCAGCGCACTTGCGTCCACACTCTCAAAGCCGGGGGACGCGGGGAGCGCGTTTATCTGCTGTATGGCATTGACAAGGTCTACCTTGAGACCGAGTATCAATGGGTTTTGGTTTACAGACGCATTAGACTGTGTGGGATTCTGATCGACGATGGGCTGCCAACCGCCGAGGGCAGATTCATTGGTGCTTATGGTGCCCGCATAAGCTATGGTTTGCCGTGTGTTTTCGTTGGCGGTGAGACCGTCTATCGCGACATTTCCTAAATAGCCGTTGGTATGACCTTCCC
>CAYURR010000162.1:0-6809 GCA_964446745.1 uncultured Defluviitaleaceae bacterium | reverse complement strand
TAATACGTGCACAAGGAATAAATATATGGCAGTGAAAAACGCATAGGCTGCTATTATCAGCTACATATGGCAATGACACAGTATGACACAAAAATGATGGGGAGTGAAATTATGAAGAACCTGAAGATTTCAACAAAACTGCTACTCGGTTTCGGATCGGTGTTATTAGTGCTGATTGTGCTCGGGTTATCGGCGTTTATTAGCGTTATCAAGCTGAATAACGTGGTCAATGAGTTTGAGCATAAATCCATGCCGAATACTAGTACTATATGGCAGATGCGTAGGAATCTCGTGTCCGTACAGCGCTATACACTGTTGATGATAGCTAATACGGATCCGAAGCTGATCGATGAGGCTATAAAAAAATGTGACGAGGATAGGCAAAAGGTGAACGATAACCTAAGCTATCTAAAGGAAAACCTCGGCATAGATACCTCCAACTTAAATGACATAGAAAATAAATTAAACGAGATAGGGCAATTCAGAACACAGATATATCAACTATCGCGTGAGAATACGGACGAATCTAACGCCAAGGCGCTTGAGATATTCGAGACAAAATATGTTCCGATGTTTGATGAAATGGCAAATATATTGATCGGTGTGACAGACGACTATAATACATATACGGCTGAGCGAAGTAATGCCGCGAATGAGACTGCATTATTAGCAGAGATCGTAGTCGGTGTTACCTTCGTTATGGCTGTGATTGTAGCAGTACTGATGATTTTATTGATGATCAGATCCGTTTCTAAGCCTATATCACAGATAGGCAAGGCCGCACTCTCTATAGCGCAGGGTAACTTCAGTGTAAATCTGCCCGTCGGAGGCAAGGACGAGATCGGCGAATTAATAATGGCCTTTGGAAAGCTCAGAGGTACGATAACCCTGTTGGTTGAAAAGATAGGCCTGATGTCCATGCAAATGCAGCAGGGGGATATCGATGCTCGTATCCCGGAGTCGGAGTTTGACGGAGAATATCGGGTTGTAGCTGAAAAGATTAACACTAATGTAGATTCATTGATCAAGGATACATTGAAGATGCTTGATGGATTTGACAAGATCGGCAGGGGCGAATTCAAAACCGAGCTGCCAAAGTTCCCAGGTAAAAAGGCAATAGCAAATCAAATGTTTGATAGCCTAAAGCAGAACATGGTGTCTATGAACAGGGATATCGCGGGTCTCATAAAAGCTGCCGATAGCGGCAAGCTTGATGCACACATTGATTCGAGCCTGTATCAAGGAGACTGGCGTCAGCTTATTGATGGCTTGAACGATCTGTTGAAAACGATTAGCCTACCTATAAACGAAGCAAATAACGCGCTGGAACAGCTGTCAAACGGTAACTTTAATATCAGCGTACGCAATGATTTTAAGGGCAGTTTTGCACAAATGATGAAGTCCTTTGATAGAATGATAGGATCTACGGCCTCTTACATAGCAGAGATATCGGATATACTCGGCTCTATAGCAAACGGCGATCTGAGGAAAGGGATATCACGTGAATATGTAGGTCAGTTCGATATAATAAAACAGGCTATAAATAACATAGGAAAGACACTAAGGACTACCGTCACCGAGATAAAGAGCTCAGCTGAAAACGTGCTCTCCGGAGCGAAGCAGATATCCATGTCGTCGATGGATCTAGCAAATGGTGCAAGCGAGCAGGCGAGCTCGATAGAGCAGCTGAACGCATCGATAACGACGATAGACGAGCAGATACAAAAGACCGCTAAGGACGCTCAAACAGCAAATAAAATCTCTCAAAAGTCCATGGAGAGCGCAAGGGAAGGCAACGAAGAAATGAGCAAGATGCTGGTGTCGATGGATGAGATCAAGCATGCCTCGGATCGCATATCAAAGATTATAAAGGTCATAGACGACATAGCGTTCCAGACGAACCTACTCGCGTTGAATGCGGCTGTGGAGGCTGCGCGCGCCGGTGAGCATGGTAAGGGCTTTTCAGTAGTTGCTGCGGAGGTACGCGCACTTGCGGGTAAGAGTCTAAATGCCGCAAAGGATACCGCAGAGCTCATTGAGGACACGATAAACAAGATCGGTGAGGGTACGGATAATGCACAGCTGACAGCCCAATCATTAAAGAAGATCGTTTCCGATATCAACTCGGTGTCCGAGACCATTAATTCAATATACCTGGCTACAAACGAGCAGAGTGAGGGTATTGCACAGATTACGATCGGTGTGCAACAGATATCTGAGGTAGTACAAAACAATTCCTCTACGTCAGAGGAGGCTGCGGCCGCAGCCCAAGAGCTCAATAGTCAGTCCGAGGTGCTTGCGGAGATGGTATCGCAGTTTATGGTATAAGGCGCATACAAATACATATAAAAAGCCATGCAGGTATGTACTAGGTGCATACCTGCATGACTTTTTGTTACGCGGTTTCTATTTCCTCTGCTCTTTCGAGGTGGAGGATCTTGACTGCGTCTTCACGCATCTTGAATTTTTGGATCTTACCGCTTGCGGTCATCGGGAAGGATTTAGTGAATACCACATAGCGCGGGATCTTGTGACGAGCCATGTTCTTTCCGACAAAGTCCTTGAGTTCCTGATCCGTTACTGAACCCTCGGGGACACTGCCGTCGCTCTTGAGTATGACAAATGCACAGGCCTCTTCTCCGTAGCGCTCGCTCGGTACACCGACAACCTGTACGTCCTTTACGGCCGGATGCGTATACAGCAGATCTTCGATCTCCTTTGGGAATATATTCTCGCCGCCTCGGATGATCATATCCTTGATACGCCCGGTGATCTTGTAGTAGCCATGCTCGTCTACTATTGCGAGATCGCCCGTATGTAACCAACCGTCCTTGTCGATGACCTTCGCTGTCTCCTCGGGCATCTTGTAATAGCCCTTCATGACATTGTAACCACGCACGCAGAACTCACCGGGTGTATGCGGCGGTAATGTTTCGCCTGTATCGGGATCGACTATCTTTGTTTCCATATTTGGCAATGTCTTGCCGACGGTATGTACGCGACGCTCTAAGCTGTCGTCGGTCGTAGTCTGTGTGCAGACCGGTGAGGCTTCCGTCTGGCCGTAGGCTATCGTGATCTCACGCATGTTCATCTTGTCGACGACATCCTGCATGACCTTGATGGGGCAGGGTGAACCGGCCATGATGCCTGTGCGCAATGAGCTGTAGTCGTATTTAGCAAAGTCGCGGTGCTCGAGCATGCCTATGTACATCGTGGGTACGCCGTGAACAGCGGTACATTTCTCGTATTCGATCACGTGCATGACCTTCATCGGCGTATAGAACAGCAGCGGCACCATTGTCGTACCGTGTGTGACGCAGGCCATTATCGCGAGGACGAGCCCGAAGCAATGGAAGAATGGCACGGGTATGCAGAGCCTGTCGTCCTCGGTGAATTTCATACAGTCGCCGATTGAGAGGCCGTTATTGACGATATTGCTGTGCGTAAGCATGACGCCCTTCGGGAAACCCGTCGTGCCCGATGTGTATTGCATGTTGATGATATCATCGGGATCGAGGCTGTTCTTGCGCTCGTTAAAGGCTTCGTCAGATATCAAGATGCCAAAGCTCTCGATATCGTTCCATTGATAAAAGCCCTCGTAATAGTTGTCAAACGATATAATCATCTTTAAGAAGGGCAGCTTCGGTGAATGAAGCTCGCCCTTCTTGCATGTCCTAATCTCGGGGCATATGCTATAGATGGTCTTTTCACAGTCGATATCCTTTAGGCCGTCACAGACGAATAGAGCCTTGCTGTCGGATTGATGGAGCAGGTATTCAAGTTCCTTTTCCTTATAGTTTGTGTTGACTGTTACGAGCACAACGCCGATCTTTGCGGTTGCAAATAGCAGCACCAGCCATTGCGGATAGTTCGTGGCCCATACGGCTACATGGTCACCCTTTTGAAAGCCCATGCCCATTAGGCCGCGTGCTATACGGTCGACCTTGTTGTTGAACTCGTAATAGGTCTTGTCAAACTCCATCTCGATATACTTTACTGCCTGGTGCGTGGGGAATTTCCTCGCGGTTTCTTCCAACACCGCGCCTACTGTCTTGTGAATCAATCCACTCATAGCTTGCCTCCGTCAGTAATAATTTTTATGCGAGCACGGTGTCAGTACCGGAGCTCTTACCGTTACCTAAGATGTCGCTATCCAGCAACAGGCTCTTGCGTATTGTCTTCTTAATAGTACCCTCCGGGAATAGAGCACGTATCTCTTCGCCGGAAAGTTTTTCCCTTTCGAGCAGCAGCTCCGCGATCTTGTGTAAGACGTCGATGTTTTCATTTATGATGCGAATCGCATCGTTGAAGCAGTTGTTTAATATGGTCTTGATCTCGCGGTCGATCGAATCAGCCATGTCGTCGCCGTAGTTGCGCGTGTGAGCAAGGTCGCGACCTATAAAGACCTCTTCGTTATCGTCGCCGAACTGTATCGGCCCCAAGGCATCGCTCATGCCGTATTTCATGACCATGTTCCGCGCAGTTTTAGTAGCGCGTTCGATGTCGTTCAATGCGCCGGTCGTGATATCCTTTATAACGATCGTCTCGGCTGCGCGCCCTCCATAGAGTGCGATAATGGACTCCAACAGAAATTGCTTTGCGATATGCGAGCGGTCCTCGCCCGGCAGCGGCATCGTAAAGCCACCAGCCATGCCCACGGGTATGATCGATACGATATAAGTCGGATCCATATGCTCGAGCACCTCAAATAAAATCGCATGCCCGGCTTCGTGATACGCTGTGATGCGTCTGTCTTTATCGGATATAACCCGGCTCTTCTTCTCCGTGCCCATGCTGACCTTGATAAACGCGCGGCGTATCTCCTCCATGTCGATCTTGGTTTTGTTATGCCGAGCGGATAATAGCGCGGATTCGTTTAATAAGTTTTCAAGATCGGCCGGGGTCAAGCCCGAGGTCGTCTGAGCGACAACGCGGAAGTCCACATCATCGGCTATCTGCTTGGTCTTTGCGTGTATCTTTAATACCTGTTCGCGGTCGTTTACATCGGGCATGCCCACGACAACCCTACGGTCAAAGCGTCCGGGTCTCAGTAACGCGGGGTCCAGGATGTCGGGTCTGTTTGTAGCGGCCATGATGATAACGCCTTCGTTTAAACCAAAGCCGTCCATTTCGACGAGTAGCTGGTTGAGCGTCTGCTCGCGCTCGTCGTGACCGCCGCCGAGGCCTGCGCCACGTCTGCGACCGACCGCGTCGATCTCGTCTATAAACACGATACAGGGATTGTTTTTCTTGGCCTGTTCGAAAAGGTCACGTACGCGCGAAGCACCCACGCCCACGAACATCTCCACAAAGTCTGAGCCCGATATAGAGAAAAACGGTACACCGGCTTCGCCGGAGACAGCCTTTGCCAGATAGGTCTTACCCGTACCCGGAGGGCCCACGAGCAGCACACCCTTAGGTATGCGCGCGCCGATATCGGTAAATTTCTTTGGTTGTTTTAGGAATTCGACGATCTCCTCGAGCTCCTGCTTTTCTTCACCGAGACCTGCGACCTGCGCAAAGGTAATGCGTTTGCTCTCGTCGACGGTAACGCGCGCACGGCTCTTGCCAAACGACATCACGCGGTTGCCGCCCCCGCCGCCCTGCATCTGCTGTAATAGGAAGAATAACAGGAAGATCGATATAACCGTAATGATGATCATCGGTACGAGTTGCATGATCCAACTGGTCTTTGGGGTGGGGCGTGTGATGACCTTTGCCATAGCTTCAGGCGTTACCCCTGATTCAGACAGCACGTTCATAAAAACGTTTACGGACGGTATCTCGACAATATGTGCGCGATTATCAGAGAATACGACCGCTGCGCGACCTGCGCCCGGAATATCCTGGTCGAGAGTGATTTCTATGTTCTTGAATTTGTCCAATCGGTTGTTTTTTATATCGTTTATAAGGTCGCCGTAGTTATATATAACGGCGCTGACAGGCTCGGTCGTACCCCTGATAGCCAATAGACCCAATACAATGATGATAAAGATCATCAGATACAGACCGATATTCTTTGCGTAGTTTTGCAAGCGACGAACTCCTTTCGGCTTAACTGTTTAAAATAACCTCGCCTATGTAAGGCAGATGTCTGTATTTCTGTGCGTAGTCGAGCCCGTAGCCCACGACAAACTTGTCGGGTATCGTAAAGCCCGTGTAATCGGCGATAATACCCTCTACCTCACGTCTTTCGGGCTTATCTAACAGCACGCAGATTTTAAGCTTTGCGGGGTTTTGGGCCAATAGGTGATTGCGCAGTGAGTTCAGCGTGAGACCCGTATCGATGATGTCCTCGATCAATAGTACATTCTTGCCAGTGATCGAATGCTTTAGGTCCTTATTGATTTTTATTACACCGCTCGTTTCGGTTGCGTTGCCGTAGCTAGATACCTCTATAAAGTCAAACTCGACATCAAGATCAAGTTTTCTCGCAAGGTCTGTCATCAAAACGATCGCGCCCTTTAGCACACCTACCAGTATCAATTCTTCCCCTGCAAATTCCTCTTTAACCTGTTGAGCTATTTCTGTGAGCCTCTTATCGATCTCTTCTGCCGAGATCATTTGCCTGATTGTGTCCGACATTCTTTCTTCCTCCCCGGATATTGATACCATTCAACTCCAGATGTTAATGTACATACATCTGTCGTTATTGCATGTTTCGTCGTGGCATTCGTATTGCGCATTAGCTATGCCGGAACCATCCAATATCCATAGTACCGTATTGCCTATCGCGATAAGCGGAATACCGTCGCGCATATGCGCCGGTATCTTCCTGTTTATAAAATAATCCGAGAGCTTAACCGTGC
>CAYURR010000161.1:0-6823 GCA_964446745.1 uncultured Defluviitaleaceae bacterium | reverse complement strand
CGGAAAGGAGTAACAGATAAATGGCAGTTGTTTCGTATTATGGAACAGGCAGACGCAAGAGCTCCGTAGCTCGTGTTTACCTCGTGCCCGGCAAGGGTGACATCACCGTAAACAAGCGTGGCATAGATGATTATTTCGGTCTTGAGACCTTAAAGCTTATTATCCGTCAACCGCTTGAGCTCACGGGTACGGGAGCCAAGTTTGACGTAAAGGTCAATGTATTCGGCGGCGGCCTTACAGGACAGGCCGGTGCTATTCGCCACGGCATTTCGAGAGCCCTGCTCGTAGCCGACGCAGAGTTGCGTCCCGCGCTCAAGAAGGCCGGTTTCCTCACACGCGACCCGCGTATGAAGGAACGTAAGAAGTACGGCTTGAAGGGTGCAAGGCGCGCACCGCAGTTCTCAAAACGTTAGTTATCGCCGGGGGGACAAAAGATGGATCAGCAATTACAAGATACAACAGAAAAGAACGAGCGCAAGACATGGTCGGCGTTTATCGAATCCGATGCGGTTAATTTTTTTGATCTGCATGAACTGGAAAAGATGTCCGTGGAGGACGGTAACGGCAACAAGGCCAAGTTTACCCGCACCAAGGACAATGCGATAAAGGTTGAGCATTCTTCGACCGTAATTTTATAAGCATAACAATCCGCAAGTGATAAAATAAAAGAGGCTATGGCAAAAGAAAATCCATTGTGAGATTTTCTCTTGCTACAGCCTCTTTTTCTATAAGCCTACCAGGTATGCCTAACCCTAAAGCCGACGCCTAAACCGTCTGCTATCTTTTTGCACTCGTATATCTCGTCAGTCGAGATCACATCGACGACTGTCAAAATCGTTTCAATTCCATGACTTTTACATTCAGCTGCAAACGCAAGCATAGCATCATATGCATCCGCACCGTACACAGGATGGCATAGCTCGACATAACGCTGAGCGTTCGGGGCGTTCAGGCTTATCGAGAATGCATCGACTACACCCGTGAGGTCATGGACTGTCTGCGTACCATTTATCAAGTCTGACAGGCCGTTTGTATTTAAGCGTATGGGTTTGTTGTAGCGCTCCTTTATAAAAGCCGCGGTCTGCAGTAGCAGCTCAAGAGCTTCGGTAGGCTCGCCATAACCGCAAAAGACGAATTCTTTATACGCATCTACATCATAAGTAGAAAGCTGTGTAACGACATCCTCGAACGTTGGCTCCGATGCAAGCCAGAGGCTGTCCTTGTCACCCACGCCCGTCTGTGCGTCACGCACACAGAATGTGCAGGAGCATGGGCATTTGTTTGTGATATTCAAATACAGGCTATCACCCAAGGAATAAACGATGTTGTCTGCCAAAATTATACCTCCTGAATTGATGCTCGTGTTAGCATATCCTCGAAACCCTCGCGCGTACACAATAGCGTGCCCTCACGAACCAGTGATGCGGCAGCGGCGGCTTGTGCAAAACGCAATAGCTCCGCGACATCCGAGGGTTTGTCCGAGTTTATAGCAGAGGTGATACCGGCCGCGATACCGGCCGCGATACCCGCGACCATCGAATCCCCTGCGCCCTGTATACCCTTGACCTCGATATCGAGCACAGGCGAAAAGAAATGTCTCTGTCCGTCCTTGATCAACGCGCCCTCTGCGCCCATCGAAACGCAGATGATCTTTACGCCGTTATCGATCACGCGCTTGCATTGATCGACTATGGCGTTGATGTTTGGCTTTTGGTTCGCGTCCGATTCGCCGCACAGATGAGACAATTCTAAACTGTTGGGCTTGATGATATCGGGTCTTTCGGCAACGCCGAGGCGCAGGGCCTCGCCGTCCGCATCCAATATAACCATAGCTGTAGGGTTTGTGTCTCTGATTATGCGTATCATCTGCGCATATATATCCACGGGCAAGCCCGGAGGTATACTGCCGCTCAGAATGAATACAGATGCACTCGCGTACTCCTTAAGCTTTTGCATGAGCGCGCGCTCGATATCGTCTGTGACCGGATCGCCTTTTGAGTTGATCTCGGTCATGGTGCGCGTACTTTGCTCGAATACCTTTATGTTCGTGCGTATCTCTCCCGGCGCGAATACAAAATCATGCGCAATGCCCGCGTCGTCCAGTGCGTTTGTGAGCATGCGCCCGTTTTCGCTATAGTTTATACCGAGGCAGATGCTTTCGATCCCCAAATTCTTTAATGCGCGGCTGACGTTTACGCCCTTGCCGCACACATCCGTGCGTGTGGAGATAACCCTATTTAATCCGCCATAGACAAGGCTCTCGATCGTCAAGGTCCTGTCTATGCACGGGTTCAATGTCATTGTTACGATATTTGCTCTGTTCACAGCTCCCTGCGCCCCTCCAATGCTTTTGTAAGCGTCACGTCGTCAACATACTCAAGATCGCCGCCGACCGGTACGCCATGCGCGATACGCGTCACCTTGATCCCGAACGGCTTTAACAGCTTTGCGATATACATAGCGGTTGCCTCGCCCTCCACATTCGGATTCGTGGCGAGTATCACCTCGTCGACGGCATCCGTGCCGCCCACGCGTGTCACGAGCTCCTTTATACGCAGATCGTTAGGTGTTACGCCGTTCATCGGAGATATTGCTCCGTGCAATACATGGTACTGCCCGCGGAACTCGCCCGTGCGCTCATATGCGGCCATGTCACGCGGATCCTCCACGACCATAATCATACGACCTTCGCGCTTCGGGTTTGAACAGACCGCGCAAGGGTCTGTGTCCGTGAGGTTACAGCATATGGAGCAGTATTTTACGCGTTTGCGTGCCTCCAGGATGGCTGTGGACAGCGATTGGGCGCGGTCCATGGGCATATTGATGATATGAAACGCGATACGCGCAGCCGATTTCGCGCCGACACCGGGCAAACGCGTGAGCTCCTCGATGAGCCGCGCGGTCGGGTTGCCGTAGAAATTCATCGTTAAAATAATCCCCCGGGTAAGCCCATGCCGCCTGTGAGGCCTGACATCTGACTGTTGATCTGTTCGTCCATCTGTCTGATGGCCTCATTGACTGCGCTCATGACCAAGTCCTGCAGCATCTCCGGATCGTCCGGATCAATGACCTCGGGTGCTATGGTCAGTGATGATATCTGCTTCTTGCCTGTTATTACCACCTTGACAGCTCCGCCGCCGGCCGTGACCTCCAGCGTCTTTGTCTCCAGATCAGCTTGCATATCGGTCATCTGCTTCTGCAATTGTTGCGCTTGCTTCATCAAGTTGTTCATGTTCATCCCGCCGAAATTCATCCCGCCGGGCATACCGCCTTGTCTCTTTGCCATTGTGTGTATCCTCCTTATTAATCAAACCTGCCGACAGTAGGCACGTTACGTCTGGGCATTTCCTGCCCGTCTATGGATCTAAATACTAGGTTATATACAGTCCCGCCCTGGGGCTGTCCCATGGCCTCAGTGATTACAGCCTGGACATCTGCCGCATGGTCCTTGGCGTATTTAAGGGAAGCGGGGCGTGTGCTAATGGTTATGGTATCCGTACCCGTATAAACGGCTATGCTGTCCATCAGCATCGTCTTTAGCGGGTTGCGCAGCTTAGAAATGATCTGCGTCCATTGCTGTACCTCCCCTGAGGGGGTGGTGGGAGTTGTGGGAGCGGGAGCCGCTGCGGGTTCCGAAGTTCCTGTGGCTACCTTTATCGATGCTGAAGCAGTTGTGGCCGCCGTGATCGAAGACGTTGCAGAGCTGGTTTTCCGGGCGGCGGCTGGGGTCTGAGCTGCCGTTTTTACCGCAGGAGCAGCTGTTGTCGCCGAACCTGCCGCACTCGCAACCACCATCCCTACACCCGATTCCAACGCCTCTATCCGCTTCGTGAGATCGGAGAGCGCATCGGTCATGCCCGTGCAGATTTTGAGCGTTGTGACCTCGAACATGATGCGTGGGTTCTGTGCGTAGCGCAGTTGGTTTTGCAGCATAGAAAAGGTATTTATATAGCTTATCAAGGTATCGCTCGGGATATGCGCAGCGAAATTGCGGAGCTTTTCTATACGCTCGGGCGAAAGATCGAGCGCACCGGACGTACCGCCCGAAGCATCCGTATCCGACAGTAGCTTTACAACGAGCAGGTTACGCAGATGCTGCAACAGGTCCGCGACAAACGCAGAGACATCACGACCGTTTGCGATCAGCTCGCTGATGATCCGTAAGGCCGAGGCTCCGTCGCGTTTTGCAAGCGCGTCTGTATAGTCAAACAGCACGGATGTATCCGCGGTGCCGAGCAGTCGGTGAACCATTTCGAGCGTTATATCCTCGGCCGCATACAGTGAAATGCACCTGTCTAAAATACTCAGCGCATCCCTCATCGCGCCGTCCGAGACGAACGCGATATAAGAGAGTGCCTCGTCCGTGATCGTCACGCCCTCTGAGACACTTTTGTCCTGCATGTATTCCTTAAGGGTCTGCACCATATCCGCAGAGGTGATACGCCTAAAATCAAAACGCTGACAGCGAGATAGTATGGTAGCCGGGAGCTTTTGCGGATCGGTGGTACAGAGGATGAACACGACAAACGCGGGCGGCTCCTCTAGGGTCTTCAGCAACGCGTTGAACGCACCTGCCGAGAGCATATGCACCTCGTCGACGATATAGACCTTGTACCGCGCATCGGTTGGCGGATACTTGACCTCCTCGCGTAGGTCGCGGATGTTGTCCACGCCGTTATTGCTCGCCGCGTCTATCTCGACGACACTCAACGACCTGTTTTCCAACACCGCTGAGCATGAGGCGCAGGTGTTGCAGGGCTCACCGTTATTTGGAGTCAGGCAGTTGATCGCGCGCGCAAATACCTTTGCAGTCGATGTCTTGCCCGTGCCCCTGGTCCCGCAAAACAGATACGCATGCGAAATGCGCCCGTTCTTGACGGAATTTGTGAGCGTGCGCACGATATGCTCCTGTCCTATTACGTCCTCGAAGGTCTTCGGACGCAGCCGTCTGTATAATGCCGTGTACATTAATCCAACTCCTTTATCAATCCCGTCCTGTAAGCGTGAAGCAGTTCCTTCAAATCCTCTATCTCTTGAATAATCTCAGCGCCCGTGTCTGTATCGGACACGTTCTTGTCCTGTGGCAGGCGTTCGATGTATCGCATGTTTGTGACCATCTCGCTGCCCGACGCCACGGCCTCACCCATCGACACGAACGGTTCGTGTGCGGCAAGACAGAGCCCGTGCGCGTTAAATATGAGCGTATATCCCGCTATCCCGGTCACCGGGTAATAGGCCTTCGCAAAGCCGCCGTCTATGACGATCAAACGACCACTGGCCTTTACGGGGTTTTCGCCGCCCGTCAGGCGTACGGGTACATGGCCGTTTATGATATGCGCGTTTTCGCCGTCGAGCCCGAATGACGCGAGTATCCTATCACAGACCGAAGCGTCGTCGCGGTAGCTGTAATAATGGTTCTTTGGCTCCGAAATGAGCTCGGCGTAATCCGCGCTGTCTCTTTTGATGAAATACCGCTCAAAGGTCGTCATGCGATCCTTACCGTAGAGCGGGGAATCCTTGCCGCACCAGAGATACCACATCAGATCCAAAGCAAAGCGCTTTTCGGGTGCGCCGTCCGGCAGAAACGCACCGCGCCGCACAAGATCCTCGAGGTAATCGAGTAGATCCTTGCCCGCATATGACATGTTGCCGATGCTCACATATTTTAATCGACCCTCTACGTCGAGCGGCACACAGCCGTGAAACAGTAGGTTCGAGTTAAAGACCTTATACATGCTGCCTTTGTTAAATAGGAAGCGCACATGCTTTTGTAGCTTGTCGCTGTTTATAAACGATCGCCTGAGCTTTTGTATTACATCGCGCTCGTCGGCTGTGAGTGCAAACGGCTCGGCCTCGGAAACGGTCGGCAAAAATGTGTCGCTGAGCTTTTCCCTCACGCACGGCTCGAATATACGGTTGAACCAGAGCATGTCGGACATCTCGAACTCGGGGTGGTTGTTTATGATGCGCGCCTCGCATTTGAATTGGATCACGGTGATGGCTTTGTGCATGCGTGAGATCAATGCGATCTCGGTGTCGCTGAGGCCGGTCGTGTTGTCCGGCGCGAAGGCTGCGCATGGGTCGTCCGCATATGTTTCCATTGCAAAGGTCGCGAGCGGTATTAGGTTGATGCCGTAGCCGTCCTCGAGCGTGTGCAGGTTGTTGTGTTTTGCGGAGAGGCGGATCACATTTGCGATCAATGCCTCGGAGCCGAGCGCCGCACCCATATGGCTGATATCGTGATTGCCCCATTGGATATCGATCGAATGATAGGCACAGAGTATCTCCATGACCTTATCCGCATGCTTGCCACGGTCGAAGATATCACCGATCACATGCAGATGATCGACCGCGAGGTGTTGTATTAGGTAGGATATCTCGATGATGAAATCGTCCGCGCAGTTTAAGTCGATGATCGACTGTAAAATCTCATTGTAATAATCGGTCTTGTATTGTCTGCCGATGTCCTCATGCAAAAGCTCCTCGATGATGTAGGCGAATTTCTCTGGCAGGGCCTTTCTGACCTTTGCGCGCGTGTATTTAGAAGAAGCGCGTTTGCATATCGCGATCAGCCGAAACAAACTGATGCGGTACCAGTCATTCAACGCACCGGTATCCGGACAGGGATCCTCGGGCCGATCAAAGCCGGCCTTTATATGCAAAAGGCTCTCCTCGGGATAGTAGACCAGCAACGCGAGGCGACGCTTTTCCTGCTCAAGTATCGTGTTGCCGAATAGCTGCTCGATATAGGATTTGACAACGCCGGACGCGTTTCGAAGCACATGGTTAAACGCATCGTATTCGCCGTGTATGTCCGACACGA
>CAYURR010000160.1:0-6834 GCA_964446745.1 uncultured Defluviitaleaceae bacterium | reverse complement strand
TATTATGACCGGCAAAAACCTTCTGATCGAACCGTTCAAGCGCGACACGATTATACAGGACATTCGGCGCATGATGGAGATTGTTAAAATTCCAACCCCATAATATCTTCCAGCTCCAAATACCTATGTACAACCTCCGGTACCCGCTCCCCGGTCAAAAGCCCCCCATGCACATGTGTCGCGTCCCGCACAGCGTTTTCTATCTCCGTACACAAACGTGTAACCACCGCGCCCCTGTGTATAAAGCACGGGCTCGGATCATTGAAGAATTCTATCGAATGCGATATGATCTGATCCTCTTTTTCGAGCCGTTCCCGAGACGAAATATCATCTCGGGAACGGCTGTTTTTTTCTTGAACATCTTAATACTCGAGCTTTATGGCCACCGGATATCCGTTATCCACAACACCAGCGGCCTCAATCTGTAGCCCTTTGTCTGAGAGCTTGCATGTAGCGTTCGTGTCACTACCGAGTACATGTACAGTCTTTGGCAGCTTATAATACGGTTTTTGAGCTTCGATCAACGAGGCCATCGCGGTTAGCTCGACCTGACCGTTCTCAGGCCATTTGAGTACGATCGCATAAACCGCATCACCGTTTCGAGTATACCTGATATCCCGCGATGTAAACTTCTTTCTGTCGCAATCCGTAAACGCACCGTCCGCGACCTTTGTCTCGCCCTCGCCATAAACGATCCATGGACGCGTATTATAGATGGCCTCGCCGTTTACATCGAGCCATTTGCCGATCTCAAGCAGCAGCTCGGCCTCCGGCTCGGGGATCGTACCGTCCGCACGCGGACCGATATTCATGAGCAACGCGCCGTTCTTGCTGACAATATCCACGAGGTCGCAGATGATATCGTCTGCTTCCTTGTAGCTGTTGCCCTCTGTGTAGCCCCAGGAATTCTTCGCAAGCGCGGTATCCGTTTGCCAGAATATGCGCCTAGTACCCGATAGTTGTCCGCGCTCCACATCGAACACAGCCGTGCCGTTCAGGAACGCGTCATATTTATAGTTAATCGCTACGCCCTTGCCCCATTGCTCGCCACGGTTGTAATAGAACGCGGCCATCTTTTTCAGATAGGGCTTGAAAGCGAGGTTCATGATCCACCAGTCAAACCACAATACCTGTGGCTGATACTTATCGATGATCTCGCAGGTACGCACGAGCCAATCCTCCAGATATTCCTGGCTCGGGCTGTTGTCGTAATAGTTGTCACCATCAATCGAGAGTGAGCGCGTCGCGGGACCATAGAAGTCCTCATATGCGGGATCGTTTACGTCCGATTCGTAGTATCTGCCCTCACCCATAAACCACCAATGCTCCGCTCGATGTGACGAAGCCGAGAACACCATGCCCTGTTTCCTTACCTCATCCGCCAACTCTCCAACGACATCCCTGCATGGCCCCATCTGTTTTGCGTTCCATTTGCTCAGCTCACTGTCGTACATCTGAAAGCCGTCATGATGCTCCGCAACGGGCATGACATACCTCGCCCCGCTCTTTTTAAACAACTCGGCCCACGCGGCCGGATCGAATTTCTCGGCCTTAAACTTCGGGATGAAGTCTTTGTATCCGAAATCCTTGTGCTTTCCAAAGGTCTTGATGTGGTGCTCATATTCCTTTGAACCCTGTATGTACATCGTGCGCGGATACCATTCACTTGAAAATGCGGGTACGCTATATACGCCCCAATGGATGAATATACCGAATTTTGCATCTTGATACCACTCGGGTATCCGGTAACTTTCAAGTGAATCCCACGAATCCGTAAACGGCCCTTGCGCTATGACCGCGTCTATCTTGTTCAGCCATTGCTTTTTCAATTCGTTGTCCATACATATCTCCTTTACTAAGTTTGTTATCTATTTCCTATACGCCATTTCTTCATAACATCTGTTATAGTAGATCGCATTCTCCACAGGCACATTTGAAGGTATGTGATTCCCCGACGCAAAGAAATATCCCGGGCATTCCTTGCCGATATCTATGCACCTTTGCACCTCAGTCTTGATCTCTGCCTTGCTTCCGTAGGTCAGGATACGACAGTCCGCATTCCCTACAAACGCATGCGTCTTGCCAAATTTCTCGGCTACATATGCCATATCTGTCGTGGGTTCCATCACAAACCCGTTGACTCCCACCGCCGCGATGTCAGCTACAAACTGCGTATATGTGCCATCCGAGGTATATAAGATCTTCTTCCCGGCCTTATGCAGCGGCTCAAACATCCTCTCATAGTTCCCGAACACATATTTGTTGTACCATTTCGGATGTGTAAACGCGCCGGAGGTCCATACGATATCGTCATGTATCATTACCACCTCGGCCTTACTTTGCGCGAGCGCATTGAAGTATTGCATTATCCAGTCCGCATATCGGTTCGCTACGTCTCCAAAGCCATAGGGATCCTCTCCGAGTGCTTCCAGCAACCGCTCCCAGCCGAATATCTCCAAAAGTCCTGAGATCAACGTTATGTATATCCCTGTCAAGCTGACCTGATCCGGATGATTCTCGCATTGTCTATCGTAGTGTTCGTTATAACCCTTTATGAGGCTGTCGATATCACGCGCCCCGTATACCGCATACGGATCAAACCTCAGTACCTGTTCCGCATCCTGAAACGGGCAAAATATATTGTTATCATAATCCGTGCCGCCCTCTTGGTATTCTGCGTGACCCATACTTGTGCGGCATGCCTCCAACTCCTGATTGTACGTCAATGTAGTCCATGTAAAGCCGAAGTCCCATGCCCTTTCAAATGCCTTGCGCGCCCGCGTCTTGACCTCGTCTGTGCTGTCATTTGTCACATGTATACCGCTTACCTCAGATACGAGCTTCCAATGCCAGGGTGCGGAATACTCTGTGCGCGGGATTTTATCAGGCATCTTGAGGTTTATTGCATCCATTGCCTGTTGATAAGACATGCCGAATACCCCCAGTCAAAAATTAAACGATTTAGGTTCAACATAACATATATAACCATTCATGTCAACAATGCGAGGAAGCTATATACAAACCGATTCGTGTATGTCATAATGCGCCAATACATGTTTTACAATTAATCTTTTTAGAATATGCGGTGAGTACATGAAAGCAACTATAAAACAGGTCGCGGAGCTCGCGGGTGTTTCTACAGCCACGATATCCAAATACTTAAACGGTGTAACGGTCAAGCATGCTAACAAGATAGCCATCGATGACGCGATCAAGAAATTAAACTACCGGATCAACCCAAGTGCTCGGGGCCTGAGAACGAACACAACCATGACCGTCGGGGTTTTGCTGCCGGAGCTCGATAACCTGTTCATGACCAGTGTCGTATCAAATATCGAAAATGTCTTAATGAAGCACGGATATAGCACGATCATCTGCGACTACAAGACGAACAAACGCCTCGAAAGGGACAAGCTGCACTTTCTGCTCGGAAAGAATGTCGACGCGATCGTTTGGATACCCACTTACGCAAACAAGAACATGCTGAAGGAAATCAATACCCCCGTAGTGTTTATCGACCGTATCGTAACAGGTTCGCACTGCACGAGTGTCACAATCGATAATGTCGCGGCATCATACGAGGCGGTCACCCATATGATAAAAAAGGGGCATACGGACATCGCCATCCTATGCGGCCCATCGAATGTATCTACTTCAAATGAACGCCTACAGGGTTATTTTAATGCGCTGCAAGACAACGGCTTAACCACGGATGAACGCTTTGTCCAGCGTGGTGAATATACGGAGCAATCGGGCTTTTTCATGACGAATAAAGTATTAGATATGGAGCATAGACCCACTGCTATTTTTGCAACCAACAACGAGCTCACGATCGGTGCGCTTTGCGCATTAGCCGAGCGTGAGATCGATATCCCGAACGATATCTCGTTCGTGGGTTTTGACAGCGAAATGATATCTAAGGTGACCAGACCCAATCTCTCGGTTGTGTTACAGCCACTTAAGGATATTGGCGAGACCGCTGCCGTTTTGGTATTGAAGAAGATTAGAGGCGATGACGATTTACACACTATAAAGTTAAATTCCATTTTCTTGGAGCAAAACTCAGTAGCATCATTGAAAAAATAGCAATATTTTGATTTTATAGAGGAGAGATTTCTATGTTAAAGGGCATACCCAAGATTCTTTCGCCGGAGCTGCTAAAGATTTTAATGGAGATGGGGCACGGAGACGAGATCATCATTGCTGACGGCAATTTTCCGAGCGCATCGCTCGCGCAGAGGCTTGTAAGGCTCGACGGGCACAATGTGCCGGAGATTTTAGACGCGGTTTTGAGGTTTTTCCCGCTCGATACCTATGTGGATTACCCGGTTGTGCTCATGGAGGTCGTCAAGGGTGATAACGTGGTACCCATTATCTGGGATACCTACAGAGAAATCATTGAAACCCACGACGACGTTAGGATCGGACAGATCGACCGTTTCGAGTTTTATGAACGCGCAAAAAAAGCCTATTGCGTAATCGCAACAGGCGAAGCGGCACTTTATGCCAATATCTTGCTTACTAAGGGTGTTGTACACGAAGGTTGAGCCTAGTCCTTCATTTCCTTCATCATCGTAAATATCTCTTTGATCTTTGGAGGTTGACCGTACATGAGTACACCCATGCGGTATATCCTTGCCGCGAGGTAGCCCACGCCGATCGTGCTTAACAGCAGTATCGCAACCGACACCATGATCTCCCAAACAGCCACTGTACCCATGGCTATACGCGCAAACATTGCCATCGGTGAGGTAAACGGGATGAAGGAAATGACTGTTACAAATACACTATTTATATTACCGCCGGCCATAGAGAACATCACCGACATAAACGCAAACAAAAATAAAAATGTGGCCGGCATGATCGATGTGTTTAACTGCTCGATGCGGCTAACCATCGAACCCAATGCGCCATATAAAAACGCGTAGATAAAGAAGCCTAACACAAAAAATAACAATGCAAACAGCAAGATATTGATCGGCATATTAAAGATCGATTGTATGATGCTATTGCTTGTATAGACATCCGCATTGATATTATAGAACACATATCCGCTACCAAATATTAACGCGAATTGCATTAAACCCGCGCAACCTGTACCTATTATCTTTCCAAACATCAAATATGTCGGCTTAGAGGATGTGATCAATAACTCCATAGCCCGGCTGCTCTTCTCGGTCGCAACACTCATCGCCACAAATTGCCCATACAATAGTATCGCCATGTACAACGCAATCATTAATACATAAGTGTAGAAGAAGTTTTTCGCTTGGTCCTTGCCACTCGAGGTCTGCAATACCTCACTTGTCACCGTTGCATTCATAAATCCATTTATCTCGTCTTGATTGGCTCCGAGGTTTTTCAACGACTGCTCTTGGTATATTGATTTCAATACTTCGTCTACCGTTTTCTGAGTTCTATCGTACATGCCTACATTCTTTACGATGTACTGATATGATAACTCGCCGGTCAAAACTACCGCCGACATATATGTCTCAGCTTCCACATCTTTTGTGAGCTCATCAACAGTCTTTGTCACGCTCACGATCTCATTCGTTGGCATCGCGTTTTCAAATACTGCTATATCAGTAGCGTTTACCAAGCCGGATATCGCTATAGTTTGCTTCTCGTCCGACTTGTCACCCATTGAAAATGCTCCGGCGATTCGCGGAAACGAGAGCGCAACCCCCGCGGCCAAGACCATAAACAATGTAATGCCTATAAACGTCTTATCCTTTAAAAAGGTATTGAACTCAAATTTAAATATATTAATAAATTGTCTCATACCTATGCCTCCGTGTATTCTACGAAAATATCATTCAATGACGGCTCAAACACATGCACCCCATCAAAATCTTTCCCGAGCATTGACATCTTTGACACAAATGCCGCCTTATGTTCCTCTGCCTGTAGATGCACATATAGCTTGTCTTCATGTAAATCTGTTTTTGTTATATACTCCTTCAGATTTTGTTCGACAGCCTTTTGTAACGCGTTTGCATCACGGCTGATAATCACGAGGCGCTTTCGGTCGTAACCACGCTTTATATCCTTTATCTTGCCGTGCAAGACGATCTGCCCTTTATTTAGTATCGCTATGCTCTCACAAAATTCCTCGACATAACTCATCTGATGACTCGAAAACAAAACGATCTTGCCGGCCTTTATCAGCTCGCTCACTACATCCTTCAAAAGCATTGCATTAACCGGATCCAGCCCTGAAAACGGCTCGTCCAAGATGACAAACTCCGGATCTGTTATTAGCGCACATGCGAGTTGGATTTTTTGCTGATTGCCCTTTGAGAGCGTATCCAGACGCGCGTTTATGTAATCCGACATCTCAAGCCGGGTAAGCCATTTTATCGCTGAGGCCTTTGCCGACTTTGAACTCATACCTCTTAGTGTCCCGAAGTATATGAGCTGCTCAATAATGGGCTTTTTAGGATATAGACCCCTCTCCTCCGGCAGATATCCAATATTAATGGCGTTACGGTTTATCGGCTTTCCATCCATCAATATCTGTCCGTCACCACCAAACACACCCATTATAATGCGTATCGATGTGGTCTTACCCGCCCCATTTCTGCCCAATAGACCCAGGGCCATCCCGCTCTCTACCGAAAAGCTGATACCCTTTAGCACTTGCTTCTCACCAAAGCTCTTTGATAGATTTTTTACTTCAAATGTCATTTTATTGCCTCCTTTATAACGTAGCGTCACAAACAATCCTTATTTGATTTGATTTGATTTAATAATCAATCTATGTTACAACAATTAGTGGAAAAAATCTATGACAATGTAAGGGGAAATTGTAACGGAGAATAATAGGCTGCA
>CAYURR010000159.1:0-6849 GCA_964446745.1 uncultured Defluviitaleaceae bacterium | reverse complement strand
ATGTAATCGCGGTTGGGGATAACTATAACGATATGGAGATGATCAAGGAGGCCGGTCTCGGTATCGCGGTTGCAAACGCCGTACCCGAGATCAAGGCCGCTGCGGACTATATCACTAAGGCTACCAATGACGAGGGAGCCATTGCCGAGATCATTGAGACGTTTATAGAGGGATAGGATATGTTGAGACTATTCTCGGATTTCTATAAAGAGGCATGGCTTTCGTACCGCTCGCTAAGACGCCAGAACCCGAATGTGTTTACATTTATCTTATATGGCTTGCTGTACGACATGGTCTTAAACATCTGGAAGCCATTTGGCATAAAGTTCCTGTCTCGACTCGGCGGTGGGGCCGGTTACATTTCGCTTTATAATGCTCTACCCGGGATCGTAGCGGCTTTTATTCTGATCCCATCATCGATATTTATCTCACGCTTTCGCACAAAGAAACGCATCACGACCGTGTTTTTCCTGATCAGTCGATTGTTTTTACCATTGATTTCGTTTGTGCCCGTGCTCCCGGAGCATTTGCGTCCGTTGATGTTTGTGCTGTTGGTTACACTTATGAACATCCCCGATGCGATATCCCAGACGGCCTTGCAAGGGGTTCTGGGCAATGTGTTCGAGGGCCGCATGCGTGCTACGGCCATCACATTACGCAACAAGTTCGGAAACATCGTGGTTCCTCTCGTTACGATTTTGACGGGCCTGTTGATAACGGCCATACCGAGTAACCAGACAGAGCTCATGAACATGTATCGGATATTTTTTATCGTCGCGTTTATAGTAGGGCTTGTGGAGGTATTTGTGTTCAACCGCTTCAAAGAACAGCCACCGGCGGAGACAGATACTCCTACGTCCATAAATTTTGAGTTTATCAAGCAGGTGTTTAAACACAAGCCGTTTCGGGCCTATTTAATCACGAGCATCACATTCGTGTTCTCGTGGCAGATAGGTTGGCCTATCGTGAGTTATTTCCAAGTCGAGACCTTAGGTACAAGTGAGCTCTGGTTTGCGATCTATACGATAGGCACGGCGGTAGGCTCGTTTTTCAGCGCATCGTTCTGGCAGAAGCGCATCATAAAAAAAGGCAATCAGAATACCATCATCTTGGCCATGTCTGCGATGGCGCTGAACATGATGATGTTTCCGATTACCTTGAATGTCTATATGATGGCGATTGTCTCTATCTATAGCGGATTTGCGATGGTGGGGATCAATTCCTGTATTTTAAACGGTGTGCTCGAGGCTACACCGCAGGAAAACAAGTTGGTCTATCTCGGTGTATATAATACGATATCAAATATCAGCCTGTTTATTGCGTCCATGGCCTCGATGCTGCTGAGTTCATTTTTGCATATACGCGTGGCCCTGACGGTCGTGTGTTTGATGCGATTTGGTGCTACGTTGTTGGCGTATCTAAATCAGCGCCTCAGTCAATCTTCTTCCGCTGCAAAAGAACAGCCGCGATAACGATCGCACCCTTAAATGCCTCACGCAGAAACGGCGGTACACCCATCAGGTTCAGGAAGTTGTTCATAACCGCGATGATGAGCATGCCAAGGATCGTACCAATCACGGAGCCCCTGCCGCCCGACATGTTTGTACCGCCTACAATTACCGCCGCTATCGCATCGAGCTCGTAACCGGAGCCCGCGTTTGCGTAGTCCATCGAACCGATACGCGATACCTGGACGATAGCGGAGACCGCAGCCAATGCTCCCATAAGCGCGTAGACGCGATGCTTGACCTTATCCACATTGATACCGGACAGCCGCGTTGTGCGCTCATTTGAACCGATCGCAAATACATGACGGCCGAATACCGTACGCTTAGAAACAATATATAATCCCGCCGCGATTATCAGCCAATACAGTATCGGCATAAACATCAGCCCACCGATCGAGACATTCGCGATATTTACAAAGGACTTGGGAACAACGGGGGTGTAGCCCTGCATGAAATGCTGTGTCACGCTACGCAAAATCTTCATAGTACCGAGCGTTACGATGAATGGTGGTATGCGACCCTTCGTGATGAACAATCCGGTTACCTGACCGAGTAGCGTTCCAATTGCGATGCTTACAACCACCGCGATTATATAGGCGGGCACACCCGTGATACCGATGCCCTGTAATAGCCCCTTGTTACCTGTATCGATTAAGACCATGAGCACGGCACCGACCGCGACGAGTGTAGAGCCTACCGCGAGGTCTATACCTCCCGATATGATTACAAATGTCATACCGATAGCGATGATACCCACACCCGCGTTGTTGCGCAGGATGTTTAACCAGTTCCCAGTCCAGGCCATGAACCATGCGCCGAATGTCGGGTAATCGAAGCCCAGTGCGGCGGTCTGCAGAATGACTAATATTATCAGCGCGAACAGCGTACTGTATAACGGGTTCTCTACCCATATCCGCCGTGCCCCGGTCAAGTATTTATTATCCCGCATTATATTACCTCCCCCCTGTGGCAAGTCTCTTCTCCCCCTGTCGCATACCTCATGATATTCTGCTCTGTTATCTGATCATCTCTAAGTTCGGCCTGTATCGCACCGTGATACATCACTATCGCCCTGTTACACAGACGCATAATCTCCTGCGCCTCGTTCGACAATACGATGATCGAAACCCCACTCTTAGATAGCTCCGTGATAGACCTGTAAATCTCTTCCTTTGCACCGACATCCACACCCTGCGTCGGATTATCCAGTATCAACACATTGGGATGCGCAGAAAGCCATTTTGAGATCACGACCTTCTGCTGATTGCCACCCGAAAGGCTCCCGATCAAGTCCTCTACCTTCGATAGCTTTATATTTAATGCCTTAACATGCGTGTTAAATATCTCTCGCTGTTTATTCCTGTCTATAAATCCCCATCGTGATACCCTATCGAGCGTCACTATTGAGCCGTTCTCCAGTACGCTCATGTCGCGTATGATCCCGTTTTCTTTTCTATTGCCCGGGACATAACCAATGCCGGCGCGTACAGCCATTTGCGTACTTGTAATATGAATCGGTTTACCCGATATTGTTATCGTACCTGAATAAGATCCGTTACTGCCGAATATCGTCTGAAATAATTCGCTGCGCCCGTCGCCGAGCAAGCCTGTGAAGCCCAGTATCTCACCTTTATATAGTTCAAATGTAATATCCCTAAACAAACCCGGTTTTGTGAGCTTGTCGCAGCGTAATACTACATTACCGATGTCTGTTTTACTGTTTGCATTTTGTTTCTGTCCAGTTACAAGCTCGTGGCCAACCATATACGCCGCGAGCATGTCCGTCGTTACTTCTTTTACATTACCCTGCGCTACCAATGATCCGTCACGCAGAACCGTATATCTATCGCATATCTGTAAAACCTCACGCAGCTTATGCGAGATGAATATGATCCCGACACCTTGCTTGCGCAATGTATCCATCATCTCGAACACCCTGTTGATCTCGGTGTCCGTCAAGGAGGTCGTAGGTTCGTCCATGATTATGATCGACGCGTTCATCATCAGTGCGCGCACGATCTCTACAATCTGTTTATATGATGCGTCGAGCTTTCCTACAATCGTTTTCGGATCGATTTTTATCCCGATACGGTCAAAGGCGGTCGATGTCTCCTTACACATGCGCGCGATATCCAAAAATCCGTTACTCGATAATTCCCTGCCCAAGAATAGGTTCTCGTAGATAGCCAAGTCATTCACGAGGTTAAGCTCCTGGTGAATGAACGCTATACCGGCTTTTTGTGCATCAGCAGGGCTGTGAAAGGACACAGCTCTGCCATTAATCAGGATCTCGCCCTGATCGAATGCATAAACACCGCCGAGTATATTCATGAGTGTGGATTTACCGGCTCCATTCTCCCCGAGCAGCGCGCAGATCTCACCGCCTTGAAGCGTGAAATCCACAGACCGCAGCACCGAGTTTGAACCGAAGGATTTATGGATATTGCGCATATGAAGCATACATCAGACCGCCTTATCCGAATAGAATTTATTTGTTATTAATAGGGTGAGTTCTCGTCCAAATATTCCGTGTAATTGTCTCTGTCTACGAGCTTGGTCGGGATGATCTTGAGCGGCTCAGGTGTTGCACCCTTAAGAATGGTCAGAGCCATATCTACGGCATCCTTAACCATTGCGGGGCTATAGAGTGCGGACTGTACCCAGATATCCGAGTACTCCGGCATCATCTTGAAGTATTCCTGGCATCCGCCGCCGCCTGTTACGACCTTGATGTCTGTACGTCCGGCTTCCTTGATCGCCTGCAGTACACCGATCGAGGTCTCGTCATCCATCGAATAAACCGCGTCGATCTGCTTGTTGGCTGTGAGGATATCAGCGAAATCCTTAAGACCGTCCTCACGTGTGAACTTCGTTGCGTAGGTTACGATCTCCATCTCCGGTGCGATCTCTTTAATCGTATCGACGAAGCCCTTTTCACGCAGCTCCGAAACAGAACCGGCCGTGGGTACGTTGAGCATAACGACCTTACCTGTGTTACCGATCTTGTCTACGATGTACTTGGCGCCCTGGATGCCCATGTCCTCGTTGTCGCCCGATACACGATATACGCCGTTAGCATTGATCGCGATATCGAAGTTTACAACCGTGATACCGGCGTCGATAGCGTTTTGGATAGGTGTTTCCATACCTGTCCACTGTGGGAATGCTACGATAGCCTGTGCGCCCCAGGTCTTCAGATCGTCGAGCTGAGATGTCATCTCAGCTGCATCGTTACTGGTGTAGAGCTTGTACTCAACCTCAGAGCCCAGCTCTTTGCAACGTGCCTCTGCGTTATACGCAACCGCCGCTACCCAACCATGTGTTACAGCCGGTGCCAAGATACCGACCTTGTACGGGCTGGACTGTGTGCTGGCCTCTGTTGTCTCGGTTGTTTCTGCGGTGTCTGTTGCTTCTGTAGCCTCAGCGGGCTTTTCCGTAGCTGCCGGTTGAGTTGTGCCGGCAGAACTGCAACCGCCAAGGAACACAACAGACATCAAAAGAGCCGCCATGAATAATGCGAGCTTGTTTCTCATTTACATTGCCTCCTGTTTATAAATATAAGTTTGCAAAACATTTAATGTTATAACAGTTTCTTGGAATTATTGCAATGGTGGGTTTAGAAGAAGTTAGTTTTTGTACTTTATATAACCGCATCAGCGTCCGTGAGGGTACAATTTAGCGTGTTTGATAAATCATATTCGAGTTGTACGTCGTTAGGGTCTTTTTCATATAGTTCTTGGTTTATTTCCTCTGCATCCTTACACCCTAACGAAACATAGAACGCTAACGTATCTTCTGAAGAGCCGGCACAGATATAGAACTTGTCAGCACCATACTTTCTTGCTTTATTGGCTGACATATAGAAAAGTTTTCTTCCGATTCCTTTTCTTTTATACTCTTTCGAGATGAATATTTGGTCTAATAAAACATATTTATGGTGTTTTCCAAACTCATCAAGATTTACGCTACAAAAACCGATTAGCCGCTCACCATCAAATGCACCGATAGCAAAACCGTTCTTTTCAAAGGTTTCCTTCAAAGCTGCTAAATGATTATCATAACCCTCTGGAAAGTCCTCATCTTGCCAGTTAATTTCAACCCATTGCTTAACGCCGTTTACTTTTCGCCAAGCCCTTTTAACAAATGTTGAAGCGTCTATTTCACTAATACGCTCGCATTCGGACGCAAGCAGTTGTCGATAGTCTATATTCATTAAAATTCCTCCTAATAAAAAAATCCTTTTCACAGTTGGAAAAGGATTAAAGCAGACCAATACACAATAAAGGGCATGGTACACCCGATGCTGGCGAAAACAATCGCTAATCCAATCCAACGCAAACAAGCCCTATGGTTTATGGGCTTTGCTTAAAATAAATGTTGTCAAGTTGGATTAACGAAACATTGGTGCACCCCTTAATAAAGGCATAAGCCTGTTCTGGTGTATCAAGCAAACAAAATTTTAATAGTCCATTACAGCCAAAGCTTGAAGCTCGGGGTTTTTACCTACAAGACCTAATGCATAAATAGTGTAATATTTATTTGCCTCTACCGCCACATTAGGAACAGTCAGTACCACAGTTGATGTATTTGTAGGCTTGACCTGTAATGTATATGTGGATGGGGGCACTGCAGCGTAATTTGTTCCTTGCATATAGGAAATGTTTTTAAACACGATAGTGCCATCCGGCAGTGTAATGTCTACAGCAGGTGCATTTGGAGACAGGTGGATGAAACGAACCATTGCATTGTTGCCTTGCATAGGTTGATTGGAATCCGTGATCTTCAACCCGCTTATTGTATTTAGCATTCCGATAGCTGCGATGGTAAGATTTTGATTGTCATTTACAGTTAGGAGTTGATTGACAACGGGAGTTGTCATAGTACCTGTTGGATAAATTGCTATTTCATATGTTCCTTGTGCAATTGGTAGATAGCCGGTGATGTCTCCAAATGCAATATTTCTTACCAGTAAGGCTCCATCTGAGTATACATCAACATTGGGAGCGTCAGGCACTGCATGTAATACACGAACATGCGCGGTGTTATTAGCGTTCATAATGTGATTCGCCTCTTTACTATGTTTATTACAGTATATGTTTGAACATGGGCTATTGTTAGTTAAATCATCAAATAATGATGTTCAAAATATTGATAAAGAAATAATAGATAAGTAACGTAATCACATTAGATCCATATGAAAGAGCTGCCAAGTTTTTTATTTGATAGCTAGTGAAAAACTTTATGCTTGTGAGTCAAGAAAGCTAACACGAAAACTCAGCTATCACTATCTCGTTTCCGTCAATATCGCTTAAGCGAACCTCGTAAGTTCCCCAATCATGTC